>NZ_CP061309.1:1227024-1533781 GCF_018687955.1 Polynucleobacter ibericus | reverse complement strand
AGCAAAGGCACCTGCAAAAGCGCCAGCAAAGCCAGTAGCTAAAGCAAAAGCGCCAGCTAAACCAGTAAAAGCTGCAGCAAAGCCAGTAGCAAAGGCACCTGCAAAAGCGCCAGCAAAACCGGTGAAAGCTGCTGCAAAGCCAACCGTCAAAGTACCAGCTAAGCCAGTTGCTAAAACTCCTACAAAAACTACCAAAGCGGAAGTTAAGGTAGAGCCAGTCAAAAAAGCAAAAGCTGCGCCTGCTGCAAAAGTGGCGCCAGCTAAAGAAGTAAAAGAAACCAAAGGTAAAAAGGCCGTTGTTGCTGAGATCGAAGTTCCAGTAGTTGAGGAAGAGAAGAAGCGTGGCCGTAAAGCTAAGGCGGATGCCCCTGCAGAGAATGCAGAGCCAGTATTAACGGATCGCCAAAAAGCGCGTGAGCGTAAAGCTAAAGAGAAAGCGCTCTTAAAAGAATTTGCAGCACAACAGTTGGGTAGCGAAGAGCAACAAGAATTACGTCGTGCTCGCTTGAAGACATTGATCAAGATGGGTATGTCCAAGGGTTACTTAACCCATGGCGAAATGAACGATGTGATGTCTGATGAGTTGTCTGATGCGGATGCATTAGAGACTTTGATCAGCCTGCTGAACGATATTGGTATTACTGTTTACGAACAAGCTCCTGATGCAGAAACACTGATCCTTTCGGACAATACAGCTGCTGCAGCTTCTGAAGAAGAAGCGGAAGAAGAGGCGGAAGCGGCTTTATCTACTGTTGATTCAGAATTCGGACGCACTACTGATCCAGTACGTATGTATATGCGTGAGATGGGTACAGTAGATTTGTTGACGCGCGAAGGCGAGATCGTCATTGCAAAGAAGATTGAAGCTGGTCTCAAAGACATGGTGATGGCTTTGGCTGCTTGCCCTGTGACGATTGCCGAGATTCTGAGCAACGTTGACAAGATTACTACTGGCGAGATGGAGATTGACCAGTTCGTTGACGGCTTAGTTGATCCAAACGCAGAAGATATTAAGCTTGGACCTGAAGAGCCAGAAATCGACCCAGATGCTGAAGAGGGCGAAGAAGGCGGTGAAGAGGATGAAGGCGGCGGTGGCGGCGGTGGCGCAGCAACAGCGAATGCTAAGCAACTAGAAGAATTGAAGCAGATCTCTTTAGAGAAGTTTGCAATCGTTCGCACACAAGCTGACAAAATGCGTCGCGCGTTTGATAAAGAAGGTTATAACTGCCCAGCCTATGTGAAAGCACAAGATGCGATTCGTGCTGAATTGCTTGGCTTCCGTTTGACGGCTAAGAGTGTTGAGAAGTTATGCGACACCATGCGCTCACAAGTAGATCAAGTATGGAAGCTCGAGCGTGGCATCGTTAGCTTATTGGTAGATAAAGTGGGCGTTAATCGTGGTGAAGTATTAAAAGACTTCCCTAAGATGTCCATGAATTTAACTTGGACCGACAAGTTACTCAAAGAGAACAAACCATACAGCGCACTCTTGCAACGTAATGTTCCGGCTATTCAAGAGCTTCAGCAGAAGTTGATCGATATTCAGAAGAATGTCGTGATTCCTTTGCCTGAGTTGAAAGAAGTGAACAAGCAAATGATTGCGGGTGAGAAGCGCGCTCGTGAAGCAAAACGTGAGATGACTGTAGCCAACTTACGTTTGGTAATCTCCATTGCTAAGAAATACACCAACCGTGGTTTGCAGTTCTTGGACTTAATTCAAGAAGGCAATATCGGTTTGATGAAGGCGGTAGATAAGTTTGAATACCGTCGTGGCTATAAGTTCTCTACCTATGCAACCTGGTGGATTCGTCAGGCGATTACTCGCTCTATTGCTGACCAAGCACGTACGATCCGTATTCCTGTGCACATGATTGAGACAATCAACAAGATGAACCGTATCAGCCGTCAGATCTTGCAAGAAACGGGTCATGAGCCAGATGCTGCAACCTTGGCACTGAAGATGGAGATTCCTGAAGATAAGATTCGTAAGATCATGAAGATTGCTAAAGAGCCTATCTCCATGGAGACACCAATTGGTGATGACGAAGATTCTCATTTGGGTGACTTCATTGAAGATGGAAATACTTTGGCTCCAGCAGAAGCTGCCTTGCATGACTCGATGCGTGATGTAGTGAAAGATGTTCTGGATTCATTGACACCACGTGAAGCAAAAGTATTGCGTATGCGCTTTGGTGTGGAGATGAGCACTGACCACACTCTCGAAGAGGTTGGCAAGCAGTTTGACGTTACACGTGAGCGTATTCGTCAGATCGAAGCTAAGGCTCTGCGCAAGATGCGTCATCCAAGCCGTAGCGACAAACTCAAGACCTTCCTCGAGGAAGATTGATCCAAGACTAACGGGCCCATAGCTCAGTTGGTTAGAGCAGAGGACTCATAATCCTTTGGTCCCAGGTTCAAGTCCTGGTGGGCCCACCAGTAATATCAGCGACTTAGGAAGAAATTCCTAAGTCGTTTTTTTATTTCAGTGTCAAAATCAAATAATGAATAAATTTAATCAACCTAAAGATACTTTATTGAGTCGAGCGGCGAGTATTGCTATTGGCAAGGGATTGCGTAAAGCCCATCCACTGGAATCGCATGGAATTATTAAGCCTCGCCCCAAAGGCTTTAACTCCAATACGGTTTTGGAAAAATCCAATGAAGATCGACTTGCGGAACTGATTCCGATTCGTTATGGGCGGATGTTGGTTAGCCCCTTTACGTTTCTTAGGGGATCTGCTGCCTTAATGGCAGATGATCTATCTAGGACGCCTAATAGCGGAATCTATGTTGAGGCATGCGGAGATTGTCATTTACTTAATTTTGGAGCTTTTGCTACTCCAGAACGAAAACTTGTTTTTGATATCAATGATTTTGATGAAACTTTGCCTGCTCCTTGGGAATGGGATGTGAAGCGTTTGGCTACCAGTTTTGTGGTGGCAGCACGGGATAAAGGGCTTGATAACAAGTTAGCTCAAGAAGTAGCTAAATTATGTGTTCAATCGTATCGAGAAAATCTTCGAATGTTTTCGAAGATGAGCCCATTAAATCTTTGGTATGAGCAGTTAGATCTAGCTAAATTTGCCAAGAATGCGCCTGATAAGAAAGCCAAGCTTTATCGTGAGGAGCTGATTAAGCGAGCCGAGAGTAGGGTGGCTGAATATTTATTTCCTAAAATCACTACTGAAGTAGATGGAAGAAAAAGATTAATTGATGAACCGCCTTTAATTTTCCACCAGGATAGGAGTAACTTTGAGGCACATGCAATGCAAGCTCTTAAAGTCTATCGAGAGTCCTTGCCAGATGATCGCAAGTGCTTACTAGATCACTATCATTTAGAGGATCTTGTCGTAAAAGTAGTCGGCATCGGAAGTGTTGGCACACGCTGCTTTGTTGCTTTGTTTATGACACCTGATGGGCATCCGCTTCTCCTGCAGGCAAAAGAGGCTCGCGCATCTGTACTTGAGCCCTATGCCGGCAAAAGTCAATACATAAATCATGGTCAAAGGGTGGTAGTAGGACAGCGCCTTACCCAATCCTCTTCCGATATATTTTTGGGTTGGGCGAGGGGTCCTGAGGGTAGAGACTTTTATGTGCGTCAATTAAGGGATATGAAAGTTTCATTTTCATTTGATGAGGTAACCCCCTTAAGACTTAAGCGTTATGCTCAATATTGTGGGTTAGCTTTGGCGAGATCTCATGCCAAATCTGGTGATGCAGCAATGATTTCAGGATATCTTGGAAAATCAGATGTATTCGATGAGGCTGTCAGTCGATTTGCAATGGAATATGCCAAGCAAAATAAAAAGGACTATGAAAAATTGCTGGATGCTGTCAGAAAAGGAGTAATCAAGGCTATTGATGAATCAAGCTTATGATCCTTAGTCCTACTTAAGGTCCTGGCGGACCCTTCAATGAAAACAACGACTTAGAGAGTAATCCCTAAGTCGTTTTTCTTTCTCAACCACATTGAAGGGCAATCTTTTGCGTAGAGACTGCTATTCATTGGAATAGTTCATTTAGTGACACAATAATGGCATCACTTCAATTAGGGGTTACCGTGCTTGATTCGTTGCTTTATAGCCGCATTCAATTTGGTGCGAATATTTCCTTCCACATCCTTTTCCCAACCATATCCATTGCATTGGGCTGGTTTCTCTTTTATTTCAAGATTCAACATAACCGAACTGGATTGGCTTACTGGCAAGAAGCATATCAGTTTTGGGTCAAGATCTTTGCTCTGACTTTTGCCTTGGGTGTCGTGAGTGGCATTACGATGAGTTTTCAGTTTGGAACAAACTGGCCAGGGTATATGGAGACGGTTGGAAATATTGCCGGCCCACTATTGGCCTATGAAGTCTTAACGGCATTCTTTCTTGAGGCAACTTTCTTAGGCATCATGCTTTTTGGTGCAAAACGTGTTTCGCAGCGAGTCCATACATTAGCCACCTTTCTAGTAGCATTTGGTACCAGCCTTTCAGCTTTTTGGATCATTGTCTTAAATTCATGGATGCAAACCCCGCAGGGATTCACGATGATTGATGGAAGGGCGCACGCCGTTGATTGGTTGGCGATCATCTTTAACCCTTCAATGCCTTATCGTCTTGGCCACATGCTGCTAGCTTCTTTTCTGACAGTAGCATTTTTCATTGCAGGTATTTCCGCATACCGCTATCTTCGTAATAGCCGCTCACATGCCAACTTGCTGGTAATGAAACTGGCTCTTACTGTTGCAATGGTGTTAATACCTATTCAAATCTTCCTCGGAGATCAACACGGTATCAATACACTCCAACATCAACCTGCAAAGTTAGCTGCCATGGAGGGGATTTGGGAGGGTGGTACTGGGGTACCAGCAGTAATCTTTGCAATACCCAATCAACAAACGCGCTCTAATGATTATGAGATCAGTATTCCTAAGCTTGCATCACTGTACTTAACGCATAGTTGGGATGGTGCAGTGAAGGGCTTGAACGAATTTGGCGATAAGATTCCTCCCGTTGCCCCTGTATTTTTTGCATTTCGAGTGATGGTTGGAGTTGGCATCCTAATGCTTCTATTCTCATGGGTAGGACGTTGGCAGTTACGTCAAAATCGGACACTACCAAGGCTGATGGCAAAAGGCTTGGTGTTGATGACCTTCTCTGGTTGGGTTGCTGTCCTAGCTGGTTGGTATGTAACTGAAATTGGGCGTCAACCCTATTTGGTTACTGGCGTCTTAACTACTGCTCAAGCGGCAACAACCTTACCAACTAGCATGGTCTTTTCCACTCTTTTTGCTTATTTAACTCTTTATGTAGGATTGTTGTGCGCTTACATTTGGGTGGTTTTCTATTTGGCACGTCAGGCTGATGACAAGGAGAATCCTAATGCTCAAATTAAGAAAGCATCTGAGAGCTCGTTGAGCCCTTTTAGGACTTAAGTCATGACCTCAATTGATTACACCCAAGCATCAGTCTGGCTTCCGCTATTTTTCTTTGTAGCTATGGGTATTGCCATGCTGTCTTACGTGGTATTGGATGGCTATGACTTAGGAATTGGCATGCTACTCAATCGAGCATCAGATCAAGATAAAGATATGATGATTGCTTCGATCGGTCCTTTTTGGGACGCCAACGAAACCTGGATTGTTTTAGGCGTTGGCTTATTGCTAGTAGCGTTTCCATTGGCTCATGGGGTAATACTGACTGAGCTCTACTTGCCTGTGGCTGCAATGTTAATGGGGCTAATTTTGCGAGGAGTGTCGTTTGATTTTAGGGTCAAGGTCAACGTTGAGCAAAAGCCACTATGGAACTTATTGTTTTATATCGGTAGTTTGATTGCTTCGATTTCTCAGGGCATCATGATCGGCCGCCTGATCGTAGGCTTTGATTCGGGAATTCTGGGATGGATATTTTCCTTACTGGTTGGGATATGTTTACCGGCAGGCTATGTTCTTCTTGGGTCTACTTGGTTGATCTTAAAAACAGAGGGGCATCTTCAGCAGCAATCATTTCGCTGGGCTAAGACCAGTTTATGGCTAACAGCCCTGGGTATCGCTCTGGTTTCTATGGCTACGCCATATTTCAGTCCAGAAATTATGCTCAAGTGGTTTTCATGGCCGCAAATTTTTTGGCTCTCTCCTGTGCCAATCGCGACAGCGATATTATTTTTACTTGCTCATCATTTTATTTGTGCAATAGAAAAGGGCTCGAGCAAGAGTGAGTGGTTGCCTTTTGCGAGTGTCGTCGCCATTTTTTGGCTGGCATTCTTTGGGATTGCTTACAGTATTTTTCCGTATGTGATCATTGGAAAAATGACATTATGGCAAGCTGCTGCTGCTACTGAATCACTCTGGGTCATTTTTTGGGGTGCAATTGTTGTGCTTCCCGCGATTCTTGGGTATACCCTTTTTTCGTATCGGATATTTAAGGGTAAAGCTAGCGCGCTTACTTATTATTAACCTACTAGCATCAGGAATGGGAATCTCTATCATGGGGCTTCCAACATAAGCCTTGTGTTTTAGGCTCAAGTCCTAGTAGGCCTATCAGAAATAATGGGAATTTTTTATTGAGTAGTGATTTACCAAGGCAGCTTTTCGCCTGCGTATGTCAGAAAACTTCCTGAATCTTCTTTGTTGACATTTTCTAGGACGTGAAACATATCGTTGACTGCCTCTAGGGGGTCCCTACCGATTTGTTGACCACGAAAAGGTTGTGACAAACCAGAATTCACAGTACCAGGATGAAGTGCAATGAGAGCAATATTGGGTTTAGTT
Source organism: Polynucleobacter ibericus (assembly GCF_018687955.1). Classification (NCBI taxonomy): domain Bacteria; kingdom Pseudomonadati; phylum Pseudomonadota; class Betaproteobacteria; order Burkholderiales; family Burkholderiaceae; genus Polynucleobacter; species Polynucleobacter ibericus. The sequence continues at coordinate 1,527,024 of NZ_CP061309.1, read as the reverse complement.
CTGGCAAATTCAATAGAAGCTGTTTTGATGACCATATTCAGGGCGGCCTTTGAGGCTCTATAGCTATACCAGCCACCAAGGCGATTATCTTCAATGCTTCCAACCTTAGCTGATAGCGTTGCCATGACTCCATGCTTTGGATCTAAGAGTTTTGAAAAGTATCTGATCGTTAAAGCAGGGCCAATGGTATTTGTGTTGAACATTTCTGCTAGTTGGCTTGGATTTAAATCATCCAATTTCTTTTCTGGCATCCATTGCTCTGAGTGGAGCACTCCAACCGTATTGATAATCAGTTGAAATGGACCTAGCTCTGTAAGACTATTGGCTGAAGCTGCGATTGTCTCGGGGCGGCGGTAGTCAATGGCATGATCTGAATTTCGGTGAATACCAATAACTCGTGAGCATGATGGATTATTTTCAAGTAGCTGTACGAAGTGAGATCCTATGGTCCCTGATGAGCCAATGACTAGCGCGCTAAATGGTTTTGGAAGTAAGCTCATGAAGCCCTTTAAAAATATTAAGAAAAATTGATCTATCTGGAACTTTAGCTCAGATCACGTAAGAATGTGCGTGGCCAATAGGGCTGTTTAGCATTGATTCTATTTGCTTGCTATGCTTAGGGATACTTTTGAAATCTGAATTGCAAAAAATGAACATTAATGCTGATTACAGTCAACGGGTCGTTCTAAATCACCATGATTTACCGTGGATTTCTAGTCCTGAGCCTGGAATTGAAAGACGCATGCTTGATCGCATAGGTGATGAGGTGGCAAAGGCAACCTCAATTGTCCGCTATCAACCGGGATCTCAATTTCAAGCTCACACCCATGAATTTGGTGAGGAGATATTCGTGTTAGATGGCGTATTTAGTGACGAGACCGGGGATTATTCAGCCGGAACGTACATCATGAATCCCCCAGGATCCTCCCATGCACCATTTAGTAAATCTGGCTGTACGCTTTTTGTAAAGTTGCGTCATCTAGGTCACGATCAAGTGGCGCGAGAGGTGATCGATACCAATACTGCCTCTTGGTATCAAGGCATGGTTCCGGGCCTCAATGTAATGCCGTTAATGCAGCAGGGTAGTGGATCGACATTGGTTCGTTGGGCTCCGCAAACATATTTCAATCCCCATAAGCATTATGGTGGCGAAGAAATCTTTGTAGTGGATGGTGTCTTTGAAGATGAGCATGGACGTTATCCAGCAGGATCATGGATTAGAAGTCCGCATATGAGCTTGCACCAGCCATTCAGTAAAGAGGGCTGCACAATTTTTGTGAAGACTGGGCATTTACTTGATGAAGTCAGTAATCAACGAGCCAGTTACTAGGGCTCATATATATTTACTGAGGCTTGGGCTTAAATTAGCCTCTCAATTTTGATAGCGTCATCCGGTCAATGCACAATCTAACACCCAGTGAGCCGGAGTCATTATGTACGGGCGATTTTCGGAGGCCGATTTCTAGCTCTTGAATTTGAGGATATTTAGCGCAGGCTTCAACAATCCTACTCATCAGTCTTTCTTGGGTCTCATAATGACCATCAGCAGCCAATCTAGTAATTTCTGCAACAAGAGGATCGTAATCAAAGACATGGCTCATACTGTCTTCAGCAATCAATACCAAGCTTGAGTCAATCCAAAGCGTGAGATCCAGTATGTGACTATCCGGAATAATATCGCCAGCTTTGTAAGTCCCAACTTGGGTAAGAAGCTGGAGATCTTTAAGTTCGATGGATGCTTTACACGACATAGAATGAGCCTTTATTGATTCAGAAATTTTGTGATGCATTGATTGCAGTTGCTAGCTGGTAGCCACTTAGCCAGGCCCCTTCGACTCTGCCGCCATTGAGCCAATCGCCACACAAACCAAGCTTGCTTGCCTCATTCAATATAGAGCCAGCCTCTAGATTGATTGCTCCACTGGCATAACGCCAGCGATGAATAGAGACTTCAGCATTCTGGCAATTCAGACCCAGCTTTTCAGCGCACTTTATGATTTGCGCGCTAGCACCTTCTTTATCTAACTCGATCCATTGCTGACTCCATTGGGGATTTGCATGAATTGTCCAGGATTCTTGACCTGTACGTCCGGGTTTAGATTGATTTCTAGCCATCCAGCTAATAGTTTCATTATTAATAAAGGCGGCATCAAAAGACATATTTACGCCTTTTGCAAAACGCGCCATCACCGTCCAGCAACCTTGCATATTCACGCTCGAGCAGAGTTCTGTAATAGAGTGATCGATTGAAGAGGCAAGTACCGTTGCTTGTGGTGCTGGAAGGGCTAGCACTAAATAGTCGAATGATTGAGTGATGGCGCCATTCTCAAGACTCTGTAGAAACCATTTTTCATCTTTCCTGAAAATCTGGTTGATGGTCTGATTAAACTCAATCGATAAGTTCTTTGCTAAAAATTTGCCTGGTGAGTTCATGGCAGGCACCCCGACAAAACGACTTTCATTGGATGTGCTCTCGCGCCATTGACTTGCTTCATATACGGATAAGCGGGGATGCCATACAGCTGCTACCCCTGCTGCAATCCAGGTATTGAGTTCTTCAATAAAGAGTGGGTCTCTTGCTGTGAAATATTGAGCCCCATGATCTGCTGACCATCCTTCGCCATTACGGGTGCTCATCCGGCCGCTAGGTCCACGACTCTTCTCATAAATTTGAACCTGAAGCCCTAAAGCTTGTAATCTAGTCGCGCAGCTGAGACCTGCTATACCTGCGCCAATGATGGCAACACTTAATTTTGGTTTGGGTTTATTCATCACGCAGGTTAATTTTTCTAAATGTCAGGTTAATACGCACTTCAGAAACAGTTTTTGTTTTGAGCAATGCATGTTGCCAGTATTCTTGAGTGGGCGCATACATAATGAAGACGCTGCCATTTTCTAAAAAGAGAGAAACGGTTTCCTTATCTTTTTTATGACGCAAGGCAAACTTACGTGGTGCACCTAGACTCAATGAGGCAATTGGAGCATTTGGGTCAAGCTCTATTTCATCGTCACTATGCCACCCCATGCCATCATTACCGTCATGGTAGAGATTAAGTAGGCAGGAATTAAATTTTGATTTTGAAATTTCTTCTAGTTGAGATTTGATCAACAGTAGTTCGGGAGTCCAAGCTTGAGGGCTCTTCTTAACCCCAGAATACGTATAGGAACAGCTTGGATCTCCAACCCAAGCGACCTTACGACGCATGGTTACTAATTTCCCAAACATGATGAGTTGATCTGACTCCCAATGCAGGGATGTCTGTAGCTGACTGATTAATTGAGCCGATCTGGACTCAGAATAGATCTCTGGAAGGTAGTGAGCGCATCCATCCTTTGGCAGTAGATTCTGAGTACTGGCGCTAAGGTTGGGTTCAAATAATTGGCTTTGCATCATTTACAGAATTCGGGTTCAAGCGCTGTAGCGATAAAAACCCTAGAATAGTCTTAATTTCAATTTCTTGAGAAGATGGGTTTATGAAAGCACCAGATAAACGTTGCTGCGGCTCCGGAGTTTGCATCATTAATGATGCAGGCGAATGTTGGTGTGGACAGGTTTGGGATGGTGAAAAAATGTCTGCTCCTATCCTCAATATACCAAGCAAGCTCAAGAGCCCTAACGAGTCAGATCCAGACAAGTCTAAACCTGAGTCTTAGGCATGCTCTGCAGGCAGCTTTTAGTTGCCACATCTTCTGCGGACTTAAACCAAGCAGGTTTTTTACTACTTTTATTTAACTCATTTAATTGAGCAGCACTCAAGTTGTTGATCAGCTGTTTAGAAGTGCATTCGCAAAATGATCTAAATTGATCGGCTGAGATGTCTTTAACCTTCTGATGCATCTGTATTTGTTGTTCAGTACAGCTTTCTACGTAATTTGGACTCATTTGTTTATCTTGCTTAGGCTGAGCGCCAGCAAATCCAGTGAACGCTAGTGTGAGTAGCCCGAGAGCAGCTATATTTTGTATATTCATGATAGTTTGACTAAAAGATAGATGAAGGTAATTAGTTGAAACAAGTTGATGACGACGCTTGCTCCATGCAATAGATGAAAACGTCGATTCTGTCCTTGATCTTTTGCTTCATTTATTTTTCCTGTGAGATAGGAGAGGGTAAAGGCAAAGAGGAGTGTGCAAATAGCAAGTAAGACCTTGCTCGTTCCATCAGGCGCCGTAAAAATACAGACTGTTGTAATTAAGCCTAAGCATGCGTAGTACTTGGGAAAAAAGTTACGAACATATTTGCTCGACCATTCGACTGGGAGCACCTTAAAAACAGTCGGCGCAACCACCACGGTAAAAAACAGCATGATGCCAACCATGCCTGAGAGTAGATAACTAGTGATCATGATGTCTTTCTAAAAAAATTATCCGTAAACTCTACGAAGAGAGTGGGCGGCCACCCCATCCTTAAGAGCCTCGCGAACAGGAATTGCAATGAAATCAATACTCTTTTTTACCGCTAGACGTTCCAGTAAGCTTGGAGTGGGTCTGTTAATCAGCGGGTAGGCCCAATCCGGAAGATTGAGAAATCCTGCGCGAGTAATGAGTTTGATAAAAGGCTTTGCAGCGATCTTGCTAGGAAAATGCTCCAAAAGATCTACGATACTTTTTGCACGCTCTCCAAAATGCAGTTCTGGGATGTAGCCTTTAATGGCGCTATCAGTTCCTAAGTAAGTATTTGATAAAGGGTGTGCACCCATTCTTTCTCCAAGCGTTTTCATTTCACTAAAGTATTGATCTTTATCTGCTGGACTAAGTTTTTCTTTGCGGTAGTCTTCGAAAGCTTGCATAAAGCTATAGGTTTCTGTGAGATGAACCCACGTTAGCAAGTGAGGATCTGTAGCTGAGTAAGGCTTTCCAAACTCATCAATGCCACTGATCTTAGTGTGAATCTGGTTAACTTTCTCAATGACTGTATTGGCCATCTCAGTTGAGCCGTAGGTAGTTGCTGCAATGAAGAAAGCGGTTCTGCCTAACCTACCCTTGAGGTCTGCTCTAAAACTAGAATGGTCCCAGACGCCTGCTAGCGCTTGAGGATGTAGAGCCTGCAGAATCAGCGAGCTAATGCCACCGATCATCATAGAAATAAAGTCTGCATGTACTTTCCAGGCAATAGATTCGGGCCCAAATAAACCCCGATCGCCTTTGGGTGTCAAAAAAGCGACTGGCGGACCACCGCCCCCCACCATTTCTCTAATGCTTTTACGAATGAGCTCGTCAATCATGACTTAGTGCATCATGAGATTTCTTAAATCATCATCTTCAATAATTTCTGTGATCAGATCCAATCGGATTCTAGGATTCGTTTGCGCTAACAAATGGTTCTTCTGGGCCAAAGAGATTGGCAGGAGCTCTGCCAAGCGATTGGAAACCCAGCCACAGTCATCTACTCTGAATGGTTTCTTAAAGGGCGCATCACCCAAGAGATCTTCACTTTGAATCACTGAAATAATTTCATTTAATAATTTCGCGACCCCTTGATGCTCGTTAGCAATCGGTGTGACGGGGTCATTATCTAAAAGCTCAACTTCGCCGATCCAAAGCCCGTTTACATTTTGACTGCTATTCAACAGTCTAAAGCGCTGTGTACCAAAGGACTTTGTCATGTACAAAGCGGGCTGCACAGGATCAAAATCCTCAATTTGAGCTAAGGTACCGATTTGGGAAAATATAGGGGTCGAATCTTCATCCCCTTGATCTTTCATGATGCTAATCACCCCAAATTCGGTTTTTTCACGCAAACATTTCTTGATCATGTCGAGGTAGCGCGCCTCAAAGATCTTCAGGGCAATCACACCGTCCGGAAACAGTACGGTACCTAGAGGAAATAGGGGAATTTTTTTAGGAGAAGGGCTGGAATTAGTCATTTATTCAATGTAATGGATTTGAGTGATTTTTGCTGACGCCCAGTTTTGGTTTATTAACCCTCCTTTTTTGCTACAGACCCTGCAATAAATGTCATTTCCGATTACATTCGAGGTTCACCACTAGGAGATCAATATGGTCCAAAAACTACGCATCAAACTCGCTCGCTGGATTCTGGGGAAGCATTGCCCTTGCTATCAAATGGGCTACCATACGATGGTTGATTTTCAGCAAAGAAGTGCTGATCAGATAGCCAAGTCTCAAGAGCGCAGTAAAAATAATTAATTTCTCTATAGCTTCATATGAAACGTTGGCAAATGCGCAGAAATTGCGCGTTGACACCTAAGCAGCTCTTACAGTTCTACATTGTGCTGGTGTGCCTGTCGCTAATAGTTGCAGCAGGTTTCTTTTTGGCTGGGGTGTGGGTCATCCCTATTTTTACAGCTATCGAGCTGTGCGCAGTAACTTTGGGGTTTTTAATTTACTGCAGACATGCGCTAGATTGCGAAACAATTGAAATTGATGGTAAACGCCTGATTATCAAAAAATTTATTGGCTATAAAGAGAGTGTCTATGAGTTTAATTCTCAGTGGGCCAAAATAGAGCCGCCCATTGAGGGCGCAAAAGTGTTTTACATCAGCCAATCCAATCTTAGGGTAGAGCTCGGCCAGTTCCTGCGACTAGAGCAGCAGATACCATTAATTGCCGCTGTTCGTCTGCACTTGGGCTAACTTATCAGCAGTTAGACGCCATGCCATCAAAGCACTAGTAATCATCTGAATGAACAGCAATATCGTCACCAATACGTTTAGGATCTGGAAGTAGTTGGCAAATGGCGAGAGCATGACAGGCATGCCGTCCAAAAGTGCGGTTTCTCGTAGATAGTCCATTCTAGGAATGAACAGAAAGCTCGCAAGGGCAATTGCCAGCATAAAAATAAGGGCAGGCAGACGGATAGTCTTTAGAGGGAAGATTCCTCTTTTAATCAGTATGTTTGCAAGACTGAGAATGACAAATGCACAACCTAGAAAATAATAGGCCAGATGCTGAACGACAATGTTCGCTACCATACCTGCGGCCTGAGAATCAGTCATGGATACATAAGCTGATAAACACCCAATCGCTTGAGCGGCTACTCCACCAGCCAGAATGTAGGCTAAAAATCTCAGTAGCTTAAAAGCAAATACATGTGGGGTTCTGACTACTTCAACCATGAATTAGATAGGGTTAATTAATGCCCTGCAGCACAATGTGGGAATTCGTTTCATACTAGCCTTAATCTCACTTTTCTGTCAAAAATCATGGAAGTTACCAAAGCCGTCAAAGTTGCACTAAATACCCTAGTGGATATTGCTAGCCACTCTATCGACGGGAGGTTAGTCCCCGCTCCGGAAATCGCAAAAAGGCAGCATTTATCTGTCAGCCGAATCGAGTTGTTGTTGCGCCCTCTGAGAGAATCAGGGCTGGTGATTGCAGTAAAAGGACGCTCAGGTGGCTATCAGCTATCCATGGATCCTCGAATTATCACGATCAAGGATATTGTTCTGGCGATGAACAAGATTAAAAAGAGAAAAGTGGAAGTATCAGACATAGCGAAAGAGCTGTATCAGTCACTTGAGGCTTATATGATGAGCTGTATCTCTAACGTTACCTTAGCTTCTGCGATTAAAGATTACATTCCAAGATTTAGCGAGGCTCAAACCGCTCCTGAGCGCAAGCCATATTTTCCAGCTGAATCCCTAAAAAATGATCGACAGGAAAGCAAGAAAAAAGGGGAGGCACAAAGAGTTCTGAAGTCATCATTCAAAAAGGTTGAAGAGAGTCCGCGTGGGCCAAACTCAATTTTTAGTTTTGCCGACTACCTCAACAGAAGCCCTTCTTCTAATTAAAGCCATTAAAGATTTTTAGTGTGTCTAGCGAGGAATGCCCGCTTCCAGATTTAGCATTTGTTGATATTGAAACAACGGGGTCTCATTTTGACCGTGATCGTATTACAGAGATTGGAATCAAAACCCTATCTAATGGAGAGATTCAGGTCTGGGAAAGTTTAATTAATCCACAAACCTTTATCCCGCAAAATATTCAAAGACTCACTGGCATCTCTCCTGCCATGGTTGCCGATCAGCCTTGCTTTGCTGAGCTAGCCCAGAAATTAAAAAAAGAGCTAGAGGGAAAAATATTTGTTGCCCATAACGCTCGCTTTGACTATGGCTTCATCAAAGCCTCTTTTAAGCGGGTGGGGATTGATTTCAAGCCAAAAGTATTGTGTACCGTCAAGCTTTCGAGACTGCTTTTTCCAGATCAGCCGCGCCACAACCTTGACACCATTATTGGCGCTCATGGGCTAACAGTAAGCGCTAGACATCGCGCCTTAGGCGATGCTGATTTGTTGCTGCAATTTTGGCGTGTGTGCGAGTCCAAGTTTGGTCAAGCAAAATTGCATGAAGTGATCAACCAACTGATTGGTAATGCGAGCCTACCTCCAAACATAGATCAGGGATTAATCGACTCGATACCAGATGGTCCTGGCTGCTATATCTTCTATGGGGATAATAAGGTGCCCCTTTATATCGGTAAAAGCATTGCCTTGCGCAGCAGGGTGATGGGGCACTTTCAGGGAGCTTTAACGCAACGTAAAGAGATGAAGCTGTCTTTACAGGTTCGCGATATTGATTGGATTGAGACAAGTGGGGAGTTAGGCGCCTTAATTCTCGAGTCGAGATTAATTAAAGAGCGTATGCCTTCAATGAATATCAAGCTGCGCAGATCTAAGGATCTGTGTGCCTGGAGTTTGGAATTGGATGCATTTGGTGTGCTGACACCTTCCTTGGTGACCCACCATCATTTAGCCCCTGGCTTACAAGAGAATTTATACGGACTCTTTTATAGCAAGCGAGAAGCACATTCATATTTAAAGGCAATAGCAAAAAAATACCATTTATGTGAAGCATTGCTTGGTCTTGAAAAAAGAATTGAAGGCAAGTCTTGCTTTGGTTATCAAGTCAAACAATGTGGTGGGGCTTGCGTTAACCTTACATCTATTGAGTTACATAACCTTCAGTTAAAAACAGCGATGGAGCTCTTCAAGATAAAGGTCTGGCCATACTCTGGAGCCATTGCCATTAAAGAAGGTGGCGAAATGATTGTGATTGATAAATGGTGTTATCTAGGAACCGCCATTAATCAAGATGAGCTTGAAGAATTAACCCAGTCAGGAGAGGCAGAGTTTGATCTCGATATTTATAAGATTGTTAAAAAGGCCTTGTCAGGGGCTTATCAGAATCAAGTCATTCCGATAGGTTGCAATAAGTGAGGATAGCAATCTACTGGTTTAGAAACGATTTGCGTTTAAGTGATAACCCAGCGTTTCTTAGAGCCTGCAAAGAAGTAGATTATCTTCTGCCTGTTTATATCCATTCACCCAGTATTGAGGAAGAAACGGCCTGGGGTTTCCCAAGAGTTGGCAAACATCGCAAAGTATTTTTAGAAGAGTCATTGCATGACTTAAGAAATCAACTCAGGTCATTTGGATCAAACTTATTTGAGTTGTCTGGTAATGTATTGGATGTATTTGAAAAAATTAGGGCGCAGTCTCATGCTAACCTAATTTATTGCGAGCAGATTGAGGCGCCGGAAGAGTTGGCACAAGTTTCTGTATTAAAAGATTCCGGGTTTGAGATATTTACTGAATGGCAATCCAGTATGTTGGATCCCCAGGCTCTGCCATTTCCTTTGCAAGAGGTGCCAGATATATTTACGCAATTTCGTCAGCAAGTTTAGAAGCAGAAGCTAAGATTTGCTCCCCCTTTAGATGCGCCTAAAAATATTCCTCCATTACCGTCAATCAATATAGCTTTAAATGAATTAGTCACTGGGAATATCGAATTTAATGGCAGCCAATTCCAAGGCGGAGAGCTCAGTGCACGTAATCATATTCAGCAATATTTTGAGCGACGCCTTCCCGATACTTATAAGCAAACCCGCAATCAACTCATCGGCCTGGACTATTCAAGTAAGTTTTCTCCTTGGTTAGCCTCTGGTTGCTGCTCAGCCAGGTCGATTGCAAAGCAGTTATCTGCATATGAGTTTCAGTATGGTGCAAATGATGGCACTTATTGGCTTTGGTTTGAATTACTTTGGCGAGATTATTTCCGCTTTCTACATTTTAAATACGGAAAAAGACTCTACCACTCCAAAGGTTTAAGTCAGAAGCCGGGTAATCCGTTTAATAGTGAATCATTCAAACGATGGTCATCGGGCAATACCGGAGAATCACTCATTGATGCTGGTATGCGTGAATTACAAAAGACTGGATATCTATCTAATCGCATGCGTCAGATTGTCGCAAGTTATTGGATCTACGATATGAGGGGCGATTGGCAAGCGGGCGCCGCATGGTTTGAATCTCAACTGATTGACTATGATGTTTATAGCAATCAGGGTAACTGGCTCTATATCGCTGGCAAAGGAACGGATCCTAGAGGCGGCAGGCCTTTTAATGTGGTTAAACAAACCCAAGACCATGACCCCGAAGGCATCTATCGTCAGATGTGGCTGGTGTAGGGCTGCAAAGTCCTTAGATATCCATTGCGATGGATAATGGTGTTCATATCATTTTTTACACTGTTTTGGAATAATCTCCATGGAAATTAAGGTCAACTTTCTCGATAAGCTTCGCCTTGAAGCGAAGTTTGATGACTTCACAGTAATTGCTGATCAACCCATTCGTTACAAGGGTGATGGTTCGGCTCCTGGTCCATTTGATTATTTCTTAGCTTCATCTGCTTTATGCGCAGCTTATTTTGTTAAGCTGTACTGCGAAACTCGCAATATATCGACAGAAAATATTCGCCTCTCCCAAAACAATATCGTTGATCCGGAGAATCGTTATAAGCAAATATTTAAGATCCAAGTTGAATTGCCGGCAGATATTTCGGCAACCGATCGACAGGGCATCTTGCGTTCAATCGAGCGTTGTACCGTCAAGAAAGTTGTACAGGAAGGTCCAGATTTCGTTATCGAGGAAGTGGCAAACCTAGACGCAGATGCGCAGAGCCTGTTGACTCTGAAGTCTGGGGAAGGTACTAATACTTATATTCCTGGAAAAGATCTGCCCTTAGAGCAAACGATTGCCAATATGTCTGGATTACTCGCAAACCTAGGCATCAAGATCGAAATCGCTTCGTGGCGCAACCTCATTCCGAATGTCTGGTCCTTACATATTCGGGATGCTCACTCGCCCATGTGTTTTACCAATGGTAAGGGCTCAACTAAAGAAAGTGCTTTGGCTTCTGCTTTGGGCGAATACATCGAGCGACTAAGTAATAATCATTTTTACGCAGGCGCCTATTGGGGAGAAGACATTGCTAATGCAGATTTTGTGCATTACCCAAATGAGCGTTGGTTTAAACCCGGTAAAAAAGACGCCTTACCAACAGAGATTCTGGATGATTACTGCCTAGCAATTTATAACCCAGTAGATGAGTTACGCGCTTCCCATCTTGTTGACACAAACTCAGGAAATGCAGAGCGTGGGATTTGTTCATTGCCTTATGTACGCCAGTCCGATGGCGCAGAAATTTATTTCCCCACCAACTTGATTGAAAACTTGTTTGTCAGCAATGGCATGAGTGCTGGTAATACCTTGGCAGAAGCCCAGGTGCAATGCTTGTCTGAAATTTTTGAGAGGGCAGTCAAGCGTGAAATTCTGGAAGGTGAGATTGCCTTACCGGATGTACCGTATGACGTTCTTGCAAAATATCCGGGCATCTTGGCAGGTATTCAGAGTTTGGAAGAGCAGGGCTTTCCGGTATTAGTTAAAGACGCTTCGCTAGGCGGTATTTATCCAGTTATGTGTGTAACTTTGATGAATCCCAGGACTGGAGGGGTATTCGCCTCTTTTGGAGCGCATCCAAGTCTTGAAGTGGCGCTTGAGCGAAGCTTGACTGAGTTACTGCAAGGCCGCAGCTTAGAAGGCTTGAATGATTTACCCCCGCCAACTTTTTCCAGCGAAGCAGTAACAGAACCTAATAACTTTGTTGAACACTTTATTGATTCTAGCGGCATCGTATCGTGGCGCTTCTTTAGCGCAAAGTCTGACTACGAATTTGTTGAATGGGATTTTTCAGGTAAGGGTGAAGACTCTAATGCCCAGGAGGCCAACACCTTGTTTGGCATTCTGAAAGATATTGGTAAAGAAGTTTATGTCGCTGTATATGATCAACTTGGAGCGATATCGTGCCGCATCTTGGTGCCAGGCTATTCTGAAGTGTATCCAGTGGAAGACTTGGTATGGGATAACACGAACAAGGCACTGCTATTCCGCAAAGATATTCTCAATTTAACAAATCTAGATAACGCTGGCTTAACTGCGCTCCTAGATCGCTTGGAAAATAATGAACTCGATGAGTATGGTGATATCGCTACACTGATCGGAATTGAATTTGATGAGAATACTGTTTGGGGTCAACTGACTGTACTAGAGCTTAAGCTCTTGATTCATCTTGCGTTAAAGCAATTTGATGAGGCAAATGAATTGGTAGGCGCCTTTCTGCAGTACAACGACAATACAGTCGAGCGAAAACTCTTTTATCAGGCTTTAAGCGCAGCTCTTGAAGTGCATCTGGATGAAGATTTAGAGATGAGTGACTATGAAGTCAACTTCCGCCGGATGTTTGGTGATGCCCGCATGGAAGCTGTGCTGGGATCAATTGATGGAAGCGTGCGCTTTTATGGATTAACGCCTACAACTATGGAGCTAGAGGGCCTAGATAGGCACCATCGTTTACTCGATAGTTACCGAAAATTACATCAGGCGCGTGCCGCCGCCGCTAATATGGACGCTCTAAAATCAGCGTAAAGCGAAACTTCCAATAGGTATACTGCCATTAGATTTTGATACCAAATTGATCTATTTCTTAAGGAGATAATTGTGAAGCAAAAAATAATTAAAAAGATAGTGGCTGCTTCTGTGTCGGCTACTTTGGCTTTTGCCCCAATAGCAGGTAACGCTTGCACGAGTTTCTTGTTAAAAGGTAACGATGGTGGTTACGCCTATGGACGGACCATGGAATTTGGTATGCCGCTGGCTTCACAGCTGACTACGATTCCTAGAGGCTATGCCCTCAAAGGGATTGGGGTAGACGGTAAGTATGGGTCAGGCCTAAACTGGAACACTAAATATGCAGTTGCTGGTATGAATGCATTGGGCCTAGCAGAGTATGTTGATGGTATGAATGAAAAAGGCTTGATTGGGGGATTGCTGAACTTCCCAAATAGCGCCTCCTATCAGGCTGTTACTGCGGCGAACTCCAGTGAGAGTATTAATTCAGTCCAGGTGCTAACTTATGTTTTGACAAACTTTGCAACTGTTGATGAAATCAAAGCTGGACTGCAGAAGATTAAAGTCAATGGCGCTAAGTTGCCCGTATATGGTAATCGCACCCCGCCAGTTCACTACACATTCCATGATGCCAATGGAAAAAGTATTGTGGTTGAGTACATGAAGGGTCAATTAACGATTACCGATAACCCAGTGACTGTGTTGACGAATGATCCTCCATTTCAGGATCATTTAAATAACATTGGAAATTATTCCAATCTCTCTAAAGTGGAGAAGCCACCAGTAGTTATTAATGGCGCTACATTTGCGGCACCTAGTTCAGGCAATGGATTGCATGGTCTCCCAGGGGATTACTTGAGTCCAAGCCGCTTTATTCGTGCTGTATTTCTCTCAAGCTCAGTGCCTACCAACTTTACAACTGCTCAGGCAGCCTCAGCAGCATGGCATATTCTCGGGAGTTTCGATATTCCCCCTGGTTCAGTAACATTGCCTGCAAGCAATCCTTATGGTGGCGGTGCAGGTGGATATGAGACAACCGAGTGGAGCGTTGTGGCCAATAACAAAGAGATGACTTACAGCGTGAAGATGTACGAGAACACTAACGTTTATAGCTTCGATCTCAAAAAGATGGATGTCAATGCTAAAGACATTAAGTACACAAAATTGGACAAACCTAAAATTGTTGTACCAGTAAATTAATTTACTGAAGATAGGCTGATCAGTAACCAAAAAACCCGCTTCGGCGGGTTTTTTTTTGATTTTGATGGGATCAATATGGATTACCAGGGGTCGCTCAAAGCGATAAAGATTGCCTTTTTACGCATGTGTCCCAATGAAACATGCCTATAAAACTAGAGGGTAATGCACACTAAAAACCCCATTTTAAGGCTTTAAACAGGGGTTTTGTAAATATATGTTGCTTTGCAACAAAAATATCTTGCTTTTGGGAAATAGGGATTTTAAAATGGTGCATCGCAATAAAAAACCTATTTAACTAATTAAGGATAAATCATGTTTCAAACACAATTAAACGACCAATTTGCTGCTGCACAAGCTAAAGCTATCGAAAACGCTAAACATTTGGCACAAGTTGCTGTTGAAAGCGCTCAAGAATTAGCTGAAATCAACCAAGCTGCTGCTAAAGATGCTTTAGTTGCTGCTCAAGATACAAGCACACAATTGTTGGCCATCAAGGACCCACAACAATTGGCTAAGTTAGCTCAGCCTGAAGCTGCTCAAGAAGCTGCTAAGTACGCTGCTGCTTACCAAGCTAAAGTAAACCAAGTAGTTCGTAACGGTAACAAAGAAGTTGCTCAAATAGTTGACGCTTCTATTGATGATGCACGTGCTGATTTGGTTAACTTTGTTAAAGAAGCTACTAAGACAGCTCCTGCTGGTTCTGAGGCTTATGTTTCTGCATTTAAAACTGCATTTGAAACATCACTCCAACAGTTCGACCAAGTTCGTGCAACTGCAACTGATGCATTTGCTAACTTTGAGAAGAGTGTTGATGCTGCTTTAGCAAACATTCAAGGTCAATACGCTGTTGCTAAGCCAGCTGCTAAAAGCCGTAAAGCTGCTGTTTAATTAGCTAGTTCGTTTTACTGTTAAAAAGCCACCCTCGGGTGGCTTTTTGCATACAAGATGGCCAAATTTCTTACTCTATCCAAGTAATAAAACTTTCCTTAGGTTTTCTCACTTTCTTGAGACCCAACAACCAGTCCTGATCTGCATTTCTGTAGCCCAGAGGTAGCATGACAACACTACGCAAACCTTTTGCCTTGAGATTGAGGATTTCATCTAGAACAATGGGATCAAAACCCTCCATTGGCGTGCAATCTACTTGCTCATATGCTGCAGCAATAAGTGCGGTCCCCAGGCCAATGTAAGCTTGCTTAGCAGCATGGTTGTAATTGGTTTCAAGATCTTGTGTAGGGTAGGTGCTTAGCAGCTTTTGACGATAGATATCACCAGCTTCACTTTTGAAGTTGCGAATCGTTTCAGTCATATCAAATGCTTGATTAATTCGATCTGCTGTATAGGTGTCCCACGCAGCAAACACGAGTAAATAAGACGAGTCAACAATTTGCGTTTGATTCCAGGCGATCGCTTTAATTTTTTCACGAATGACTTTATTGGTGATCACTAGAATTTCATATGGCTGCAAACCACTGGAGCTAGCAGTTAAGCGAATGGCTTCCAGGATTTTCTCTACTTTTTCAAGAGGCACAGATTTTGTTGGGTCCATCTTTTTAGTAGCGTAGCGCCACTGGAGTTTTTCAATTAAGCTCATTCTGATTTCCAGGGATTTAATAAAGCAAATAGATCAGACAGTGTAATTTATATCGGTACCTAGGGCTAAGCGTTCTTAAACGGGTTAATATGGAGCAATTCAAAATAAAAAGACTTCAACATGAATCAAATTGAAATTATTCGAGCCGTCAGTGATGTGATGGATGCTCTTGGGGTTGCGGTTGTATCGCTAGGCGTTTTATGGGGCCTTTTCTGTTTTGCCAAGGGCTTAATTACTCAGACTATAGATATTGCTTATAAAACTTTTCGCATTCAGATAGTGCGATCCCTCATATTGGGTCTAGAAGTTTTAGTTGCTGGCGATGTGATCCGTACTGTAGCAATCAGTCCAACAATGACTAGTGTGGCGGTATTGGGAGCTATCGTATTGATTCGTTGCTTCCTCAGTTGGTCATTAACTCTAGAGATCGATGGTCGTTGGCCATGGCAAGCACCTAGGCCCGGTCAATCTGATTAGCCGCCTGATATTACTGGCAAATAAAAAAGGGAGCTTTGGGCTCCCTTTAGTTTTCATGCGTAGTAGTTGTTTATGCAGCAACTGCCTCCTGTGGTTCAGCAACTGAAGAGCGGATGAGGTAGTCAAATGCTCCAAGTGAGGCCTTTGCGCCTTCACCCATTGCGATGATGATTTGCTTATACGGAATCGTTGTGCAATCACCGGCTGCAAATACACCAGGCAATGAAGTTTCGCCTTTAGCATCGACAATCACTTCACCGTGCTTGGATAAGTCAATGGTGCCCTTGAGCCAGTCAGTATTTGGCAATAAACCAATTTGCACAAAGATACCTTCAAGTTCAATCGTATGCTCAGTATTGTTCACGCGGTCTTGATAACGTAAGCCATTTACTTTGCCGCCTTCACCTAATACTTCTTTAGTGAGCGCGCTCATAATCACGGTGACATTGGGCATGCTAGCCATCTTTCTTTGCAAGACCGCGTCAGCACGTAATTTACTGTCAAATTCAATTAGGGTGACGTGACTAACGATACCCGCTAAATCAATTGCAGCTTCAACACCAGAATTACCGCCACCAATGACGGCAACACGCTTGCCTTTAAAGAGCGGGCCATCGCAGTGAGGGCAATAGGCAACACCTTTGCCGCGATATTCTTGTTCGCCAGGAACATTCATCTCTCTCCAGCGGGCGCCAGTACTCACAATGACAGATTTGCTGGTGAGAACTGCGCCATTCACCAATTCCACTGCAATACCATGATCTGTTTTGCGTAATGCACTAGCGCGCTGTAAGTTCATGATGTCGACTTCATAACTTTTTACATGCTGCTCAAGTGCTTGAACTAACTTAGGCCCTTCAGTTTCTTTAACAGAGATAAAGTTTTCAATGCCCATAGTGTCCATGACTTGACCACCAAAGCGTTCGGCCACGATACCAGTGCGAATACCTTTGCGAGCGGCATAAATTGCCGCAGCCGCACCGGCAGGTCCGCCACCAATGACTAAAACATCATATGGGTCTTTAGCAGAGAGTTTTGCAGCTTCTTCTTTAGGACTTGCAGTATCAAGCTTGGCGACTATTTCCTCTACAGTCATGCGTCCTTGACCAAATACCTCGCCATTCAAAATGACGGTTGGTACAGCCATGATTTGATGTTGATCCACTAAGCTTTGATACAGCGCACCATCAACCATTTCATGGGTTACGTTTGGATTGAGGGCTGCCATGAGATTGAGTGCTTGCACAACATCAGGGCAGTTATGGCAAGACAAGGAAATAAATGTCTGGAAGCTGAGCTTGCTATCCAATTTAATAATGCGCTCGATCACCTCTTGCTCTACTTTGGCTGGATAACCACTAGCTTGCAAAATAGCCAAGATGAAAGAGGTCATCTCATGACCCATGGGTAGGCCAGCGAAGGTGATGCGTGCAGCCTGATCTTGCTTGCTAACAGTAAAGCTAGGGATGTGTTCAGCCGTGCCATCTGTTTTGACGGTGATCTTATCGGATTGTTCTGCTACTTCATTTAAGAGCTCGAGCATTTGCTTGGAGCTGTCTCCTCCATCTACGCTAGCAACTAAAACGATAGGGCTAACGATCTTTTCAAAATAAACCTTTAATTGGGATTTGATATTGGTATCGAGCATGATGATTTCCTTAGGTATTTTTTTAGGTGAGTCTATTGGGCAGGAGCTTGTCCTCTCCAATAGACTCTCCGAAGAGAGTCTATGGATTAGAGCAACAGCTTAGATCTTGCCTACGAGATCCAAAGATGGAGTCAATGTTGCTGCGCCTTCTTTCCACTTAGCTGGGCAAACTTCGCCTGGGTGAGCGGCTGTGTACTGAGCAGCCTTCAACTTACGCAAAGTCTCAGAAATATCACGAGCGATTTCATTTGAATGAATCTCTGCTGTTTTGATAATGCCTTCTGGGTTGATGACGAATGTGCCACGCAATGCCAAACCTGCTTCAGGAATATGAACACCAAATGCATTTGTCAAAGTGTGTGTTGGGTCGCCAACGAGTGGGAACTTTGCTTTACCAACAGCAGGAGAAGTTTCGTGCCAAACTTTGTGTGAGAAATGAGTATCAGTTGTTACGATATAAACCTCAGCACCCATCTTTTGAAATTCAGCATAGTTATCAGCTGCGTCTTCAATTTCTGTTGGGCAGTTAAATGTAAATGCTGCTGGCATGAAAATGAGAACTGACCAATGGCCCTTGAGGGTTTCGTCAGTAATGGTTACGAACTTGCCATTGTGGAAAGCTTCGGTTTTAAAAGGTTGAACTGCAGTGTTAATAATGGACATACTGTGCTCCTAGTGTTGGTTAATCAATTTCATTGGTTACTAATGCAACTGCATGAATTTTGAACCTCAGTTCTTTATTTGTCTAATGAATTAATTTGATATTTATAATCGAATATTTAGATAACTAAGGGCTATGGACCTGAAACATGCCTTAATAGCCTGAAGTGAGCTTCTTTTGAGAATTTTTAATGTTTTTTGTAGGATTTTGAAAGGTTTGGGTATTTGCTTAAGCTATAGTCTTGGTATTGCCCAAAAGGGCTATTTTTTTGAATAATGTGGAGAAATAACATGAGTTTTGCAAAACAAGGATTTATCGCCTTATCTATTGCAGCACTTGCCCTTTTAAGTGCTTGCGTAAGTCAAAACAAATACAACCAATTGGATCAGGCTTATAGCCAGCTTCAACAAGCTTACCAAGGTGATGAAGTAGAAATTCGCCAATTACAGGGTGAATTACGCATTACGATTCGCGACAAAATTTTGTTCCCAGAGGGTGGTTATCGTTTAAATGCTAAAGCTGAGCAAGTTTTAGCAAAAATGGCGCCAACATTGTCTGGTTTCAAAAATACTAAAGTGGTAGTACGTGGCTACACAGATAATGTATCGATTGGTGCTGACTTACGTAATCAAGGAATTGCAACGAATTTGGATTTGTCGTCTAAGCGTGCTGACAACGTAGTTGACTACCTCATTCGCAAGGGTGTGAGTCAGGGTTTAATTTCTGCGCAAGGCATGGGTGAATCCAATCCAGTTGCCTCTAATGCAACCCCAGAGGGACGTGCACAGAATCGTCGTATTGAAGTTACCTTGGTTGGACCAGGTAATTAATTGATAGCCAAATAGAGGAATTAAGAATGAAACATTTAGTAAAACTTTGCGCAGCGGCAATCGTTGCAATGTCTTTGGCTGCTTGCAGTACGCCTGATATCAAAACCTCTTCTGCGGATTTTGTAAAAGTGACAAACGGAATTTTGACCAGCAGCTATGGCAAAACGGTTTACACCTTTGATAAGGATCAGACTGGCTCAGGTAAATCAGAGTGCATCTCTACTTGTGCTGATAACTGGCCTCCAGTGTATGTAGAGCCTGGCATCATGCTTTCAGGCAATTTTTCTTCTATCACTCGTGCCAACGGCCAAAAGCAGTTGACATACAAAGGTAAGCCGCTGTATTTCTTCGTCAAGGATAAAAATCCTGGCGATAAGACTGGCGATAATGTGAACAACGTGTGGCATGTTGTAACGCCATAATCTACAGTTTTCATTAGCTCAATGTAACAAATGCCACCTCAGGGTGGCATTGTCTTTCATGAAAATATTTTTATCGCTTCTTATTAGCCTTTTTGTTTCAGCTAGCTATGCTGAAGGCTTATTAGTCCCCATCTCAAAATTTGACAATGATTCTCAGCGATTAACTAACAGTAAGGTGCTGGAATTTTGGGGTTACCATAATTATGATGGTAATGATAATTATCAAAATATTCTTAAGCTCCGGTATTACAACCCTCTAGAGGCTGGCAATTGGCGCGGACGTATACGTCTCGATAGTTCTTACGCATCGAATTACAACTCTATTTCGTCTGCCAATAATTCAGGTCAGTACAGTGCCGGCAATACCATGGTGACGGTATGGGGTCAGGACCTCAATTTTCTGAAACCCCTCGGAGCTCTAGTTGGCGGTCGCGTTGTGTTTCCGTTTGGCAATAACGGACAGTGGGCAGTTGGGCCTCAGCTAGGTTGGTCTTTTATGCCCGAGGTAGACAGTCTGCTCCATGTGACTGATTTTTCGCCCTTGCTGCGCTATATGTATGGCTTTGACACTAAAAATAATAGTCTCAGTGCTAACCCCACTCAGCCAGCGCTAGTCAGAAACCTGCAAATATTTCCCACTCTAGGTTTGCAGCTGTCGCCAAACACCATGCTCCGCTTCTGGGATGAAAACGGAATGGTCTACAACTCTGCCGGAGGTGGGTGGTTTGTGCCGATTGATGCGATGGTCACCCATCGACTGGATAAAAACTGGGTATTTGCAGTGGGGGGCAGTAAGCAAGTGGTGCAAACCTATCAGCAATATGATTGGTCGACTTATGCCAAGATCTCATACAACTTTTAGCATTAAAAACCCGCCGTTGCGTGCCCTAAAGGCTACAATAGCTCTCAAATTTAGCGCCAATTTTCCCATTACCTACCCTATATCCAATAGAACCTCTATATGAATAAGAAAATCTTCTTAGTATTTACGGCAGTATTTGCACTCCTAACATCTGTGAGCATTGCTCATGCTCAAGAGCAGCTTTCTCCAATTCCCAAGATCTCCAATGAATGGACTGTGGATGTAACACCTTATGTTTGGCTGCCTACCATTAGCTCAACACTTAATTACAAAGGTCAATACCTCAATACCGCAGACGTAAGTATGAGCGAGCTGATCAGCAATCTTAAGTCGGGTGGCATGATTGCTGGAGAGGCTCGTTACGGTAAGTGGGGAATGATGGCCGATGTGGTAAGCGCCACCTTACAAAAAACTAGCACCGTCCCAGTCACTCCAGCCCCAGGTTATAACTTTAGAGTGGCAATGAAGCCTACCATTCAGCAAACCATTTTGACTGGTGCAGCTACTTATAACTTGCTAAATAATCAAGACACTACTGTGGACGGTTTGCTGGGCGTTCGCTGGATTAGCGTGACAGCTACATTGAATCTTGCTCTTGATGGTACGAATTATTCATTGAGTGACTCTAAGACCGTGAGTACTGTTGATCCTATTGTTGGTTTCAAAGGGCGCTATCGCATTGCTGGATCTACTTGGTATGTACCTTTTTATGGAGATATCGGTAGTGGCGGTGGTACAACTAATGTTACGTGGCAGGCAATGGCGGGCATAGGCAAGACGATTGAGAAGTGGGTTGATGTCTCCTTGGTTTATCGAGGCCTTTACTATGATATGGACTCCTCAAAGACTAATGGTGCCGGCCTATTACAAAAGACGACCTTTCAGGGTCCGCAATTATCAGCAACTTTTCACTTCTAATTCTTAAGTTACTTTTATGAAATTCATTCTTCAATCAACGGCTGCATTGGTAATTACTGCTACTTTTTCATCTTCGCTTCTAGCCCAAGAGGCAGCCGCACGCACTGGAACTGTTGCTGCTGAAAAATCGGGGGCATTGGCAGCTCCTAAGCCGGCGGTAGATAGTGTAGATATTGCTAAGAAGTTAGCTAATCCAATTGCTAATATGATTTCTGTGCCATTGCAATATGAGTTCAGCCGTGGTGTTGGTCTCAATCAAGGCGGCTCTGAACAAACACTCTTGTTCCAACCGGTAGCCCCATTTAATTTAGGTGGCGGCGATGTTTTTATTGTGCGTCCGATTGTGGCTGGCGTAAGAGAAACCAGTGTTGAATATGCCCCAGGCCGTTCATTTTCGGGTTACGGCATCGCGAGTGTGACACTTGAGTCATTCTATGCACCTAATACCAATTCCTCTTGGATTTGGGGTATTGGTCCTTATGCGCAATCACCTTCAGGTAATAGCGGCAAGTTTGGTTCACAGCAAACTGGTGCCGGCGTAACTGCTGTGGTTCTGAATCGTGATGGCCCATGGACGTATGGTTTGTTGGGTTACCAATCTTGGAACGTAGGCGGCAACCCTGCTTTTGGGACACAAAACAATTTGTATGGCCAGCCATTCCTTGCTTACACAACAAAAACGGCTTGGACTTATACCGCCAATATGGAGGCGCAATATAACTATGATTCGCGTCGCACCACCAATCCACTGTATGCAGGAGTTTCCAAGTTAATGGTGATTGACGGTATACCGTTTTCTTTTGGTGCGGGTCCAATCTATTACGTAAGCAATACTCCAGGAGGCCCGTCTGGTTGGGGCGCTCGCGCAACTGCAACGCTGGTTATTTTGAAGTAATCACCAAATACTACAAGGAAAAATATGAAATCAATGTCAAAGCTGCTTTCAGTTTTATTGATGGCACATTGTGCCGTTGTCTTTGCTAAAGGCAACGCCGACACCATTTTTTATGGCGGCCCCATTGTTACTGTTAATGCTAAGAATGAAGAAGTGCAGGCACTTGCAGTTCAGAATGGCAAGATCGTGGCAGTAGGAACTAAAGACGCGGTTATTAAAGAATGGCAGGCCGGTACCACTAAGGTAATTGATCTGAAGGGTCAAACTTTGATGCCAGGCTTTGTTGAGCCACACGTGCATATTATTGTGACCTCGGTATTTGAGGGTTTGGGTTTGAATCTCAGCAACTTTACTTTGCCTTATGACACTAAGGAAACCTTAATTCAAAAGATGAAGGCAGCTCTTAAGGATGTCCCAGCTGGTGGTTGGCTTTTCGGTTTTGGTGTTGATCCATCTCGCACTACGCCTTTTATGGCCGAGCTTACTGCTGACGATTTGGATAAAGTTTCTAAAGATGTGCCAGTTTTCATTGTGAATCAATCTGGTCACATTGGTTATGTCAATCACAAGGCTTTAGAGCTTGCTGGCGTTACAAATAAATCACCTAATCCCCCTGGTGGTGGTGTTTACGTTAAAGATGCAAAGGGGAATCTCACTGGTAAATTGATTGAGCCACCTTCCTATTTGGCATTCATGGCAAAAATGCCTGCTCCAACAGAGGCTCAATTATTGGGCGCTATTCAGGGCACTATGAAGAAGATTGCTTCTACAGGTGTAACTACTGCATCCGAAATGAGTGTTGGTGGTAACTTTGGTGTTGATAAAGAGGTTGCTATATACAAAGGCATTTTTGCAAAGAATGCATCGCCTATTCGTATTCGTGGATATTTGTTTAGCGAATCTATTCCCACAGGGAAAACTTCAATTAAGCCAAACGAGGGGGATGACCAATTACGCTTTATTGGTATTAAATATATCTCTGATGGCTCTACCCAGGGCCTCACAGCTGCCTTAAATAAGCCGTATTCATATCCTGAGAATTCAAAATGGAGTGGCGAGCTTGATTTCAAAGATGCAGATATTTATGCTTCAGCAAAAGCGTTTTTTGATCAAGGCTGGCAGATTTCTACTCACGCCAATGGCGATAAAGCAATTGATCAAACCTTAGCCACCTACTCAAAACTATTGGCTAATAATACAAAG
Source organism: Polynucleobacter ibericus (assembly GCF_018687955.1). Lineage (NCBI taxonomy): Bacteria > Pseudomonadati > Pseudomonadota > Betaproteobacteria > Burkholderiales > Burkholderiaceae > Polynucleobacter > Polynucleobacter ibericus. The sequence continues at coordinate 1,503,610 of NZ_CP061309.1, read as the reverse complement.
CCGCAAGATCGTCGTTTACGCATTGAGCATTTCACAGTGAACAATGAATCTCAAGTGAAAAAAGCGGTTAAGTTGGGCGTCGTTCCAAGTTTTACAATTGGTCACGTTGACTACTGGGGTGCAGCATTTAATAATCACATCATTGGGGCAGAGCGCGCTAAGCGTATTGACCCGGCAGGAGACTTCAAGCGCGCTGGTGGTAAATTTACCTTGCATAGCGATACGCCAGTTTCACCAGTTGGTCCTTTAAACTATATTAGCGAAGAGGTAACGCGTTTATGGCAGTTGCCGCCACAGAAGGCATTGGGACCGGATCAAGCCGTTTCAGTTGATGATGCCATTCGCGCGGTAACGATTGATGCAGCTTACCAAGTCTTTGCTGACAATATTGTGGGCAGTCTTGAGGTTGGTAAGCAGGCTGACTTGGTGATTCTGGAGAAGAACCCACGTCAAACACCCCCTGCCGATATTCGTAACATCAAAGTTAAAGGGACTTGGATTGACGGTAAGCCAGTTAACCTAAACTAGTTTCTTGACGATTTTTATCAGGCTCTACGCACCCGCTTCGGCGGGTGTTTTACTTATTAGGGCGTGACAAACACTAATATGTTGCAGTTATCTTATTTAGTATCATATTGAAATTGACTGATCTCTGGAATATTCATGAAACTCAAACTTAAAATCATTTCTATTAGCATCATTGGACTCTGCTCGAGTTTGGCCAGTGCAGTGCAGTTGATCGATCCTCCATCAACCCCTAAAGTCTCCAACATCACGGTTTTTGTGGCCAAGAAAATTGTCACTATGGACCCAGCGATTCCGAATGCCACTGCTGTGGCTGTTGCAGATGGTCGTATTTTGTCTGTTGGCTCTTTAGAGGATATGAAGCCTTGGACAGATAAGTACCCAACGCAAATTAATAGAGACTTTGCTAACAAAGTAGTTTACCCAGGCTTTATTGAGCCTCATGCCCATCCACTACTTGCTGGAATTTTATTTAACAAGCCCTTGTTAACTCCATCCCCGATGCCAAATCCTTGGGGGGCACCATTTCCGGGCGTTCCAAATTTGCAGGCTGCTATCAATCAGCTGAAGAAATATTCTGACAACATTAAAAATCCTAATGAGACTTTGTTGGCGTGGGGTTATGACGTCGTGGCAATGGGTAAGCTACCTGATCGCCAGCTGTTGGACCAAGCCTCTAGCACCAGGCCCATTATTGTTTGGGATATCTCTGGTCATGATATGTATGTAAATAGCGCCTTTATCAAATCATATGGCCTAACTCCAGAGAAAGTGAAGAGTGTCAAAGGCGTTGGACTTGATAAAGATGGTCAGCTTAATGGACAGTTTTTAGAAATACCTGCCATCTCTTACATTCTTAGTATTGCTGGTAAGGATGTTTTGAAGCCCAATGAAATTCCCACTGATTATCTGTATATGAGCGATCTCATGCAGCAGGGTGGTATTACTACCTCAGGTGATTTAGCGTTTGGAACACTGAATATTGATACGGAACTGAAAATTGCCAAAGACTTTAGCCAATCAGCTGCCGGCGCTTTGCGCATTGTTCCAGTGGTGTACGCAGATCCCTTTATCCAGAAGTATGGCGATAAAGCAATTGCAGAAGCTCAAGCCCTAAAGCAGCAAGATAATGATCGACTGATATTTCAGGGGGTAAAGTTTTATAGTGACGGCGGGTATTTGCCGGAGACTATGCGCATGGAGAATCCGGGCTATACAGATGGTAGTGTGGGCTCCACCAACTACAAATCAGCACAAGAGTTTGCTGGCGCCATGAGGCCATGGTGGGATGCTGGATATCACATTCACATTCATAGTAATGGCGACGTTGGAAATTTACATTCTATTAATGCACTGCAGCTGATGCTCGATGCAAAACCCCGTTTTGACCATCGTTACACGATTAATCACTTTGGTATTGCATCGACTGCTATGGTGATGAAGATTAAAGCCTTAGGTGCAGTAGTGAGCGCTAATATTTCTTATATTTCTGAGCGCGCTAAATTGGAATACCCTGCATTAGGTGTTGATCGCGCCTCTTATGCGACGCGTCTTGGTACTTTAGTACGAAATGGCATTGTTACCTCCATCCATTCAGATGCTCCTGTATCAGCCCCTGTGCCGCTAAAGGAAGCATGGACAGTGGTTACGCGCAGGGATGTCTATAACGATGGCAAAGTATGGGCTCCTGCTGAGGCAGTCACTGCTGCAGATGCCATGAAGATGATTACGATCAATGCTGCCTACACGCTAGGTGTTGAGGACAAGGTTGGAAGTATTGAGGCAGGTAAGTTTGCAGACTTTGCAGTCTTAGACGCTGACCCTCAAACAGTTCCCGCAATGAAGATCAAGGATGTGGGCGTTTATGCGACGGTATTGGGCGGCAAGGTCATTCCAGTATCCGAGACCAAGAAGCCTAGATCTTCGAAGTGATGCCTTAATTTCAGAGCTGGGCTGTACTAAAAAGCCAACTCTCGGGTTGGCTTTTTAATGCCGGGTAATTTTTGAGAGATAAAGGGTGCGACCTCAATAGGCGCTTAAAATAGATCACATTCTCCTGGCCAGAGCTTATTGAGAAATAAGTCCTAGCGGACAATATCTGCTATACGAATAAAATTAAGGATTAAAGCTTGAAGTCTGATAAGAGAAGTTGGGGTTTGGTAATTGGGATGCTCATTATTTTGGCTGCCTGTATTCTGTCTTATTTCTTCACTAAACCCGCAGAGGCAGACATAGTGGAATTGAATAAATTATCAGTCCCACATGTAATCAATGTATAGCTTATAGCCTAATCAATAAATGAAATCATGACTAAATCTGTTAACTCTTTTTCAAAAAACCTTGCTGCAGTATTGGCATCAGCATTATTACTTTTGGGCTGCCAGTCCACTGGTCAAGACGGCAAACCGCTTACATCTGCAGAAATTATTCAAAAGCGTGAAGCTACTTTAAAAATGTCAAAGATTGGGCTTGATACCTTGATCAAGCAAAAGCCAGCAGTGCAGAAAGAGATTGATCAGGCAGCTGGCTATGCAGTTTTCACCACTACTAACGTCAATATTGTTCTACTGGTTGTAGCTCGTGGTGAAGGTGTTTTATTTGACAAGCGACGTCAAGAACCTATTTTTATGCAAGCACTTAAAACAGGTGAGGGTCTAGGAGCGGGATATCAAGATCAATATCAGGTTGCGATCTTTAAGACGCCTACCGCAATTGATCAGTTTTTATTAGCAACAATTGATGGTCAGCGTGGTGGTCTGGATGTAGATGCGAATTTTTCTGCCGGATCAGGCGGTACGATCCGTTCGTTTAATCCTGAAATAACCTTCTATACAGTGGGGCTCTCTGGTTATGATTTGCAGGCCAATTATGGCGGTACGCTCTATTTAGTAGATCAGCAGCTTAATAATGCTGCCACCTTGAATAGTCTTCCAAAAAAGAAGTAAAGCAAGACCGCTTCTACTGGTATTTCTCTATAGAAACCAGCCTGAACGAGAGTAGATTGGTGAATATCCCCACCAATCTGAAAGGCTGATATGAGTAAGAAACCATTTGATATGAATGCGATGCCCGGACAGCAAAGCGCTGTTGATGCGACTAAGGCTGCTGGGCGTGTGGCAATTGAAAGTGCTCAGGCAATCGCTCAAATTAATCAGCAAGCTACTCAAGAATTGGCTGCCATGATGCAGAAGCGGGTATCAGAGTTGATGAAAACCCAAGATCCTCGCTCAGCATTTGAGTATGTGCATGCAGAGGTGTTGCAAGATGCTGCCAAAGAGATCTCTCAATATCACAATCAATTACTTCAGGTTTTGAAAAGCGGTAATGAGGAATTAGCTGATATTGCCGAAACCATGATTCAGCAATCAAAAGCGGATTTAATCCATTTCGTGAATGAAGCAACGGATAATGCGCCAGCTGGTAGCGAAGCCTATGTTTCTGTATTTAAAACTTCATTCAATAATGCTTTGCAAAATTTTGAGTTGATTCGCGCCACCATGGCTGACTCTTTCACTAATTTTGAGAAGAGCGTAGAGAATGTTAGTAATCTTGCTAATCCAAAAGGCACTGCAAAAAAGAAGAGCTAAAGATTATTGAGTATTAGTACTGCTTCTGAAATTGTAGGGCGGTTTTAATGGTCTGAAAGTGAATGTCCACAGTAGATTCAATTTCTTTGCCATAGCCGCCCGCCATTGAAAAGGCAATGGGGATCTGACGATCTAGCGCGTACTGAAATACCGCCTCATCCCTTAAGCGCATTCCTTCTGTACTCAGTTGCAATCTGCCTAGCCTATCGCCCTCATGAGGGTCGGCACCCGCTAAGAAGATGAGGCAGTCTGCCTTGAATCGTGCATCCAGTTGATCAAGACATTCACCCAAGGAGTGTAAGTAGGTTTCATCGTTGCAGCCGTCTGCTAAACCTAAATCAAGATCGCTCTCTTCTTTCTTAAATGGAAAGTTATTTTCTCCATGCATTGAAAGGGTAAAAATAGAATCATCGTTTTGCAGAATCGATGCTGTGCCATTACCTTGATGAACATCTAAATCAATTATGGCAATTTTGAGTGAGGGATTAATCTCTTTTTGGAGAGTGCGCGCTGCGATCGCAGAATCATTGAACACACAAAATCCACTCCCAGCATCACGATATGCATGATGTGTTCCGCCGGCAAGATTAGCAGCAATACCTTCCTGTAATGCAGTTTTGGCTCCCGCTACTGTAGCGCCGGCTGAGCGACGCGAGCGCTCCACCATTTTTTCACTCCAGGGAAAGCCGATTTCTCTTTGCTCCTGAGCGGATAAATTGCCTTCAATGACTTTAATAAGATAGCTTGGATCATGGGCATAAAGAATTTGAGTATCAGTAGCAGGCGGCGCCTCTACGAGCTCAATCTCGGACAAACTGCTAACTAAATCCCGTAAGCGAGAATACTTCTCCATTGGGAAGCGATGGCCAGCTGGCAGGGGTAATACGAAATGGTCTGTATAAAAAGCTTTCACTCTGCTCTTATGCCTCTCGCGCATATTCCTTCAGAATATTTAAAGGAACTGTCTCTAGTGCTTTGATGTGCGTACTTTCGAGTTTAATGAATGGAGCGCAATTGGCATTCAAGGCTTCTACCCAGCGATTGATGCATAGACACCATTGGTCACCCGTAACCAAACCTGGAAATTGATACTCCGGTCTTGGGGTAATTAAGTCATTGCCTTTTTCTAGGCTAAATTGCAAAAACGCATTGGTCACAATGGCGCAGACCAAGTGGCTACCCACATCTTCTTCATTGGTTTTGCAGCAACCATCTCTAAAAAAACCTGTTAGGGGATCAAAAGAGCAGGGTATCAGCGGCTCTCCAAATACATTTAGCGCAATTTCTTTTTGCATAACAGCCTTAAAGTTGATGTGTCAGCCAGTTTATTGAATTAGCCGTAAACTTGCTGAACAATGACCCAGTTAGAAAAATTTACCCTGTTTTATGATGGCGCTTGCCCTTTATGCCAGGCGGAAATTCTGTTTTTATCAGGACGAAATCAAGCCAATCTTTTGGATTTTGTCGATATCAACTCTGAACAGTTTGACTCACAAACGCTTGGGATCTCCTGTGAAGCTGCATTGGCAGCGATGTATGGTCAGTTTGCTAGCGGTAAATTGATTCAGGGCGTTGCAGTGTTTCCGGAGGCGTATCGCCGTGCTAACTTGCCTCGCTTAGCTTGGTTTTTTTCCAGAAAGTCCCTGCAGCCATTTTTGAAACTCGGCTACCTCTTCTTCGCTAAAAATAGACATGCTATATCTAGCCTTTTAGGTCCAACTGCATTGCGATTAGTGAAATCAAAATCACCATGAAGATCATTCGATTCTTGCTATTAGCCGCATTGTTAAGCGCATTCATGCCAATGAGTTTTGCGCGTGACCCACTGGTATTGCCCCCGCATTTAAGTGCTGCAAAACTGCAGGGTAGCGGTCGTCTTACTTGGTGGGGCTTACACATTTATGATGCCTCGTTTTATCGAGTGGGCTCACTCTCTGCCCCGGAGTTTGCATTAGATTTGCGTTATCAAAAGTCCTTCTCAGGCAGCTCTATTGCCAATCGTAGTGTTGAAGAGATGAAGCGTATTGGTATCTCTGATTCCCAGGCAGCACTTTGGGGAAAGGAGTTAACATCTTTTTTGCCTAATGTGGAATCTGGACAAACTTTGACCGCCATCTACACCCCAAAGCAAGGAACTACCTTCTATTACGATGGCAAGCAGATTGCTCAAATTCCGGGGACTGAGTTTCCAAAAGCATTTTTTGGCATTTGGCTTGATCCCAAAACAAGTGCCCCAAAGCTAAGAGCAGAGTTGCTCGGACAAACTTGTCCACCACCACTTTTTAATGAGGCTTGTTAATCCATGAAATCCCTTGCCCGTCTTATCTGCATCTTATTTTGTAGCTTACTATTGGCTTCTTGTTCATCACCCCAGGTTTCTCAATATGCTACTGAGAAGCCAACCTTGGATTTAAGTGAATACTTCTCTGGAACGATTGATGCCTATGGCATCTTTACAGATCGTAGTGGCGAAGTTAAAAAGCGCTTTACTGTTTTGATCAAGGCCAATTGGACCGTAATTGAGGGAAAAAAAGTAGGCACATTAGATGAAAGCTTTGAGTACTCTGATGGTACAAAGCAAAAACGCATCTGGACCTTAACTGAGCAGTCGCCAGGTAACTTCATTGGTAGAGCAGATGATGTGGTGGGAGATGCCCAGGGCCTCTTAGCGGGAAATGCCCTGAATTGGACTTATACCCTTGCTTTGCCAGTTGATGGCACTATCTATAACGTTCAATTTAATGATTGGATGTACCTAGTGACCCCCAAAGTAATGCTCAATAAGGCCAAGATGAGCAAGTTTGGCATAGAGCTAGGTGAGGTCACCTTGAGCTTCTACAAGCGCTAAGCAAAAGCCCTGGTTTTGTGTCACACTTTCTTGAAGGGCGCCATTGAGTGTCTTAACCAGGGAGATCCAGATGAATCTGAAATTAAAGCAAGCTTCGATTGCCTTATCTACCGTAGGAATTTTGTCCTTAGTGGCCTGCCAATCGATGGAGCAAGGAACGGGCCAAAAAGCTAGTGCAAGTTTAGATTCTCGTTCAGGATCTCAAGCTAAAGGTGAAGTCACCTTCGTTTGGCAGGGCAGTGATGTTCTTGTCAGTGGTAAGTTTTCTGGGTTGAAGCCAAATGCCGAACAAGGCTTTCATGTGCATGAAAAAGGTGATTGCTCAGCGCCCGATGCCACTAGCGCAGGCGGTCACTTTAATCCCGATACAAAAGCGCATGGCATGCCAAACAGCGGTATGAATCATGCGGGAGATATGCCAAACATTAAATCGGATGCAAATGGTAATGCTACTTATAGCGCCAAGTTGCATGGATTTGCAGTTAATACAGGTCCAACCGGAATTGTTGGTCGATCGGTTGTGGTGCATCGCGATCCGGATGACTACAAATCTCAACCCGCCGGAAATTCTGGTCCACGCATTGCTTGCGGTTTAATTAAGTAAGCACTTTTATTTAAATACATTAAGAGATACAGGGCATTTCATGAGAATCGAAGATACCGATCCAGCGCGTCACGCAGGGATTGAATATCCAATGGAAGTGGGTGCCCCAGTATTTGCGCCTATTAAGGTCACAGAAGAAAAAGACAAGGCTGTTAATGTAGCCCGGCAGAATGCCAAGCTTGAGTACGACCGCATCATGGAGCAGGCCGAAGTCTTAATGAAGCAGGCTAAGGCATTGCAAGCAAGGCTGGATGCCACGGAGATGGTGCATAGCGCTAAATTTAGCTTTAATCCCATCCATGGAAAAATTTACCACCTGTATTACGACACCAGAAATAGTGTCAACGTACTTATACAGAATGGTCCAAGTGGCTGGAGTTGCGGTATTCCAGACGGCTGGACATATTCAATGGCGGTAAAGAAGTTGGGTGATAGTACTTGGGCGGTGATTGAAGAGGAATCTTCGGATGCCCTTACTGTAATATGAGTTTTTATAAAAACAATATAGGTGACATGTGACAAAAGCACGAGTGGTTAGTCTTACTGAGCTAGGTAGCGCAGACGTAATCAAGGTAATCGATAAAGAATTACCTCCTCCCGCAAAAGGAGAGGTCCAGATTCGTCAAACTGCGATTGGATTTAACTTCATTGATGTGTATCAGCGCTCTGGTGTTTACCCCCTTGAGATGCCTACTGGATTGGGCCATGAGGCCGCTGGCGTTGTTGAGGCAGTTGGAGAAGGTGTCGCTGATTTCAAAGTGGGCGATCGTGTTGTTTATATGAATGCTGGCATTGGCGCGTATGCAAGTGCTCGCAATGTTGCAGCTGACAAGTTGGTTTTGTTGCCAGATAATATTTCCGATGAAGTAGCTGCTGCAGTGTTCTTTAAAGCGATGACTGCGCAATATTTAGTGCAGAAGACTTATAAAGTTAAAGCAGGTGATGTGGTTTTAGTGCACGCAGCTGCTGGCGGTGTGGGTCAAATTCTCGCGGGCTGGGCAAAAGCCTTAGGCGCATTGGTTGTTGGTACTGTTGGCTCTCCAGCAAAGTTTGCTGCGGCCAAAGAGGCGGGTTGCGATGCAGTGGTTGATTACTCTCAGCCCAACTGGGTTGAAGAAGTCATTAAAGCAACTGGCGGCAAAAAGGCTAATGTAGTTTATGACTCCGTTGCTAAAACTACTTTCTTAGGCTCATTGGATTGTGCCGCACCTTTTGGGACGGTTGCTTTGTTCGGTGCCGCTTCAGGTCCTGCTCCCGAGATTCAGCCAGAAATTCTAAATAAGAAGGGTTGTCTATTTTTAACAAGGCCTTCTGTATTTCCACATAACGCTACCGCAGCTTTATTAAAAGAAAACGCCAAAGCAGTATTTGATGCGATTGCTCAAGGACAAGTTAAAGTGCAAATTGGTGCCAAGTATTCATTAGAGCAGGCTGCAGATGCGCATCGTGCAGCTGAAGGGCGCAAAGTTTCAGGCGCGATTGTGATGACGCCTTAAGCTTAAATGTTCTAGCGTACATAAGCCCCGTATCAACGGGGCTTTTTTTATTAGTCAATGAGACGTAATATGAAAGAATGAAAACACTTTTCAAAATTATTATTTCAACCCAGCTATTACTCATAGGCTCTTTTGCTTTAGCGCAAATTCCAGATACGAATTATTCGCAAGGGGTTTCTTATATTACTGGTGGTATTGGCGAAAGCGAGACTGTTGCAATTCTTGCCGAGGCGAAGCAATGGCCTCTATTGCTGGAGATGTCTCAAATTGAAAATGGCAGAGGCATTTGGATTTCAGGTGCGAGCATTAAAGTGACCAATGCAAAAAAAGAGGTGATTTTTGAAGCACTAGCAGATGGCCCATATATGCTGATCAATCTTGTGCCCGGTGACTATGTAATTGACGCTACTTATCAGGGGGTTACTCAAAAAAAGGCGCTTTCTATTAAGGCTGATGCACCGCAAAAAATCTCACTGTTCTGGAAATAGTGCACTACTAAATGACGTATTGCGTCATCAGAATAAATATTGAATTTGTTCTATAGTTATTAGGTTATTTCACCCTAAGGATTCGCTTGAGTTCGATTTCATCTGTAGTAAGGGAGCAACTTGCCCCTCACGGAGTTCTTTCTGCTGCCGTATATCTGGGTAATTTTTTATTGGTTACAGGGCGGAATTCAGCCGGCGAGCCTACTGGTATAGCGCCTGATATTTGTCGTGAAATCGCAAAGCGTTTAGACGTGTCCTTGGACTTAAAGGGTTATGAAACGCAAGAAGAGGTTGTAGATGCTGCGGCTAGTGGCAGATGCGGCATTGTATTGGTGGGCTCTGATCCTGCGCGTGCTGAGAAAGTCACCTTTACACCTGCCTATGTAGAGTTGGAGGCTACCTATCTCGTTCCCGAAGGCTCATCTATTTGGGAAATTTCTCAAGTAGATCAGCCCGGAGTTCGTATCGCATCCTTTCATAAAAGTGCATATGATCTTTGGTTGCAGCGCAATTTAAAGCATGCCACTTTGGCGCATGCTCCTGGCTTGCAAGCAAGTAATGAGCTGTTTATGAGCGATCATCTAGAAGCATTGGCTGGTCTGAAGACTGGTTTGGTCGCTTTTGCTCAAAAAGTCCCAGGTTTACGAATATTAGATGGTCAATTTACTGGTATTCAGCAAGCAATTGCTACTAAAAAATCCAATTTTGAAGCAGTAGAATTTCTCAGTGCTTGTGTAGAGGATTTCATTCGCAGCGGTTTAGTAGCCAATTTAATTCGGCAGTACGAAGTACAAGGTTTATCTGCCGCCCCTATTTATTCGGCAGTATAGAAACTCAATCTTTAAAGGAGAAAAATATGACAAAAATTGTGGTGGTCTTTCATAGTGGTTATGGCCATACAGTGAAACAAGCGGAGGCAGTTGCAAAGGGTGCTAACGCCACATTAGTAGCAATTGACGCGGAGGGTAATATCACTGATGCGCAATGGGAAACACTGAACGCGGCAGATGCGATTGTTTTTGGTTCGCCAACTTATATGGGTACAGTGAGTTGGCAATTTAAAAAGTTTGCTGATGCTACTTCAAAGCAGTGGTTCTCTCAGCAATGGAAAGATAAAGTTTTTGGCGGCTTCACTAACTCAGCAACTATGAATGGTGACAAGCATTCCACGCTGCATTATTTCTTTACTTTAGCCATGCAGCATTCTGGTTTATGGGTTGGCACTGGCTTAATGCCGTCAAACTCAAAAGCAGCTAAGCGCGATGATATTAACTACGTTGGTTCGTCAGCCGGAGCGATGATGCAAACTCCTTCGGATGCGAGTGCCGATGAGGTAAATCCAGGCGACCTAGAGACCGCACGACTCTATGGACTGCGCATTGCTGACATTACGCAGCGCCTTAAGTAGGCTAAGTAACTGATTTAACAGCGAAAACCACCTGCGGGTGGTTTTTTCTTTCTGGGCTGACTGGGTTTATAATTTCATAAGTAATTGAATTGAAAGGGATTATTCCCTTAAATCCCCCCTTACTGGTTTGACAGCCCCTTTAGGCTCTTGGACAATGCCTGGGGTGGTTTGATTCAAGCCATAAGCCCTTATGACAGTCGACATCTCCTCCTCCACCAGCAAGCCCTTTTTGAAGCTTGAAGCTCGAGCGCTTAGTTGCGTGCGAGGCGAAAGACAGTTGTTTCAAGATCTTCACTTAGTAGTCTCAGCCGGAGAGTGTTTGCATGTGCGCGGTGAGAACGGCGTTGGGAAAACGAGTTTGTTAAGGCTTCTAACAGGTTTGTCTAAAGCAGAGGCTGGCGAGATCTTGTGGGGCTCACAGTCAATCGCTAAAGGTCCTTCGGCCTATCATCGTGAGCTTTTATTTCTGGGGCATCGTGATGCTTTAAAAGAAGATTTAACGGCCCTAGAAAATTTACAACTCTATGCAGCCTTAGATGATATTCATTTGCCGGATGATAAAGCCTTGGCTGCTCTCTGGCGTTTTGGATTACGTGGGCGCGAGCACTTAACTGTCAATTGTTTATCTGCAGGGCAGAAGCGCCGTGTCTTGATGGCTCGCATGCTGACACGCCAAGCAAAGCTGTGGATCTTAGATGAGCCATTCAATGCCTTGGATACCCATGCGGTACAAGCCTTGCAAGGTCTTATTGCGGAGCATCTTGAGCAAGGTGGACTGGTGGTATTAACCAGTCATCAAGAGGTGAGTCTGCCGCATGTAAAGGTACTCGATCTATGAATGCCTTGCTAGCCATTATTCACCGCGACTTACTGTTAGTGATGCGTCGTAAAAGTGAAGTGCTGACAGCTCTTTTCTTTTTTGTTGTAGTCACTAGTTTGTTCCCGTTGGGTATTGGTGCAGACCCAGCGTTGCTCAGAAAAATTGCTCCAGGCGTTCTTTGGGTTGCAGCCCTACTATCTACCTTACTAGGTTTACATCGTATGTTTGCTGCAGACTACCAAGATGGTTCACTAGAGCAGCTTGCTTTATCGCCACAGCCTATGGTGCTGTTAGTGGTTGGAAAAATTGTTGCTCACTGGATTGTGTGTGGTTTACCACTCGTAGTATTAGCTCCTATTATTGGGATTCAATTTGATCTGGATGCTAGCTCTTTATATGTGCTGATGGGTACCCTCTTATTGGGTACGCCAGTGCTATCCTTACTGGGCTCAATTGGTGCCGCATTGACACTAGGGGTCAGGGGAGGCAGCGTGCTATTAAGTCTATTGATCCTGCCTTTATATATCCCGGTACTCATTTTTGGTGCCGGCGCTGTTTATGCAAATAGTGTGGGTTTAGATGCTTCCGGCCATTTTTCATTATTAGGCGCATTATTGATTTTGGCTTTAGCATTTGTCCCTTGGGTTAGTAGTGCAGCTGTAAAGATTGCGATTGAATGAGTCAAGTAAATAATTTTTCTAATCACCGCTTGGTTAACTGGTTTAAGTTATCCAGCCCCAGCACCTTTTATCCGGTGGCAGGCAAGCTCATCCCATTCTTTTGGGCGCTCACTTTTTTGTTTGGCGCTGCTGGTTTATGGGTTAGCTTTTTTGTGGCGCCGGTAGACGCCGTGCAAGGGCAGGGCTACCGCATCATTTTTGTCCATGTACCCGCTTCCTGGATGTCGATGTTTATCTATTTAGTCATGGCTGGATGGGCGGGACTAGGATTGGTTTTTAATACGCGCTTATCTGCCATGATGGCGCAAGCACTTGCCCCAATAGGTGCCTGGATGGCATTTTTGTCGCTATGGACTGGAGCATTTTGGGGTAAGCCAATGTGGGGCGCTTGGTGGGTCTGGGATGCCCGCTTAACCTCAGAGTTGATTCTCTTATTTCTCTATTTGGGATTTATTGCTTTGAGGGCGTCGATTGATGATCCTCGCCGGGCTGATAAGGCCAGCGCCATTTTGGCTTTGGTGGGTGTCGTAAACGTGCCTATTATTTATTTCTCGGTGAAATGGTGGAATACCTTGCATCAAGGCGCTTCCGTTTCATTGACTAAGGCCCCGGCAATGGCTCAGACCATGCTCTGGGGAATGCTATTAATGGCCTTATGTCTCTGGATGTATTCCATTGCGGTCACCTTAATGCGAGTAAGGGCAATCATTTTGGAGCGTGAGGCTCATGCTGATTGGGTGAGACAATTAAATGAGGTGAAAAGCTGATGTGGAATAGCCCTTCCGAGTTTTTTGCCATGGGCGGCTATGCACTATATGTGTGGAGTAGTTTTGGTATTTCTGCGCTGGTGTTGATATTAGAGCCCCTTATGGTACGAGCTCGTTTTAGAGCAATCGTGCGCAGGTTAAAGCAAGAGCAATTAGCAGAGCAGTTTGATAAAGAGATTAGTAAGTGAAGCCTAGACATAAACGCGCATTAATCATTGTTGGAGCCCTCATCGCTATCGGTGTAGCTGCGCTCTTAATTTTGAATGCGCTCAATAGCAATATTGCTTTGTATGTCACTCCAAGTGAAGTGGCTGCTGGTAAAGCTCCACAGGGTCAAGCCTTTCGTATTGGCGGTATGGTTAAAGATGGCTCCTTAAAGCGCGATGGTTTAACGGTGCATTTTGTGATCACCGATCTAGCTAAAGATATTCCGGTTGCGTATACCGGCATTCTTCCGGATTTGTTTAAAGAAGGTAAGGGCGCAGTTATTCAGGGCCGCATGAATGCGAATGGTGAATTCATTGCGAGCGAAGTCTTGGCTAAGCACGATGAAAACTACATGCCTCCTGAAGCCAAGCACGCCTTAGATCAAGCTCAAAAAAATGGAAGTAATAAATGATTCCGGAGTTTGGGCATTACGCATTAGTTCTGGCGCTTTGCATTGCCATTATTCAAGGGGTTCTACCCTTGCTGGGTGCTCAATTTGGTCGCCGTGACTGGTTGGTATTAGCTAGACCTGCTGCACAAACTGTTTTCTTGTTACTGGCGATTGCTTTCGTTACATTGGCATGGAGTTTTTATGCTAATGATTTTTCTGTGCTTTATGTTGCCGAGCACTCAAATTCACAAATGCCAGTGATTTACCGATTAGGTGCAGTCTGGGGCGGCCATGAGGGATCGCTGCTCTTGTGGGTCTTCTTACTAGCGACCTGGACGATTTTGGTTGCCCAGCTTTCTAAAGCTTTAGACGACTTTATGGTGGCACGCGTGATTGGCGTGCTGGGTTTAGTGACCAGCGGCTTGCTATTGTTTGTTTTAACAACTTCAAATCCATTTGAGCGATTATTACCTGCTGCGCAAGATGGCCGTTCTTTAAATCCCCTGCTGCAAGATCCTGGCTTGGTATTTCATCCGCCAATGTTGTACATGGGATATGTTGGTTTCTCAGTAGCATTTGCCTTTGCAATAGCTTCTTTATTATCCGGTAGGTTGGATGCCGCATGGGCGCGCTGGTCACGTCCATGGACAACTGCCGCTTGGGTTTTCCTCACACTTGGTATTGCACTTGGTTCATGGTGGGCTTATTACGAATTGGGTTGGGGTGGTTGGTGGTTCTGGGATCCTGTTGAGAATGCCTCGTTTATTCCTTGGCTCGTAGGCACTGCCTTATTGCATTCTTTAGCGGTGACTGAAAAGCGTGGTGGCTTTAAGAGCTGGACTGTGCTGTTGGCGATCACTGCGTTCTCCTTATCTTTGTTGGGAACATTTCTGGTTCGCTCTGGAGTGTTAACTTCAGTCCATGCATTTGCGACTGATCCACGACGCGGTATTTTTATTTTGATCTTCTTGTCTCTAGTGGTGGGCTCTTCCTTATTACTGTACGCATGGCGTGCGCCTAAGAGTTCGATGGGCGGTAAATTTAGCCTTACCTCTCGTGAAACATTTATCTTGCTTGGTAATGTCTTTTTAGTTGTCTCTGCCGGATCTGTTTTGCTGGGAACTTTATATCCTTTGCTGATTGATGCTTTGCATCTAGGCAAGATTTCGGTAGGCCCCCCTTACTTTAATAGTGTGTTTGTTCCCATCATGGTTCCTTTGTTGGTGCTGATGGGAATTGGTCCATGGACGAGCTGGAAACACAGCAACTTAATCACGATCATCAAGCGTTTGTGGCTTGCTGGACTGGTTGCTTTGATTGCAGGCATCACTATTCCGTTGATCATGGGTCAATTTACTTGGTTGGCGGGCATGGGTTTCATGCTGGCATTTTGGGTAATCGCTTCTGGTTGTATGCAAATCGTACGCCAAGCTAAAGCAGGAAAGCCAACGCGTTCTTTCATTGGAATGCAACTTGCACATTTGGGTATTGCGGTATTTGTGATCGGCGTCACGATGGTGGGTGCTTACCAAGAAGAAAAAGATGTACGTATGGCAGCAGGTGACACCGTTAGCGTTGGCGGATACCAGATTCAATTGCAGGGTGTAAATGCTGCTCGTGGCCCCAATTATCAGGCGATGCGCGGCACATTCTTGTTATCTAAGAATGGCAACGAAGAAACTACTCTCTATCCAGAGAAAAGAAGTTATTTTTCATCGACCATGCCGATGACTGAGGCGGCCATTGATGCTGGACTTACTCGCGATATTTACGTCTCTTTGGGCGAAGAACTTGGAGACCAATCCTGGGCTGTACGTGTTTACTACAAGCCTTTTGTGGACTGGATTTGGGGCGGCTGTTTGTTAATGGCCTTAGGCGGAGTGTTGGCAATATCAGATAAGCGTTATCGGATGAAGTTAAAGAGCAAGTTGTCATGAAGACAAAATTATTAATTCCGCTCATATTGTTTATTGGCCTAGTGGTCTTCTTAGCAATTGGTTTAAATCGTGATCCCCATGAAGTGCCCTCGCCATTGATTAATAAAGCTGCGCCAGTTTTTGAGATCCCTCAACTAGCCGATGCCGGTAAAACGTTTTCACCGGCAAGTATGAAGGGGCAGGTATGGGTTCTCAATGTTTGGGCATCATGGTGCGTCGCATGCCGCGAGGAACACCCTGTCCTGGTTGAGCTTGCCAAATCTCAAATTGCACCTGTGATTGGTTTGGATTACAAAGACAAGCGTGAAGATGCTTTGGCAATGTTATCTAAACAAGGTAATCCCTATGTACTTTCCGCCTTTGATGCCAATGGTCGTGTTGGAATTGATTATGGAGTGTATGGCGTTCCTGAGACCTACATCATTGATAAGGCTGGCGTGATTCGCTTTAAGCATATCGGCCCGCTGACAATGGATTTACTGAATCAAAAAATTTATCCCGTACTAAGTGAGCTGAAGAAATCATGAAGCAGATTTTTTTAGTCATTATTTGCATATTCAGTCTTGGTGGCGCTATTGCCAATGAGGCAGCTCCACTGGCAGATGACCCGGTAACAGAGCAACGTCTGATCAGTATCTCGGAAGAAATGCGCTGCTTGGTATGTCAGAATGAATCTTTAGCTGGATCACGCTCTGATTTAGCAAACGATTTGCGTCGTGAAATTCGGACTCTCATTAAAGAGGGTAAAAGCGATGATCAAATTCGTAACTTTATGGTTGAACGTTATGGCGATTTTGTGTTGTATCGCCCACCTGTGAAGCCAATAACATGGCTGCTTTGGATTGGACCATTTGTTATCTTGTTGATCGGTATTGCAGCGCTGTTAACTTATTTGCGACGTCGCAATAGCAGTGTTCCCAATGTGATCTTGACCGATGCGGATAATCAGAAGATTGATGCTTTGCTAAAAGCAGGCGATAAGAAAGAGGGATGAATTCAGTGACCAGTTTTTTAATCCCCGCTTTTTTACTCCTAGCGTTGGTCTTGGTATTACTTCTGCGCCCTTATATTTTCCCGTCGAAAACTAAGGCAACATCGCGTCGTCAAATGAATGCTGCTATTTATCGAGAAGAATTGGATAAATTGGAGGCTGAACATGCTACGGGAGTCATTACAGCTGCAGACTACGAGATTTCTCATGCAGAAATGCGTCAACGTCTTTTTCAAGACACGATCGTAGAAGACGATCTTGAGGTAGCGGGTTCTACGAAAAAAACAGCTATAGGAATTTGCATTTTTATTATTGTGCTTTCGTCGGGGCTCTATTTCTCATTGGGAGATGTAGTGCGCATAACTCAAACAAACTCTGAGAGGCCAGTCACTCAAGAGGGTGTTGAAAAAATGGTGGCAGAGTTTGCCATCAAAATGGAAAAAGACCCTAGCAACCTAAAAGGCTGGGCCATGTTGGCGCGCTCCTATCGAATTTTAGGTCGCAATGAGGATGCAGCAAAAGCATATGCGCGCGCTGGTAACTTCATTGATTCTGACCCACAATTATTAGCAGACTATGCAGATGTCTTGGCTACTAATGCCAATGGTAGTTTTGCTGGTAAGCCTCTGCAATTAATTAATCAAGCCTTAAAACTGGATCCTGATAACTTGATGGCGCTTTGGCTTTCTGGGACAGCGTCTTATAACGCTAACAACTATAAGGCAGCAGTACAAAGTTGGGAGAAGCTGGCAAAACTAATACCAGCGGACACTGATGAGGCTCGTGCTATTCAGGGATCAATTGCTGAGGCGCGCTCTAAAGGTGGTTTAGCTTCTCCCGCTCCAGCATCTACCCCAACTCCTGCCGCCTCTTCCGGTAAGGAGATCAGCGGCAAGGTTGAATTGTCCGCTCAGCTCAAGTCCAAAATTAAACCTGGTGATATCGTGATGGTAATTGCTCGTAAGCCTGGGGAACGTATGCCAGTAGCTGTCTTAAAGGCGCCCGCAATCGATTTCCCAATGAGCTTTACTTTGAACGATGCCTTAGCAATGAATCCCGCAGCACCCCTCTCGCAATTAGCTGAAGCGAGTGTTGAAGTGCGTATTTCTAAGACTGGTATGGCTAAGCAAGAGGCTGGGGATTTAATCTCTGCTGTACAAACCATTAAGGTTGGCACTAAAGACGTTCGACTCCTGGTAGACCAAGTTCGTCAGTAGGCTTAGCCCCTGCCAACAAATGGCATATTGGTTGCCATAATGGTCATCGAGAGAATATTGCTCTCTAGTGGAAGTTGTGCCATGTGTAATACCGCTTCACCAACATGATCAACGTCCATGCGTGGCTCTACCTTAATAGATTGATCGGCTTGCATAATTCCGGCAGCCATAGGTTCAGTCATCTCAGTAGCTGCGTTACCGATATCGATTTGACCGCAAGCAATATTGAATGGGCGTCCGTCTAAAGCAATAGTTTTGGTGAGACCACTAATAGCATGTTTCGTGGTCGTATAGGGTGCTGACATTGGGCGCGGTGCATGCGCTGAGATCGAGCCATTATTGATAATTCTGCCGCCCTGTGGGGATTGCGCCTTCATCATTCGGATCGCCTCTTGTGAGCATAAGAAGGCGCCACAGAGATTGGCATTCACCACATTCATCCACTGTTCGTAGCTTAAGTCTTCCATGGGGATGGCGGGCGCACCCATACCGGCATTATTAAAGAGCACGTCAATGCGGCCAAATTGATCCTTAAGTGCTGCGAATAGTTTCTTGACCTCATCTGGGTTTCCCACATCGCAAGAAACGGCCAAACAGTTGTTTTGGTTGCCGCCAATGTCAGAAATGGCTTTTTCTAGTTTGCCTAGGTTGCGCCCCGTGAGAACCACCTGATAGCCGCCTTGAAGAAGGGCTTTGGCGGCTGCTTTACCGATGCCAGTTCCTGCACCAGTAACTAGGGCAACCTTGGTTTTTGTTGAATTCATAATGGCCTATGGAGCTTCTAAAAGCATCATCTTATCGTGAATTATTTGACCCGTTTCGAAACCTTTTCCAAACGCCATGCTCGGGGCATAATGCAAAAAACAAAAGAGATTTAAATGAATTTAATTAAAAGACAAATTTATAACCCTCTAGCTTTAGCGGGTAGCTTCCTCATGATATTAATCGTCCTTTTTGGCGTGCTTTGGGTCTTGGTCCCACCGCCACCAAAGTCGATAGAAATGGCCACAGGTTTTCCTACTGGTCTTTATTACCAGTTTGGGGAACGTTTAAAGGCGGAGTTGTCTAAAGATGGTGTGGATCTCAAAGTGCGTTCTACAGGCGGAACCCTGGATAACTTGACTCTCCTCAAAGATCCAAAATCTGGAGTCGATTTTGCGATGGTGCAGGGTGGGGTGGCTAATGTGAGCGAATATCCGAATTTGGTATCGATCGCAGGAATGTTCTATGAGCCCATCTGGGTTTGGTATCGTGAAGGCGCCTTTAAAAATGATGGCGGTCAACTCAAGATATTGAGCCAATTAAAAGGTAAGCGCGTATCCATTGGTAACGAAGGAAGCGGTACCTTAGTACTTGTCCAGAATCTATTGAAGACTAGCGGTATAACTGATAAAGAAATCAGTACAGAAAAATTGAAGCCTGATGAAGCCATCGCTAAGTTAAATAGTGGCGAGCTGGATGCAGTATTTATTGTGGCTGCAGCGGAAGCTCCAATTCTGAGTAAGTTTTACTCAATTCCCGGGATTCGTCTGATGAACTTTGATCAGGCGGATGCATACACTCGTAATCTCACTTATCTTTCCAAGGTCACTGTACCCAGAGGATTGTTGAGTATTCAACATGATCAACCTCGACAAGATATTCAGGTAATGGCAGCTACAGCTACTTTGGTTACCCATGAAAACGTTAGCCCAGCCTTGATTTCGCTGATGCTTGGGGCCTCTTACGACATTCTGAAATCCTATTCACGCTTGCAAAAAGTTGGTGAGTTTCCTTCCGCTGCAGGCTTAGATTTCCCATTGGATGTGGACGCTGAGATTTACCTAAAAGATGGCCCTTCATTTTTGCATCGTCATTTACCATTCTGGACTGCAGTTTGGGCGGGGCGTTTTGTCAAGATTGTTATTCCATTGCTAGTGATTCTGATTCCACTATTTACTTACATTCCATCTACCAAGAATTTCTTATTGCGCTTGAAATTAGCTCAAGTGTATGAAGAGCTTAAGGTGATCGAGAGAAATTCTCAAAATCCAGCTTTAAAAGAAAAGAACTTTAAAGACCTTGCGGATATTGAAAGGCGGGTGGGTAACATCAAAGTGTCTATGTTGGATGCCAAAGAGTTATATGACCTTAAGGGGCATGTGGGTGATGTGCGCGTCCGCTTGAGCTTGGTTCATTGAGTGAACGTATGTTTGCTAGTTGACCTAAAATAGACTGATGACAATTACAAGTCTTGCGCCCCCGCTAACTCCTCTGAAGCAGATTAACGAGGCTTTGCGTAATGACGGCTTTGCTGTGATATCTGCCGAGACAGTTGCCCAATTTAGTCATGTACAGCTCTCTCAGCTTCAAAGCCTCACGCAGTTTTGGGAAGATTTGCCACGCGATCCTTATCTAAAGGATGGGGGGCGTTACCGCTTTCGCCGTCATTCCAGCTATCAGATTAAAGGGGATGATCTCGCTTTAGTTCCTCATCGTGCGCATTGGCAGTCACTTGATTACAACGCACTACATGGCGGTATCGAACGCTGGTTTGAGCCTATTCAAGGGGATTTGTTGGGCAATCCCGCTTGGCAATCAGTATTGCTTGGGCTTGCCAATATATTAAATAGCCTCAAACCGGTGAATACTTGGTTTGTTGAAGCGCATCAATTTCGAATTGACACCACGGATGGCATTGGGCGACCAACCCCTGAAGGTGCTCATCGCGATGGCGTCGACTTTGTGGCAGTCTTCTTGTTAGGTCGTTCGGGCATTAAGGGCGGCGAGACCAGGATATTTGATGCCTCTGGTTCTGCAGGTTTACGCTTTACGCTGACAGAGCCTTGGTCTGTATTGTTGATGAATGATCAACGGATGATTCATGAATCCACACCAATTCAGCCCTTAGCAAATTACGGCTATCGAGATACCTTGGTTCTCACTTACCGTTCTAATGGCTTTCAGGACTCGCCCAATCGAAGTCAGCAATAAGTTGATTTAATTTACTCTGGCTCCATACCGGCATCTTTAATTGCTTTTGCCCACTTTGCAGTTTCTAGTTTAATTTTTTGACTGAGTGCCTCAGGGGTGCCGGGTTGAGTTTCAAATCCCATGGCAGAAAAGCGTTCAAGCAAATCTTTAGATTTGGCTGCATCGTTAATTGCCTTATTGAGCTTGCTCACAGCCTCTTTTGGCATACCGGCAGGGCCAAAGGCCGCAAAGAATGCAATTAATTCATAACCTTTAATCCCTAGCGCCTCATTTACAGTGGGTAGTTCAGGAATGGCAGGAGAGCGTTTAAGAGAGGTAACAGCAAGACCGCGGATTTTTCCTGCCTGCACCTGAGGCAAGGAAACTCCAAAGTCAGATGTAAACATATTGATTTGACCACCAATTAAATCTGTCATTGCATTGGGGCCGCTCTTATATGACACCCCAGTCATTTTGATATCTGCAAAGCTCGCAAGCATTTCTGAAGAGACACGTTGTGATGTACTTGCATATGCAAAAGTCATTTTTCCTGGACTGGCTTTAGCTAGAGAAACAAATCCATTGAGTGACTTTGCAGGTACATCATTATTAATGGCGATAATTAATGGAGCTGATCCAAAATAGCCAATTGGAGTAAAGGCGGTATCTTGGTTATAGGGTAAGTTTTTAACTAAACTTTTCAGAGCAGCATTGGTGCTGTTAGTACCAATTAAGATCGTGTAACCATCGGCAGGTGCTTTGGCAACAAAATCTGCGCCAATGAGGCCATTTGCTCCGGGGCGATTTTCAATCACTATGGGTTGCCCTAAAGTCTCAGACATTTTGGCTGCAAAAGCACGTCCAATTTGATCGGTTGTACTGCCCGGGGCAAAAGGAACAATTGCCTTAATGGGTTTGGAGGGGTAGTTATCAGCCAATGCCAAAGTGCTTGTGCAGCCCAATAGGAGGCTAAAGCCGATCTGCAATGTCAGCGCTCTCAAGGATTTACTTTTCATATTGTCCCCATCTAGTTTTTCATAGTGTAGCGGGTCTATTGCCTTCCGGGCGAGTAGAATGAGTTCACGTTTCTACTGACTATTTATGCGCTTTCGTTCAGCTGGTTATACCCCTCTCATGCTCATGGCACAAACTTGTGCTCTATTAGGCTTTGCTTGCTATGCCGTCGTGTTAACCACCTTGCAAGAAGAGTGGCATCTCAGTAATCTGCAATCAGGTTTAATCGCCAGTGCATTTTTCTTTGGTTATATGCTGGCTGTTCCATTGGCTACCGCTTTAACGGATCGTGTTGATGCTCGCAAGGTCTATCTAGTGGGTGGGCTAGTGGCGACTTTCGGTCTTTTGGGTATGGGCACATTGGCTTATAACTTTTGGACCGCACTATTTTTTATGGCCTTAAATGGCGCTGGTCTTGCTGGTACTTATATGCCGGGCCTCAAAATTTTGTCTGATCGTATTCAGGCTGGTGAATTGACAAGACACATTGCTTTTTATACGGCCTTCTTTGGTATTGGAACTGGGTTCTCTTACTTATGCTCAGGCTGGATTTTGAGTGCATTAGGTTGGCATTATGTTTTTGGACTCATTGCCTTGGGCCCATTTGTTGCATTTTTGATTGTCTTATTATTTATTCCGGCATTACAGCATGACAAGTGGAAGGGGCCTATCCATATTCGTCTGCATGATATTTTTCCAGTGGATAAATGGAAATTAGTCTTGCAGGATAAAAATGCTGCAGGATTTATTTTTGGCTATACAGCACACACCTTAGAGCTCTTTGCTTCTAGAAGTTGGATTGTGGCTTTCTTTGCTTTTTGTGCAGTTGCTTCTGGTGAGAGTTTTTTTCTAGCGGCGACCACTTTAGCTGGGGTCATTAATTTCTTTGGGGTGCCTGCATCTATATTAGGTAATGAGATTGCATTGCGGGTAGGACGTCAAAAGTGGGTCTGCATTGTGATGCTGACGAGCGCTGTATTGGGGATTGCGTTTGCTTGCTCAACGGGCCAATCATGGTGGTTGATTGTGGCACTGGCTATCGGCCATGCCATTTTCATCATGGCAGATTCCTCAACACTCACAGCGGGTTTGG
This sequence comes from Polynucleobacter ibericus, assembly GCF_018687955.1. Taxonomy (NCBI): domain Bacteria; kingdom Pseudomonadati; phylum Pseudomonadota; class Betaproteobacteria; order Burkholderiales; family Burkholderiaceae; genus Polynucleobacter; species Polynucleobacter ibericus. Next base: position 1,480,585 of record NZ_CP061309.1, on the reverse strand, counting down.
TGATTAGTGCTCAGGAAAATATCAAGGGTGCTGCGATGGGGCTGCATTCTTTGATGGGATTTGGTGGTGGCTTATTAGGCCCCGCTATTTTCGGATTTGTCTTAGATATCTCAGGATCTCGTACTTCACAAGCGGCTTGGGTATGGGCCTATGTTGCTGTGGTGATCTGGGGGGTTTTATTTGTGATCTATGAGCGGCGTAACGGCTGGGGCAATAAAGCCAGCATGAGTAATTAGACGAATATGAGAAATTCTTTGGTTTGCTATCACTGCTCAAGCCAAATTCTTCCGGGTGAATTAATCGAGGCAGAATTAGGCGGCCAGACGCAGGCATTTTGTTGTCCGGGATGCATGGCAATTGCGCAAACTATTCATGGTGAAGGCCTAGAAGTTTTTTATGCCAGGCGATCACAGTCAGGCGATAAGCCAGCAGCCTATCTAGCCAGCAATGAGATACCAGATAAACTTAAGCCTTATGACGATCCTTCATTGCGAGGACGCTTTACTCGCTCTTGTGGTGACCTTGGCGATCTTGAGACAACACTACGCTTAGAAAAAATTCGTTGTGCAGCTTGTGTTTGGTTATGTGAGCAGCATTTGCGTCGTAACGCAGGCGTGCAAGATGTGCAAATCAACTACGTTACGCAAAAAGTGATAGTGCGTTTTTCACCGGATAAAACAAGCCTGGCCAGATTACTTTTTGAGATTGAGCGTATTGGATATGAGGCTTGGCCATTTGAGCCCTCTCAATCCTTAGATCGAGCAAAAAAAGAAAGGCGTGGTTTGCTGCTTCGTCTCGGTGTGGCGATGTTGGGCATGATGCAGGTCATGATGTATGCGTGGCCTACCTATGTTGGTGCTGATATTACCCCGGAGTTTGAAGTTCTATTGGGTTGGAGTAGCTGGGCTTTAACTGTCCCGGTGATGGTGTATTCGGCTGGCCCTATATTCCAGGCAGCATGGCGCAGCGTACAGTCATTTAGGCAAACGCATATGTTGGGTATGGATGTGCCGATCGCTTTGGCTCTTGCTTTGGCATTTACCGCAGGCACCATCAATTTAGTCACTGGCGCGGGTCATGGCTATTTTGATTCCATTACGATGTTTGTTGCTTTTATCTTAGCTGCGAGATATGTGGAGTTACTGGCGCGGCAAGATGCTCAGGGTGGAGCAGAGGCATTAGCAAAGCAATTACCCGCAACTTGTGAGCGCGCTGTCAATTACCCAGCTTCACAAGATATTGAGCTTGTCCCAGTTATTAATTGCAATCCTGGTGAGGTGCTCCGTGTTTCTCCTGGTGAGGTGGTACCTGCTGACGGCATCTTGATTGAGAATGCCAGTGCTTTAGATGAATCGTTGCTGACTGGCGAATCTAAACCTGTAGAGAAAAAAATCGGCGACCGTTTGTACGCGGGTACCCATAATATTCTGAACCCTCTTTTTATGAAAATTGAAGCGGTAGGTCAGTCAACGCGCATTGCTGGTATCGCTTCCTTATTAGATCAAGCGTTACTTGCTAAGCCGGTAATGGTTGGTCTTGCTGAGAAGTGGACGGCGTATTTTGTAGCCTTCTTATTGTTGGCCGCATTCGCCTCCTCAGCCATATGGTTTTATTTTGATCCCAGTCGCGCATGGAATGTTTTAGTTTCGGTTCTCGTTGCTAGTTGTCCTTGTGCATTATCACTGGCTGTGCCGACTGCTATGGCTGCAGCTCAAGGCGCTGTTACTAAATTAGGATTACTTATTGTTCGTGGTCACGTCATGGAAGGCTTAGTGAAGGCGACTGACTTAGTGCTGGATAAAACTGGGACACTCACAATGGGCCAGCCAGAGTTGCAAGAGATCATCAACTTACGTGATGGCTATCGTCGTGAAGATGCATTGGCTTTAGCTGCGGCTCTTGAAGCAGGGCAAAGACATCCATTGGCACTTTCTTTGATCCGTGCAGCCGAAAATGACAATCTCTCTCTTCCCGTATTAAGTGAGTCGGTCATTAATCTTCAGGGTAGAGGTTTAAGTTCGGGTACCTTTCGCCTGGGAAGTGCTTTGTGGCTGGGCGTAGAGCAGAGCGCTCAGTTAGGGCAATATGGGCAAGTGCATTTAGCTGATTCACAAGGATTGATAGCTAGCTTTGTTTTCTTAGATACTCCGAGACCAGGTCTTAAAGAGTTTTTAAATGTAGTGAAGTCTAGAAATATTGCCATCCATTTAGTTTCAGGAGATGACCGAGCTACAGTTGCATGGTGGGCCAAGCATGTCGGAATTGAACATTATCAAGGCGGATGCACGCCTGAAGATAAATATGATTACATTGAGCGTCTGCAAAAAGAGAATCGTTTTGTCTGGGCAATTGGTGATGGTGTGAACGATGCTCCCTTGCTTGCTCGCGCTGACATTTCTATCGCAGTTGGTGCGGGTGCACCTTTGGCGGCGGCGGGAGCTGATGCAATTTTGACTGCAATCTCACTTGAACCTCTCGCAAAAACTTTATTGCTTGCCGATAAAACTCAAAGCATCATTAAACAAAATTTATGGTGGGCTTTGATATATAACTTATTGGCTATTCCTGCCGCAATGATGGGTTTAGTAAATCCATGGGTTGCCGGAATTGGTATGTCGCTTTCCTCGCTTGCGGTGACATTAAATGCTTGGCGTTTACGAAAAGCTTAGACTATAGAGATGGAAAGTCTATTTCTACTCATCCCCTTATCCTTGGCTTTAGTTGGTCTCTTAGTCTGGATTTTGCGTTGGTCCATTAAAAGTGGGCAATTCGACGATTTGGATGGACCTGGTCACGCTATTTTGATGGATGATGACGCTCCAGAGTCAAAAGAAGTTAGTAAGCACTCTCAAAAATAGCTATATACGTAAATAGTCCAAGAAATAGCCATTATCTTGGGCCTAGCCTGAATTAGCCCCACCCTTTTTGATATAGATCAAATTCCCTTTAAAGCCTTACTTTGATAATTAATCCAGTCTATTTGGATTATGTCGTTGTTTGGTCACAAAAAAGGAGAAACCATGGGACTTACCGTGGGGAGTAATCAAGATACCTTCAATTACAAGGTTGTCAGTCAATTTGCCATCGTTACTGTGCTTTGGGGAATTGTTGGCATGCTCGTGGGGGTCATTCTCGCAGCCCAGTTGATCTGGCCTGAAATCACTTTTAATATTCCTTGGTTGAGCTATGGTCGTCTACGCCCATTGCATACCAATGCGGTGATTTTTGCGTTCGGTGGTTCCGCGTTGTTTGCAACGTCCTACTACATTGTGCAGCGCACAAGTCAGGCACGCTTATTTTGTGACAAGCTAGCGGCATTTACCTTTTGGGGCTGGCAGGCAGTAATTGTTTTGGCGGCTGTGACTTTGCCTTTGGGCATCTCAACCTCTAAAGAGTATGCAGAATTAGAGTGGCCAATCGACTTGTTGATCACTGTGGTTTGGGTGGCTTATGCAGTGGTTTTCTTTGGCACCATCATGAAGCGCAAGACAAAACATATTTATGTCTCTAATTGGTTCTTCGGTGCTTACATTCTGACGATTGCCATTCTGCATATTTTCAATAATTTGGAAATGCCAGCAACATTCTGGAAGTCATATTCAGCATATGCTGGTGTACAAGATGCGATGGTGCAGTGGTGGTATGGCCATAACGCTGTAGGCTTCTTCTTAACTACGAGCTTCTTGGGAATGATGTACTACTTCATTCCAAAGCAAGCTGAGCGTCCAATTTATTCCTATCGCTTGTCCATTGTCCACTTTTGGGCTTTGAACTTTACCTATATGTGGGCTGGTCCTCACCATTTGCAACATACCTCTTTGCCTGACTGGACCCAGTCTCTCGGAACAGTATTCTCTTTGATCTTGTTGGCGCCATCTTGGGGTGGCATGATTAACGGCATCATGACTCTGTCTGGTGCATGGTACAAATTACGCCGTGACCCAATCTTGAAATTCTTGGTAGTGGCATTGTCCTTCTACGGCATGTCTACCTTTGAAGGTTCCATGATGTCGATTAAGACTGTGAATAGTTTGTCTCATTACACAGACTGGACTATTGGTCACGTTCACTCCGGCGCTTTGGGTTGGGTTGCCATGATTACGATTGGCTCTCTCTACTACTTGATTCCACGTTTAGTTGGTCAAAAAGAGATGTATAGCACCAAGTGGATCGAGTTGCATTTCTGGATCGCTACTATTGGTGTTGTTTTGTACATTGCCGCTATGTGGATTGCAGGCGTAATGCAAGGTTTGATGTGGAGAGCATTTGAGCCAGACGGAACATTGACATATAGCTTCGTTGAGTCCGTTAAGGCAACCTATCCTTTCTACATGATTCGATTGTTGGGCGGCTTGTGCTACCTCAGCGGTATGTTCTTGATGGCGTTCAACGTCTTCAAAACTGTGCAAGGTAAAACTTTTGTAAATGCGCCTATTCCAACGGCCGTTGCTGAACACTAAAAGGAGAAGAAAATGTCTAGCGAAAATAAATTCTTTTCCCACGGAACGCTTGAGAAAAACGTTGGCTGGTTAATTATTGCCACGATCATTGTGGTATCGATTGCAGGCTTAGTTCAAATCGTGCCGCTCTTTTTCCAGCACACTACAACTGAGCCAAGTCCTGGTGTAGAACCATACACAGCTTTACGCTTGGCAGGACGTGATATCTATCAGCGCGAAGGTTGCGTAGGTTGTCATTCACAGCAGATTCGTACTTTGCGTTCTGAAGTTGAGCGTTACGGCCCTTACTCTTTAGCTGGTGAATCTGTCTTTGATCGTCCATTCTTATGGGGTAGTAAGCGTACTGGCCCAGACTTAGCTCGTGTTGGCGCCCGTTACTCAGATGATTGGCATCGCATTCACTTACGTAATCCACGCGATGTGGTTCCGGAGTCAAATATGCCTGGATATCCTTGGTTGCAAAAAAATGCTGCAGATGCTTCCACAATTCAATCACACATGATTGCGATGACTCGCTTGGGAGTTCCTTATACAGAGGAAATGATTGCCAATGCTCCTAATGAGCTGGAGGGTAAAACCGAGGAAGATGCCTTGATTGCGTACTTGCAAGGTTTGGGTGTTAACCGTCGCTACATCATAGTTGATGAAGTGGTTGCCAAATAAAAGCAAGAATTTTAATTAGAAAGATATAAGTCAAATGGAAAAGATCACACCTTATCTCTCTGCTTTCTCAACAGTCATAGGACTCCTCTTCTTTGTTGGGATTGTTTGGTGGGCGTGGTCACCTGGTAGAAAAAAGGCAAATGAAGAATCTGCCGAGCTTCCATTTGATCTTCCGGATGAATTTAGTAAGGACAAATCATGAGTGACTTTTTTAGCAGCGGTTGGAGTAGCTACATCGCCCTAGTTTCATTGGTGGGTATTGTTTGGTGTATATGGCTATTGGCCTCGCAGCGTAAAGCGAAGGTGATTCATACGGCCGATGGCGCTGTAGCTGATACTGGACATGTTTGGGATGGCGACTTACGTGAATTGAATAATCCTCTCCCACGCTGGTGGGCTTGGATGTTCTTGCTCTCTTGCATATTTGGATTTGTGTATTTAGTTTTATTCCCTGGCCTTGGCTCTTTCCCTGGTGTATTGGGTTACAGCACGGATGGTTCGCTCATGAAATCAATGACAACTGCCAACGAAGAGTTAAAACCTGTTTATGCTAAATACGTGACTATGGATATTGAGCAAGTTGCTGCTGATCCAAAAGCGCGCGAAATGGGTCAACGTCTATTCTTGAACTCATGTGCTCAATGCCATGGCTCTGATGCTGGTGGAGCAAAAGGCTTTCCGAATTTGACTGATGGCGATTGGCTCTATGGTGGTTCACCAGAGAATATTAAGACAACTCTTATCAATGGCCGTGCAGGTGTGATGCCTCCATTTCCGCAGTTAGATAGTAAGCAAATTATTGATGTTGCCAACTATGTTCGTAGTCTATCTGGCTTACCAAATGACGAACAAAAATCTGCTCGCGGAGCAGAGGTTTTTAAAGCAAACTGCGTAGCTTGCCATGGTGCTGACGGTAAAGGGAATATCGCTATAGGCGCTCCGAACTTAACTGACAAAGTGTGGTTATATGGTGGTTCAGAGGCAACCATTATTGAGACTTTGACTAAGGGCCGTATGGCGATGATGCCTTCTCAAGACAAAGTATTGAGCCCCGAGAAAATTCATTTACTGACTGCATATGTTTGGGGTTTGTCAAACAATAAACAACCAGCAGCGACAAAGTAAGAAAAGTATTTAGTGGCAACTCTTCCGCCGGGTGGAAAACCTATTCCGATAGATGTTATTGAGGAATCTCTTTACGAGGTCCGGCGAAAGATTTATCCGCGTTCTGTAACAGGTTTATTTGCTCGTTGGCGCTTAATTCTGGTTTTTGCAACCCAGCTGCTGTTTTATGGTTTGCCATGGGTTAGCTGGAACGGTCGTCAGGCTGTTCTGTTTGATTTAATTCAACGTAAGTTTTATATCTTTGGTGTAGTGCTCTGGCCGCAGGATGTGATCTATCTCACACTCCTATTGATTCTTTCGGCTTTAGCTCTCTTTCTCTTCACTGCAATTGCTGGTCGACTATTTTGTGGATATGCCTGTCCTCAAACTGTTTATACCGAGATCTTTATGTGGATCGAGCGCAAAGTAGAGGGAGATCGCTTTGCGCGGATTCGTTTAGATGGCGAGGAGTGGCCCTGGGGCTTTAGAAAGTGGCGCCTTAAGATTACCAAGCATTTCCTTTGGTTGTTGATCGCGTTTTGGACCGGCTTTACCTTTATTGGTTATTTCACGCCGATTACCACCTTAGGCTCTGCATTAATTCATTTGTCTTTAGGTCCTTGGCAGACTTTCTGGTTATGTTTTTATGCCTTTGCTACTTGGGGTAATGCAGGCTTTATGCGCGAGCAAGTATGTAAATATATGTGCCCATACGCACGTTTCCAAAGTGTGATGGTAGATAAAGATACCTTTTTAGTGACCTATGACAAAGTACGTGGTGAGCCTAGAGGTAGCCGCAGTAAATCTGCTGATCATGAGTCTCTAGGTTTAGGTGACTGCGTTGACTGCAGCATCTGTGTTCAGGTCTGCCCAACGGGTATTGATATTCGTGATGGCTTGCAATATATGTGTATTGGTTGTGGTGCCTGCATTGATGCCTGTGATCAAGTAATGGAAAAAGTGGATTATCCAAAAGGCTTAATTCGCTACACAACAGAGCGTGCTATTGAGGATCGCGAATCGAACCAAAGTGCCATTCGCCATATCTTACGTCCACGTGTCTTGATCTATACAGCTTTCATTACCGTTCTTACAGCCGCATTCTTGGTGTCTCTAGCAACCCGTAATCCGTTGAGAGTGGATGTGATGCGTGATCGCGGCGCCTTAGCTCGTGAGGTTGAGGGCGTTCGTATTGAGAACATTTATCGCATTCAGATTATGAATGCCTCCGAAAATAATATGAATGTACAGGTGAAGGCTCTCGGTTTGGATGGCCTAAAGATTCTGAACTCTCAAGGTCAGGTCATCACCGAAATTGAGGTGGCGCCAGCCAGTAATTTATTAATGCCAATTAAGGTCAGCACTCAAAGCGGAGTGAATCAGCCGGGTAATTACCCAATCCATTTCGATGTGATTGCCCAAGAAATTTCTGGAAATGAGATGATTACCAGGACTCGCGATGAAAAATCGACTTTTATTATTCCCCGTTAAGCGGGGAGCAATGGAGAGAATGCATATGACAGAACAGCAAATTACTAAACCTTGGTTCAAGCAATTATGGCCATGGTTATTAATCAGTGGACCTGCAGTTGCCATGATTGGTTGCATTATCACCATTTATTTGGCGATCAATTATCAAGCAGATAAACCTTTGAGAGATGGTGTAGTGAAGCGTGGTTTAAAGGTGGAGCAGCAGATCAAAGAAACGCAGGTACAAAAATGAAGTACCGCTTGCTGATCTGGATTTTGTGGCCTTCATTTTTAGTGGCTGGCATGGCAGAAGGCTTGTTGTTTACCATCATTCATCCGCAAGATCTTTTATTCTTTGGTTATCATCCGGAAATCTCTGATGAGGGCATCTATACCATTGGATTCTTTGCAATTTGGACTTTTTGCGCTGCCTCTAGTGCGCTTACTGCCTATATCTTGCCTGGTATTGAGTCACCAGATAGCAAAGAAGTGGATCGCGGTCTGATTTAGGCTTGCTTGATCGGAATTTCAGGGCTTGCACAGCCTTGTCGATCAGGATTGGGAATGCCCGCTAGTTCGTATAAGCCATTCATATCGATGAGCTTGATATGGCGCTGTTTGATTTGAATGAGACCTGATTCTGCAAATCTTGAAAGCATACGACTTACCGTTTCAATCTGAATACCTAGATAGCTACCAATATCATTGCGGCTCATCCGTAAATCAAATTCATTATTGAGATAGCCACGAGCAGCAAGGCGTTGAGAGAGACTTAATAAAAATGCAGCCAATCTTTCTTCGGCGCGCATTGTGCCGAGGGAAAGTAGGTGACGCTGGTCTTGAGTCAATTCACGACTCATGATTTTATGAAACTGATTTTGCAAGACCGGAATTTGACGAGCTAAATCTTCAAAGGCATCGTAACGAATAATGCACACTTCACTCTCTTCCAGTGCAATTGCATCAGATTGATAATGACCTTCGCCGATACCATCGAGACCCAAGATTTCACCGGGAAGGTGAAAGCCGATGACTTGTTGACGACCATCTTGGAGGCTAAATTCTGTTTTGAGGGTCCCAAAGCGAACACTGTAAACGGAACTGAGTGGATCTCCATGACGATAGAGGTTCTCCCCTTTTTGTAGGTGTACTCGTTCTTTAACTAAGGAATCAACTTTTGTCACTTCACTGCTACTTAGTCCAACCGGAAGACAAAACTGACCCAGCACACATACGGAGCATTTGCTGGTTGGGGTATCGGTAGGTTTGTAATTCATATTAGTACTAATTATGCAGACAGTTTATTCTATATGGGTGATGAATCATGTTTTTTATACTTTGTTTCGGTAGCGGATGCTAACTTCAAGCCTTCTTTTAGCAGTCTTCCTGGGCGCCCTTGTCAGTGGTTGGCACTGCGCATTGATGTGTGGCGGGATAGCTGCAGCTATTGAGCGACCAGTCGCTCTGGAGGCCCCTTTACGGGCTAAATCAGAGCTCTTTTATCTGCAACTAATCATGCATTTAGGTCGTATTACAACTTATGTTGTGCTGGGCGCCCTCGCAGCGTCTATTGGGGTAGTGGTTTGGCAGCAAAACTTAGTTCCTATCCAGCGACCCTTATTTGCTCTAACTTCTCTAATCCTAATCCTGATGGGTGTTCGCTTGTTTAGGGTTGGTAAATCAGAAGGACTCCTCGGTGGCAGATGGCTGAGTGCCAAAATTGCGGCCTACTGGGCTAAGTACTTGGGCCGTATGGCTAGTGGCCCTTCACGTTGGTTTAGTGGCATGCTCTGGGGCTTGGTCCCTTGCGGATTGGTTTACAGCGTACTTCCACTAGCATTTTTGTCGGGCGATGTTCTTACCGGAGCAGCGCTAATGTTGGCATTTGGTTTGGGAACACTGCCCAACTTATTACTGATCTCAAAATTTTCTGCAGCACTCACCCAGTTTGGACAATATCGTTGGGTGAGATATTTTGCTGCTTCATTACTATTGATTGCTGGTGGCTTTGGGCTCTATCGCGCCTGGGTTTTGCCTGAAGCCTTATTAAAAGGCGGCTTCTGTATTTCTTAAGCAGTCGCAGCTTCTATTCCGGAGGTGAGGTCTGGGTAGAGGGAGTCTTGCGGTAGCGATGAAATAAAGTCACTGCGCTCTGCCATTTCCAGGGGTTGATGCGCTAAGCCACAGATGATTAATCGAATATTGCGAATCTTGCATAAGTGTACAAGTTCCATGATCGTATCCATGCCTGAAGTATCTACATAAATCACATTCTTTAAATCAAGCAATAGGGTTTGTGAGGGTAGGTTCACCTCGATCTTTTCTAGCAGCTTGACCGCTCCAAAAAAGATGGCGCCATGAATACGGTAGGCGTCAATACGACCCTGTTGATTGCTTAAGCCTGGGAAGTCACTTGCTAGCGCGAGCTCACAACGAGACAAGCTAGAAATACGGTAGATGAAAGTAATAAATGCTAGTAACAAGCCTACTTGTACGGCAATAGTGAGATCTAAAACAACGGTGAGAATAAAGACGCTTAGGATAGTGATGCGATAAGGTAGGCGGAATTGCTTGAGATTAATAAACTTTTTCCACTCCCCCATGTTCCATGCAACATACATCAAGATTGCAGCAAGACTAGCAAGGGGAATATTTTTGGCAAGTGGCGCTGCAAATAATACGATGATAAGCAAAGTAGCTGCATGTACAAGTCCAGCGATGGGGGTAGAGCCACCACTTTCTACATTGGTGACTGTGCGGGCAATCGTACCAGTCGCAGGCATGCCACCAAAAAATGGAATAGTAAAGTTAGCAATACCTTGTGCCATAAGCTCCTGATTGGATTCATGACGATCATGTATTAAGCCATCGGCAATCCGTGCGCAGAGCAAAGATTCAATTGCGCCCAATAATGCCAGCGTTAATGCGGGTACAACCATATATTGCGCGCTATCCCAGCTCACATGTATCCATTCAAAAGAGGGGAGTCCGGATGGGATGCCACCAAAGCGACTGCCAATGGTGTCTACTGGTAAGTTGAGAACGCTCGTAATGATTGTCGCCACTACCATGGCCACTACTGTGCCAGGTAGGTGTGATAGCCAGCCTAGGCGATTCTGAAATAACTTCCAGAAAATTAATAAAGCAAGACTGCCACAAGCCAATCCAAGCGCCGTTGGATTAAAAGTGTCGGCTGCTAAGTAAAGTGTATGAACTTGTTGAAAAAATTGAGCCGGCATCTTCTCAATCTGAAGACCAAAGAAATCTTTGATTTGAGATAGGGCAATCAGAAAGGCAATGCCATTAGTAAAGCCAATAATGACAGCGATTGGGATGAAGCGTACCAGTGTGCCCAGGCGAAAAACTCCCATCAGAATTAAAAATACTCCCGACATAGCAGTTGCTAACAATAAATTTGGAACGCCGTAGCGCTCCACAATGCCGTAGACAATCACAATAAAAGCCCCAGCTGGTCCGCCAATTTGAACGCGGCTACCACCGAGCAAAGAAATTAGGCCGCCAGCAATAATGGCAGTGAAGATGCCGGCTTCAGGCTTTAGTCCGCTGGCGATTGCAAAAGCCATAGCTAAGGGAAGCGCAACTACTCCCACTGTTATTCCAGCCAAGACATCCTTTGTGAAAAGGGTGCGGTTATAGCTGGCAAATGAGTCTAGCAGTTGGGGGCGGAAAAACATTGAATTTATGTCTTAATAATTTAAGAAATATTAACTTATGAGATGCGGCTGCCAACCCAGTAGGCAAAACTCGCGCATAAGGCTGTCACAAAGCTACCCCATGCAATATCAATGAATGCTAATTGTGTTGGAAAGTTTCTAACTACTGCCAAATTCGTGAGGTCATAAGTCATATAGCAAAAGAACCCAAATAAGGCTCCATATTGCAGTGCATATAGCCATGATTGTTTTGATAGCGCTGGAACAATTACAAAAATGCAGACACCCAGCGCATACAGGAGGTAAAACGCGAGCCCAGCCAGTAGTTTTGGTTCGCTGGCCATCAAATCGCCCATCTCGTTGCGGTAAAGATTTTTTGCGACACCTAAGAGCCATACCAAATCAATTGCGATGAGAGCAAATAAAAATGAGAGATAGATAGCTAAATTCTTGAGCAATTAAGTCACCTTTATTGTTTTATAAGCTAATAATAAGCATTATGATGGAAAGAGAAGGTTAGTAGTTCAATTTAAGGGGGTCAACATGTTTAAACATTTATTGGTACCGGTAGACGGTTCTGACATCAGTAAAAAATCCTTGAAGAAAGTGGCTGCACTCGCCAAGGCTGATGGTGCTGCAGTGACACTGGTGTATGTTTCTGATCCACTGCCTCCAATGGTTTATTCAGACAGCACAATGGGCTATGGCATCACACAAAAAGAGCATGCGAAGGTTTGCGAGGCTTATGCAATGGATGTATTTAAAAAAGCTGTCACCGCACTTGGTACTGGTATTAAGGTGAAAAGTCTTCATATTTCGAATAGCAATTTATCCGAAGGAATCCTAGCTGGCGCTACCAAAGCAAAAGCAGATGTAATTGTGATGGCATCGCATAAGCGAACAGGTATTAAAGGTATCTTGTTGGGTAGCGAGACACATGAAGTGATCGTCCACTCAAAGCTACCGGTGTTGGTTTTAGGTTAATTTATTCGCCACCAAACAAAAAGGGTCCAAGTGGACCCTTTTTTATTGCGGTGAAATTTAAATTAATCGCTTAGTTATTTTTAATCGGACTACCAAGTAAGAGTATCTCTCTCGTCAGTTGTCCGCTTTCGTCATCACGCATAGACCATAAATCCAGTTGGGTTTTTGAGCCATAAGGATCAACATAGATGCCATTTTTTCTTAATTCAAAATGAAGATGTGGTCCAGTTGATCTACCAGTAGATCCTACGTAGCCAATTTCTAAACCACGCCGTACTTCATTACCAAGTTCAAGCTCTACATTGTAGTTACTCAGGTGCGCATAGTAGGTGTGGTAATTACCTGGATGCTCCAAGATAATTAAGTTTCCGAATGCACCGCTGTAACCTATATGTGCCACTCTGCCATTGGCAACACTAAAGACTGGTGTACCAGTTGGTGCAGAGTAATCAATACCCATATGAGCGCGATAACGCTGCTTGCTTGCGGGCGCGGGTGTTGGGGTGGCAGCTTTAGTTGCAGGGGCGGGAGTCTTGCTACGCTTGCCAGAGGATGCTCTTACCATGCCTACACCCCGAGAGATGCGCCGATAGCTGAGTGGGTTGGTCCAAAAAGAGCGTTCGAGAGATTCTCCTGAGCCTGTAAAAAAGCCCCCCGGGATATCATTGCGATCCATCCAAAATGCATTGGCATACACCTCATTGCTGGTTGGATCAATAATTTCTACCGCCCAAATTTGCGCCCATTTTTCTCGATCGCCAAAATCTACAATCATGCGAACCACGCTATTGGTATTTTCGAGAGAATTATTTTCCTCTGGATAAATTTGCTTGATGAGAGAATTTAATTCCCAGACTAACTCTACTGGCAATTGATCGTTTACTTTTCGCGGGTCGTATAAGACATCTCTTAGGGGAATGCGAACCTCTGTTAAACGTTTGGACTCGTCCTTAAGATAATCTTGCTGAATTAAAAATCCACCAACAGCTGAAGGTGTAAATGTCCACACCTCTGTTTTGCTGTCTTGGATGGGGCCATTCATAATGCTTAATGAATCGAAGCGATTACGACTGCCAAAAGCAACTGCATAGGGAATACAGTCGCCACGCATGCGATCAAAAAATGTCTTAGTTTGATTTTTGAAGAATTCGCTGAACTGACGGTTATCTATCCCAATGCTAGCAGGGAGGTTATCTTCGTTGAAGCTCCGTCTCAAACAGCCTTGAGACACTCGATAATCCAGGTTTGCATTGCTATCGAGCATGAGCTCATCCGGAGCTTTACGCTGGAACAGAGAGGGGTTCAAGCTCATGCTACTGATTTTTTGACCAGCACCAGCCGATTTATCTTTTAAACCAACTTGCTTAGAGGGTTGAACAACTACTTTCTGGCGAGTTTGGTTAGCGCTTTGAGCTTGAGCTGCATGAGCCAAGCCCAGCGATGAGCTAAGAAGGGCGCAGCCAGAAAAAAGGATTATCCCCCTGACGAGCAGGGAGCCAAGAGAAGCTTTTTTATTCACACCTCAATTATCTAATAATGTGAGGGCGAACCCGAATAAATATGTTGTGCTGCAGCAAATTAAATTCAGTTTTAGTCTGGGGCAATTTGAAGCACCTCAAAAGCTGCCTTCAGCCTCTTCTCGTAGTTTTGCTTCACAATCGCCGCCTCATCGGTAGACCACTCCCTAAATCCCGCGCCTTTAGCAATGCCAGTTTTGCCACTTTTAACTAAATTGGTCACGCAACTTGGGGGTGCAGTGATATTAGATAGGGATGGGTAAATCAACTCTGCTGCTAAGGTCATTCCTTCCCATCCGGAGATTTCTTTTTGAGTCATCGGTCCAACAGCCGCATAACGAAAGCCAAAGCTATAACGCACTGCAGTATCAATATCATCAGGCGTAGCAATCCCTTCTTCAACCAGCGAAAGCGCTTCACGCATCAATGCATGCTGAATACGGTTTGCCAAAAACCCAGGAATATCTTTTTTAACAAGAACGGGTTTCTTGCCATGCACGCGATAGAACTCACAGAGTTTTTCTGCTAAAGCAAGATCAGATTGTTTCCCTGCAACAATTTCTACCAAGGGTACGATATGTGCAGGCATGAAGTAGTGCGTATTAAACATGCGATGTGCCGTAGATAGGCCTTTAGCAATATCGCTAATTGGAAAACCAGAGCTATTACTGCCTATGAGGATATGAGGGGGAATGCGTTTATCCAGCGCAGTAAAGATCTCTTGCTTCAGTTCAAGGCGCTCTGAGATGGTTTCAATGACTAAATCCACCTCATCCCAATCTTGCCACTCATCAATACTTCCACTCACTAGTTTGGGATTTTTATTAGACCAATCTGGGTTGATTGACTGCGCGCATGATTGAATGGAGTCGAGGCAGGCTAATGCTTTTTCAGCAGCGCGCCCTAGGATGACGATATCGGCGCCACTAGCTAAAAATCCAGCGGCTATCCCAACCCCCATGGTGCCTGTTCCGATGACAATAACTTTACTCATTTTTTGACCTGTCTAAGCTACACATTCGTAATGGAATGAATTGATTATTCCTTATTCACGCCTCTGCTGGTAAATTAAATTCTCGCTACAATCATTTTTTGATTAAGGAGTTTAGATGCCGATTATCGAGTCCATCCAAGTTGCCTCAGTGGCAGTGCCTTTAGATAAGGTCACCTCATTTTCTACGCGTACTGTTTCTGAGCGTCACTACTGTCTCGTTAAGGTGCGCGGCAAGGACGGAAATGAAGGCATTGGCTTTTGTTACGTTGGCAGTGCCGGTGGCGACATCGCCAAGATCGCTGTAGAGCAATTATTGGCGCCAAAATTAATTGGTCAAAATAGTCACCGTAGCGAAGGTCTTTGGATGGAGATGTATAACGAATCCATTCTCCAAGGTCGTGCAGGCGCAGTGATGCGCGGCATCTCCATTTTGGATACCGCTTTATGGGATTTAAATGCTCGCTCAGTTGGTCTACCTTTACATCAATATTTGGGCGCCGTCGTTGACGACCGCGTGCCAGCCTATGCCAGCGGTGGATATTACTTGGATGGCAAAACTCCTGCCAAGCTTGGTCAGGAAATGGAGTCTTACGTAAAGCAGGGCTTTAAGGCCGTGAAGATGAAGGTAGGGCGTCTATCTCCATCTGAAGAAGAGGCACGCGTAAAAGCAGCTCGCAAAGCGGTAGGTGATGATGTATTGCTGACTCTGGATGCTAATAATGCTTGGCGTGATTTGCCAACAGCTTTGGAATATGTACGCCGCTTTGAGGCTTACAACCCTTATTGGATCGAAGAGCCATTCTCGCCTGATGCGATTGATTTACACGCTGCGTTAGCACGTCAGACTAAGATTAATGTTGCCACTGGTGAAATGGAGGCAGGGCGCTGGCGCTTTAGAGAATTAATTGATGCTGGCGGCGCTGCTATTTTGCAATCGGATGCTGCAGTTTGCGGCGGTATTACCGAATGGAGAAGAATTTCTGCATATGCGGATTTAAAAGGGGTAATAGTTTGCCCACACTGGATGCATGACTTGCATGCACCACTAGTAGCCGCTACGCCGAATGCACGCTTTGTTGAATTTTTCTTGGACGATCAAGTGCTCAATTTCCGCAGGTTGATCAATAAGCAACTGACCTTCAAAAATGGGGACTTGATTTTGCATAAAACCCCTGGCTTAGGATTTGAGTTTGATGAAACTGCTGTAAAGAAGTATGCGGGCAAAGCCGCATGGAGCAAGATTACCTAAAAGCTTCTGAATTCTGAGCTCGAAGTGTTTATAAACAATAAGGCCCGCATCTGCGGGCCTTATTGTTTCTATGACTTCACTTTGAATCTAACAGTAAATCAATTCAATTAACCCTTAAGAAGATCGAGGGTTGAGCTTGAAGTGGGTAACGGTTTGCGTTACCAGTACGAGACCAAAACCAATAAAGCCAATCAAGTCTGCCTCTGTAGATGGGTATGCAAGCGCAACGCCTGAAACCACCATGATGATGCGTTCAAAGATTTTGGTTTTCTCAATGAACCAGCCTTGCAGACCACCTGCTAAGCAGATGATACCAACGACCGCAGTAAACGATACCCAGGCAATTTGCATCCAGTCTGCTTGCTCCAATGCGGTAGTCGATCCCATCAACAACAAACTCACGCCGGACTTATCAAGAACAAACATGAATGGAACCAGAATAGCAGGGGCGACATACTTCCACGTTTGCAAAGTCGTTTTATAGGGGTTGCCTTTACAAATCGCGGCAGCCGCAAATGGCGAGAGTGCTGTTGGTGGCGATACCTCTGAAAGCACTGCGTAATAGAAGATAAACATATGTGCAGCAAATGCAGGTACACCTAGATTAATTAAAGCTGGTGCCGCAATCACCGCACAAATAATGTAAGAAGCAGTCACTGGAACAGCTAAACCAACCACCCAAACCACCAAGGCAGTAAAGATTGTGGTTAGTAATAGTGAGCCCCCTGCATACTGAATCACGATCGAGCTAAATTTAAGACCGAGACCTGTCAGGGTAACCGTACCTACAATTAGGCCAGCACCAGCACAGGTTGCAGCAATCGCTAAAACACCGGTAGAACCAGAGGCAAGCGCCTTGGTCAAATTGGAGTTGTAGAGGCCTTTAATCATCGGCTCTTTGCCTTTGAACCATGCCCAAGGAATGATGGCGGTATCTTCGCGCAACATGCTCGATAGAGCAGAAACTACGGTTGCCCAAAAGACCGACATCACGGGAGAGAAGCCCATGAGCATGAACACCACAATCGAGATGAGTGAGAAGAAGTGGAACCAATATTTTTTAGTCAGTTGCCATGCTGTTTCAGCTGATGAGAACTGAATGCTCTTCATGCCATATTTACGCACATCGATTTCTACCATAACAAATAAGCCTAGATAGAAAAGAATCGTTGGGATGGTTGCCATCAGCAACACATCTAAATAGGAAATCTTGAGGAAGTCAGCAATCAAGAATGCTGCAGCACCTAGTACCGGAGGTGAAATAATGGCGCCCAAACCCCCTGCAGCCAAAAGACCCCCAGCCGCATTTTTTTCGTAGCCTACTTTATCCAGCATAGGGGCTGCGACCGAACCAACAGTAACGGTAGTGGCAACACCTGAACCAGATGGCCCACCTAAGAGAAATGAGGACATCACAATGGTTCTACCAACGCCAGAGGATTTGCCGCCCATGGCAGCAAATGAGAAGTCGATAAAAAATTTACCTGCGCCAGTAAATTGTAAGAAGGCGCCAAAAATGGTGAACAGAATAATCAGGGTTGCAGAGACATCAACGGCAGTACCGTAAATGCCTTCTAGGGTCATATACATATAACCCACTAAACGATCGAGACCGTAACCCTTATGGGTCCAAGGTGCTGGTAAATAGTTGCCAAATAAAGCATAGAGCAAAAACAAGACAGTCACTGTTACCAAAACCATGCCGTTAGTTCTTCTCACGCTTTCAAGAATCAGCAGAATTAGGCCAATACCAATAATGACATCGGTAGAGTTGGGCGCGGTATTTCTGTCCATGAAATCATCACCGCCACCTAAAATGTAATAAGCGATGGCTACAGATCCTAAGGCAAAAAGTACATCCCAAATCATGAGGCGATTTTTAAAACGAGCAGCTATCGGGAAACTCAAGAAAACTAGGAACAGCACGAGCGCAACGTGAATAACGCGGAGCTGTTGAGTTGGGACAATAGAGTAAGCGGCATAAAGATGAAATAAAGACATGCCCACTGCAACTAGGGTAATGAATTTAGCCAGTAGACCCTTGTAATCATTAGAGTCGCCTTCCTCCTGTTTGATAAAGGCGTCTAGTTTTTCTTGGGTTTCGTTATCGATAACGTTTTGATTCATGTCTCAACCTATATTTTTTATATTTATGTACTACTTTAATGCAAAAGGGGTGAGATTAACTCACCCCTGTATACGTGAACTAGCTTAGTTTACTTTGATACCTTTTTCCTTGAAGTACTTCAAGGCTCCAGGGTGGTAAGGAACTGGTGTCGCATTTGCTTTTTGAGCATCTAACTTCACATTTCTGTATTCGGCATGTGAACGAACCAATTCGAGTTGGTTGTCAAATACTGCCTTAACAATTTTGTATGCTTCGTCATCAGACATGGAGGCATTTACAACCAACAAGTTTGCTACAGCAGCAACATTGTTGTCTTTAGTCATACCACTGTAAGTTTGTTTAGTGATAATGGATGGGAAATACAAATTGCCATACTTTTTATTCATGGCTGGAACTTCAGCTGAGGTATCAACCATGACAATCCTCATGCCAGGACTGTTTGCTAAATCAGTTACAGCGGCAGTTGGTAAGCCGCCGACCCAGAAGAACGCATCAATCTTACGGTCTTTTACAGCATTAACGGATTCAGCAACGCTTAAACGCTCACGCTTGATATCCTTATTAGGATCTAGACCTGCTGCTTCAAGAAGACGAAATGCCATCACTTCCGTTGCGCTACCTGGAGAACCAGTGCTTACACGCTTACCTTTGAGATCGCTCATCGTCTTAACGCCGGTGGACTCAACGGTAGCAACGTGCATTAAGTTAGGGTAGAGGATAAGTAATGTACGGACATCAATAGGCTTGTCTTTGAATTTGTCTGCACCTGATGTGGCGTCCTTGGCAGCATCAGCCATGGAAAAACCAACATATGGTTTGCCTGTACCGATCAACTTCAAATTGTCTACTGAGCCGCCGGTTACTTCGGCTGTAGCGGACATACCGGGAACTTTACTGGATAGAACAGAGGCAAGACCACCGCCCATTGGGTAGTACACACCGCCAGTACCACCTGTTGCAATTGAAATATTTTGTGCGCTAACACTCGCACAAAAAACGCTCAGTGATAAAGCAATCATTTTGAATAGCTTCATGAATGTCTCCTATTGATTTATGTTTTGTTGTTGAATTACAGACCTGCCATGCTGAAATTAATTTGTTGCAACTCTTTAAGCAGTTGAGCTTGTTGCTCAGCGGTTAATTGCATGAGTGGTGGACGTACTCTAAGCCACTCAGGATCTTTGCTGAAGTGCGCTACCGCAGTTTTCATTCCGGCAATCATTTGGTATTTCGCAAATACACCGCGCACTTGATCGAGACTTGCCTGACGCTCATCTGCATTGGACTCTCTCCAGTGAGCTGCTAAATCGGCAATCGCTTTAGGATTCACGTTAGCAGTAGCTGAGATACAGCCAACGCCTCCAGCGCGCAAGGCACGCATGAGGAATACTTCACTACCGGCATAAACGCGGAAGCCTGAAGGCGCTAATAATTTAATGACTGATTCGGTGTAGGCCCAGTCTCCAGAACTGTCTTTCATGCCCACAACGGTCTTCGGATATTCTTTTGCTAAGCGCTCTAACAAAGAGAGGCTTAAGTTAATCTTGGTAACTGGTGGAATATTGTAGATATAAATCTGCAATGCGGCACTACCTACTTTTTGAATCACTTCAGAAAAATAAGCAAACAAACCATCATCAGTAACATCTTTGTAATAGAAGGGCGGCAACATCAAAACGCCAGCGCACTGATGATTTACTGCGTGACGGGTCATATTCACGGTGGCATCAATGGACGAAGCGCCAGTTCCAGGCATGAGGTGCTGAGGATTTAAACCGCCTTCAATCAATGCAGTTAATGTGCCCATCTTTTGGGGGGCAGACATGGAGTTAGCTTCTGAATTCGTGCCAAAAATTGCTTGTCCAACACTATTCGCTTCTAGCCATTGACACTGCTTTAATAGTTTAGGAGCATCCGGGCTTCCGTCCGCCTTGAATGGTGTGAGTACAGGGGATAGCACCGCAGGTAAGGTGGAAGGGTGCAGGGAAATCGTCATACTGGCTCCATTTTTTTAGTTATTTACTTCCGAAGGAAGTGTTTGTTGCTTAAAGAAGGCTTCTAAATTATCTACAGCTAAGTTGGTCATGGCTATCCGTGTTTCCGAGGTAGCGCTGCCAATATGTGGTGTTAACAATACATTATCAAGGTTTAAAAAAGCAGCGTTTGGATTGGGTTCGTTTTCATATACATCCAGAGCGGCACCAGCAATCTTTTTATGTTGCAGTGCATCTAAAAGAGCATCCTCATCTACAACGCTGCCGCGTGCAATATTAATCAAGTAGCCCGCAGGCCCCAAAGCTTCAAGAACCTCGGCGGTAATCATCTTGTCAGTGTCCGGTGTAGCTGGACAAGCTAAAAATAAGATGTCGCAAGTCTTCGCTAAATCATGAACATTTTGATAGTAATCGTAGGGCAATGATTTTTTATTGGGACCTGAATATGCAATCTCAACCTTAAAAGGCTCTAATCGCTTAGCAAGGTCCTGCCCAATGCGGCCCATTCCCACTATCCCTACCTTCTTACCAGCCAAAGTGGTGGTTACTCTAAAAGGTGCCTTGGACCAAGCGGTGCTTTTGACGTATTCCTGAGCCTCTGGGATGCGGCGCAGCAAGGCCAGCATCATACCTATGGCAAGCTCACAAACGGCATCATTTAAAACTCCAGGTGTATTACTGGCTTTAATCCCTCTTTCCTGTAAATAAGCCAAGGGGAGGTTGTCATACCCTACGCCACAAGTGGCAACCATACGAATACTTGGGATCTGCTTCACCAGCGCTTCAGGGAGTTTGGTATTAGAGCGAATCAAGATGGCTTGAAAGTTGCCAGCAGGAGCAGGCGCTTGTGGGTCGGGATGATGAATCGGGGTTAAGCGCCGATCTACCTCAGCCTGCATAATTTCAGGGAAATGGCCGACCAGTAGCACCGAATTGACGGGGATCATGTCTCACTAACTTTTTTATTGAAATAATGAGCCCATTGTATGAGGATTTTTCAAAAAAAGTCCGCCCCCATTTAGGAGAGTATTCATGTTATTTACCCCCGCTGAAACCAAGGTGGTGATAGTCGGCGGCGGCACTATGGGTGCTGACGTCGCAGCGGTTTGTGCCCGCGGTGGCTGCGCTGTTCAGGTAGTTGAGCCAACCACTGAACGAAGGGCCCTCTTACCCGATTACTTTGCAAATACCATGACTGAGCTCGGGTATGAACATCGGGTCCACTTACTTTCAGTTGCAGGAACGCTCGAAGAAGTAGATTGGTCTGACATTGACCTGGTGATTGAATGTGTACCAGAGCGTTTAGATATAAAGCGTGAGTTATTTGCCAAGTTAGAGAAGTATGCAAAGCCAGAAGCAGTGTTGGCGAGCAATAGCACGAGTTTTCCAATTAGCCAGATTGCAGATGGTTTAAAAACGGCTGCTCGTATGATTGGCCTACATTTTTTTATGCCCGCCCATTTAGTGCCTTGTGTAGAGGTGGTTTATGGTGCAAAGACTTCACCCATGGTTGGTGAAAGTCTGTCGCGTTTAATGACTGCATGTGGCATGGTGCCAGTGACTGTGAAAAAAGATCTGCCAGGATTTTTGGCCAATCGTTTGCAACATGCTTTATCGCGGGAAGCCTTTGCCATGGTGGATGAGGGTATCTGCACGCCCGAGGATATTGATAAAGCCGTTCGTTTCGGTTTTGGCTTTCGTTATATCGCAGCAGGACCAGCCATGCAAAGGGACCACGCCGGCCTTGAGGTCCATGGCGCTGGAGGTGCAACTATTTACCCTACCCTAAATAATTCGCCAACGATTGCGAAGTGTTTAAGTGATCGTATTGCGAGTGGCAAGTTTGGCATGAAAACTGGTGAAGGTTTTTACACGTGGACTGCTGAGACTATTAAGACTGAACGTGAGCGCTATCAAGAAGCATTACACGCAGGTTTAAAGATTATTCAAAAAGATCTGCCTGAAATTCAATAATGAGTTAGGTGGGCAGGTGATGAAGTAATTCGTCTACGAAATATCTTTCAGGTGCAATTTGCCGAGGTGTGGTGCAAGGCGATAGGTAATGAGGACGATTGCTATCGTTGCAACACCACCAAATACGATAGAGGGCACTAAGCCCATCATGCTGGCAGCAATGCCAGACTCAAGGGCGCCTAATTCATTGGATGAGCCAATGAAGATGCCGTTAATAGCGCTAATTCTGCCGCGCATGTGATCTGGAGTTGTGAGTTGCATGATGCTGCCTCGAATGACTACTGATACAGAGTCAAAACATCCGGAGATAAATAAGAAGAGTGCACAGACCCATAGATTGCTCGAGATGCCAAAGGCAATAATTGCCGCACCAAAACCCGCAACTGAGATAAGAAGATGTTTTCCGGAGTCGGTCAGAATAGGTCGTCTTGCTAAGTAAATGCCTGTGATTACTGCTCCAGCTGCAGGCGCAGCACGCAAAATTCCTAAGGTTTCTGGGCCTGCATCGAGCACTTCTTTAACGAAGGCCGGAAGGATGGAGACTGCTCCACCAAAAAGGACTGCAAACATGTCGAGCGCCATAATGCTTAAGATAAGCTCATGCTTTCTGACGTAATGAAATCCCTCTAAAAAACTCTTTAGAAAGTGGCCGGATAGACCGCTTGATTTTTCTTGCACAGCATTAATGAAGGTAATTCCATAAAGACCGATTACTCCGCAAAAGGCAGCAAGCAGGTATGTCCACTCAAGACCGGCAAAGCCAATCATGAGTCCGCCTAGGCCAGGCCCTGCCACCACGCAAATCTGAAATGCGGAAGATGCGTAGGCCGTGTAGCGTGGCAGTTGATCTCGAGGAATGATCTGTCCAAATAACGCTTGATAAGAGGGTCTCAATAAAGCGCGACCAACGCCTATAAATGCCACGGCGGTATAAATGAGTGGTACTGGAGGTGACAGTAAGCCAAGCGCGATGGCTGTCAAAAATAGGCCTACTGCAATATGAATAATGCAGGCAATCGCGGCAATCCATTTACGGGAGTAGTGATCAACCGCATGTCCAGAATAAAGTGCCAGTGCAAAGTAGGGTACGAGCTCTGCTAGACCTATTAAGCCAAGAGAAACCACGCTATTGGTGATTTCGTAAAGATGCCAGCCTACCGCTACCATCGTAATTTGATAGCTAAGTGTTGCACCAATACGGTATAGCAACAGAGTTCTAAAGGCTTTGCCGGGATTCATGAATTCTTCATATTTTAAGGGAGAAGCTGCTTTATCCTTAAGGTATGAAGAAAATCATCCGCGTCTGGGACTTACCAATTCGTTTATTTCATTGGTTATTAGTGCTCTGTATTGTTGGTAGTTTCATTAGCGTCAATCTAGGTGGTAATGCGATTCAATGGCATGCCTATTTTGGGTACAGCATTTTGACTTTATTGATCTTCAGAATTATTTGGGGCTTCGTTGGCTCAACTCACGCTCGTTTCTTATCCTTTTTGCCAACCCCTAAAGCACTACTGAATTATTTGAGTGGAAAATCGCTGCATGTTCTGGGACACAATCCGCTAGGCGCATTATCGGTATTTGCATTACTCTTTGCCTTAAGTGTGCAAGTAACAACAGGCTTATTTGTAGATGATGAAATTGCTTTTCAGGGCCCTTTAGCTAAATATGTTTCAAGTACAGCAGTCTCACTTCTGTCTCAGATTCATGAGGCGAACCAGTTTGTTATTTATAGTCTGATCACCATTCACATCGCTGCTATTATTTATTACAGAAAATTTAAAGGAGAAGATCTCATCAAACCAATGATTAACGGGGACAAAGAAATTGACCCAAGCGAAGAGGCAAAATATTCACCTGCTGACTTGGGCCGCGCCTCCAAGGATGGAGGCTTACAACGAGGTTTAGCTCTACTTCTTTTGAGCGTTATTGCAGTGGTAGTGGGTTACTTTATTACCCAGTAGACATCAAGCACAAGAAGAAATAATTACTTATTTCTTCTTGAAATCATCATGGCAGCCTTTGCAAGTTGCTCCTGCTGCACCAAATGATTTCTTAATGCTTTCTAGGTCACCAGACTGAGCGGCCTTGTTCAGGTCGATAACGGCTAACTGCATTTTTTCAGAAGCGGCTTTGAACTTAGCGCTATCGGACCATATAGCTGCTTGCGCTTTTCCGCCTTCAGTACCTGGGCCAAATGCTTGCCATGGCAAAGTAGACATCATCGCAACAATGGCTGCATTCTTGGCAACCTCATCTTTGTTATAGGGCGCCTCACCTTTGACAACAGCACCAATTTTTCCAAAAGAATTTGCCATCACTGTGAATGCGCTTTGACGATATTTAATCGCATCTTCTGGTTTTTGAAATTGAGCAAACGCTACACCAGCTCCAATTGCTAAAACCGTTGCGGTAGTTGCTAATACAATTTTCTCTAGTTTCATGAATACTCTCCTTTAGTCAATGGGACTTGCTTGGGATCAGAATATCCCAGAACGCTTTTTCTTGTCTAACTAAAAATCATTCTTAGAGGGCTGGTCAGCAAGAGGATGAGCCATTCAAAGAAGCTCATCAGGGGCGTCATCCAGAGGCTACCAATAATTCCTGTAAAAACTAGACCCAGTACGATGAAGAATCCCCAGGGCTCGAGTCGCCCAAGTGCAATGGATTGACGAGCAGGCAGTAGGCTAGAAAGAATACGTCCGCCATCTAGAGGGGGGAGTGGGAAGAGATTAAATACCAATAAGCCTAGGTTCCAGGTGATGCCGGCTTGGGACATCGAAATTAGAAATTTCTCATTGACTCCAAATCCCACCAAGGCGATTAAAAGAATGAGCCAAATGAGGGCCTGGATGAAATTAGATCCTGGTCCTGCTAAGGCAACCCAAATGGAGTCAATTCTTGGATTTCTGAGGCGCCCAAAATTAACGGGTACGGGCTTGGCATAACCCACTAAGAAGGGGGATCCAGTCAGCAGTAAAACCAGTGGAATCAGAATGGTGCCAACAGGATCTATATGTTTGGCGGGGTTCAGGCTGACTCTACCCAGCATATAAGCCGTGTTATCACCGAATTTACGGGCAGCATAGCCATGGGCTGCTTCATGGATAGTGATGGCAAAAATCAAGGGAATCGCATTAATGGCGACAGCTTGGATAGAATAGTCAGTAATCATGGCAATATGATATCCATAGGAGCTCAAAGTGACTGACGAAAAGAAACCCGATCCAAAAACCCCAGTAAAAGCGGTTGCAGCTAAGCCACCAGCGCGTCCACCTGTCCCCAAAGGGCCCTCTGGCCCAGCAGGAAGGCCTCAGGCCGGCTTTGGCGGGGGAAAAGGGATGATGCGCAAGGCCGGGCGCGGTCGATAGTGGATAATTACCCTATTCATTAATGTGTTTACAGAGGATTTAGCATGAACGAATGGCATAACGAATCTAAAGAAGAAGTTAACAAAAAGATCATTACATTGATCGTGATGTTGGCAGCGGCTACTAGCTTGGCTATTTTGTTTGCATTGGTTGCAGCTCATACAGGTTACGTATTCGGTTAATCAGCATTAATGACTAGCCATCGCCAACCTGCAATATTTGCTGGCCATGGCAGTCCGATGTATGCCATTGAGCCCAACCGCTACACAGCAGCATGGTCGGCTCTTGGAAAAACATTAAAGCGCCCTGACGCTATATTAGTTATCTCAGCCCATTGGGTAACTCGTGGAACTTGGGTTACTGCGATGGCTAAACCAAATACCATTCACGACTTTGGCGGATTCCCCCAAGCACTTTTTGAGATTCAGTATCCGGCACCTGGCAGCCCTGCCTTGGCAGATCGTGTGCAAGAGTTATTAAAAGTTCCTGTGGTGCTCGAAGAAAATGAATGGGGTATTGATCATGGCGCATGGTCGGTTCTCAAATACATGTACCCAGATGCAGATGTGCCAGTGGTCCAATTAAGTCTAGACGGCTCTATGTCAGCGCGAGAGCACTATGAGTTAGCAAAGCAGCTTAGCCCACTGCGCGATGAAAATATCTTGATTCTGTCGAGCGGTAACGTGGTGCATAACTTACGAATGATTCATTGGCAGGAGGGCGCAGAACCCTATCCTTGGGCAAGCAAGTTCAATGATTTTTTCGTCTCAGAGATGCGCGCCAATCATCATGATGTTTTGATTGATTGGGAGCGCTATGGTGATGCAGCGCATCTCTCTATTCCAACAGCAGAGCATTATTGGCCAGCCTTATACACCTTAGCTTTGCAGCAAGAGGGTGAGCAAGCAAAGATCTATACCGATGGAATCGAGATGAGTTCAATTAGTATGCTGGGTTTTTCAATTCAATAAAGAGCAGATTATGTGGCTACCTATCTTCACAATCTTTGTTGGCGCAGGTTTCGGCGCTTTGCTAAGAGCGGGTTTTAATTTCCTAACTGTGGGGTTTGTCTCTTCACTGCCCTTAGGGACTTTTATATCCAATATGGTTGGTGGTTATTTGGTTGGCATTGCAGTTGCGTTCTTTGGCAACAATCCAGATCTTTCTCCCGAGTGGAAGCTTTTAGTGGTTACTGGCTTTCTGGGAGGTCTAACTACATTTTCAAGCTTTTCGGCTGAGGTGGTTGGCTTTATGCAGCGTGGGGAATTTACCTGGGCTTTGGGTACAGCCCTGCTCAATCTAGTAGGCTCACTCGTATTGACCTTCTTAGGTATTCTGACTTACCAAGCGCTCAAATAAAATAAGAGGCTCGTAAGCCCCTTATGACATTCTGTAGCTACTTTTTATTCTGGTTTGATATTGGCTGATTTAACAACAGCACTCCATTTAGCACTCTCCGATTTGATGAGTGCAGCGAATTCAGCAGGACTGCCCCCACCGATTTCATTACCCTGCGAAAGCATAATCTCTCGTAGTTGAGGATCTTTGAGTGCCTCATTTGCGGCAGCATTTAATTTATCAATGATGGCCTTCGGCGTACCCTTAGGTGCGATAAAGCCTTGCCAATTGAGAACCTCCACTTTTGGATAACCTAGCTCTGCAAAGCTTGGCACATTAGGTAAGAGGGGGGAGCGTTTTTTGCTAGTAATTGCAAGTGGACGAATCTTGTCAGCCTTAATACCAGGTACAGCTGAATACATTTGGTCAAACATGAGGTCAACATTACCTGCCATGAGATCGGTTAAAGCAGCTGACCCACTTTTGTAGGGTACATGAATCATTTGAATGCCCGCATTTAATTCAAAGAGTTCTGCGGACAGTTGATGACTGCCTCCAATACCACCAGAAGAAAACGTCAGAACATCAGGTTTCGCTTTTGCAGCCGCAACAATATCCTGAACAGTTTTATATGGAGAGTTTGGGTTGACCACCAAAACTAAAGGACCCTTCTCGATCAAGATGATGGGCGTTAAATCTACCTCAGGGTCATAACGCAAGTTACCAAACAGCGTTTTATTGACTGCCATTGGGGCAAAGTTTCCCATGCCAATGGTGTAACCATCAGGTACTGCCCGCGCAATAAATTCGGTGCCAATATTTCCGCCAGCCCCTGGCTTGTTATCAATCACAATGGGCTGTTTCAGACTAACACTCATCTTTTGAGCGAGTTGACGACTCCTAGAATCTGCACTCCCACCGGCTCCATAGGGCACGATTAAATTAATCGGTTTATTTGGGTAATTGCTTTGTGAAAAAGCGCCTGAAGACATAAACGT
The DNA here is from genome assembly GCF_018687955.1 of Polynucleobacter ibericus. NCBI lineage: Bacteria > Pseudomonadati > Pseudomonadota > Betaproteobacteria > Burkholderiales > Burkholderiaceae > Polynucleobacter > Polynucleobacter ibericus. Next base: position 1,452,667 of record NZ_CP061309.1, on the reverse strand, counting down.
CAGTAGACCTATTAAGCAAGCAGAAGAATATTGAATGAATCGCATATTTTTCCCGTAAAGCAATTTAAATAAATCCTAGGATACCTAATGCGCCACCGATTGCAATAAGGTAAAGCGGATGCCAACGGGTGAATAAAGTAATGGCTATTGTGCCAAAACCTAATAAGTACGCGGCGGTGCTAGTGTTGATCTGAATTGCGATTCCCCATGCTGCCGATAAAACCAAACCAACCGCTAGAGCGCTAGCTGCAGCTTGAATCATTTTTTGTTTTTGAATATCTCGCATACCCAAAATAGAGCGTTGCAAGAAATAAATCATGATAGAGGAAGGCCATGCAATAGCGAGGGTCGCAATGACTGCGCCGATGATACCGCCAACATTCCAGCCAATCAACGTAACAGTCATGAGGTTTGGACCAGGTGCGGCTTGCGCAATTGCGAAATAATCTGCAAAGGTTTGACTATTTATCCAATGCTCTTGATTAACAGAAAGATCGTAAAGCGTAGGGAGGAGTGCATTAATTCCTCCAAAAGCAACCAGGGAAAAAGCAGAGAGTTTAAGAAACAGACTGATGAGGGTAGATATCATTTCCCCACCTTCTTCCATGCAAGGAAAAGGGCAAGAGGTGATGAAAGCAAGACAACCCAACCTAAGCCCAAATGAAAATACGTTGCTGCCAATATTGTGAGGAATACAACTGAAAGCATAGGGGGGTAATTAAGCTCAGTACGCAGCATTTTGAAACCAGTACTCGCTATTAGTCCAACCCCTACTGCAGAGATGCCTCTGAGTAAGCCTTGAACAATCGGCATATAGCTGTAATGCTCGTAGAGTACCCCTAATAGGATGACGATGGTTACAGGGCCCAGCAGCAATCCAAGCACGGCTGCAAAAGCTCCTGGTACGCCTGCAAAGCGACTGCCGACACATACTCCAAGGTTCATGATGTTGGGACCTGGAACAATCTGGCAGATACCTAGCATGGCACTAAATTCCTCGGGGCTTAACCATTTCTCTTGCTCAACAATCGTGCGACGCGCCCAAGGGAGTACTCCACCAAATCCGGACATTCCTATTTTGCTGAACCCAATGAATAATTGTTTTGGGGTCAGCGTCTTAGGCGGCATGGTGGCTTATTCAGTAAAAGTGTTATTGCGGTTTAAAAGGATGTGGCACAGGCTTATTTTCTAGCCAAGCTTCCAATGTTTCGGTAATGCCTTTTGAGAAAGTGGCAAAGATGGGTTCAGCAATGAATCCAAGATGTGGCGTCACTAACAGATTAGTGGTGTTACGAAGCACATCTTTTTCTGGAAGTGGTTCTACGTCAAAAACATCTACTGCAGCTTGACCAGGTCTACCTGCCGCCAACGCCTTTTGTAGGTCTGACATATTGATCAGTGCGGAACGTGAGGTGTTTACTAGAATGGCATCAGGGCGCATGAGCGCTAGCTGATCTGCACTAATTAAGCCTTTTGTACCAGGGCCTGCAACTAAGTGCATTGATACAACTTTGGAGGTTTTTAGGAGCTCGTCGAGACTGACTGCTTTAGCATTCTCGGCTGCAGCGCGTTCTGGAGTCATGCGAGGACTCCACGCCACAACTTCCATGCCAAAGGCAGCGCCAACACGAGCTACTCGACTACCAATCGCGCCTAGCCCCATGATGCCCAAACGTTCGCCAGAGAGCATGGGAAGTACCGACATTGCATCACGCCAGCCACCAGAGGCAATGAGTTTATTTTCTTCAATTAGGCGTTTGGAGGCCCCCAGTATTAAAGCCCAGGTTAACTCTGCAGTAGTTTCTTTGGAGGGGCCGCCAGGCGTGCAGGCCATTGGGATATTTCTGGAAACTAAGGCTGATGCCTCAAGAGTGCCGTTACGCTCACCAGTAAACATGAGGAACTTGAGTTTTGGTAAGCGTGCAATCATCGCCTCGTTAAAAGGAGAGCGATCCCTCACGATGGCAATTGCATCAGCATCTTTTACGGCTTCGTACAAAGCCTCGTCTCGTAAGGGCTCATGATGAATGGTGAGCTTTGCTTGCTGGTCAAGCTTATCCCAGTTAGAGAAGCGGCGGAGGGCGCGTTCGTAGTCTCCAAGAACAACGATATTGGGTAAAGAAGTCATAAATTTAAGGTAAGTAAGATGAATTAATTTTCGGGGGAATTCATTCGAAGTTTTTTCCGAATGGACTGATCTACAGGAATGGAATCAAGATTAGGCTCTAACGCTTCACGTTCATCAAAAACAAAGCAGCTGCCTTGGTAATGAGCAGAGCCAACCTCTTCAAAATATTTCAAAATGCCGCCCTCTAATTGGTAGCTATGTTGCATACCAATCTCCCGCATGTAAAGACCAGATTTCTCGCAACGAATGCCGCCAGTACAAAAGCTTACGAGTGTTTTGTCAGTCAACTCTTCTTTGTGCGCAGAAATCGCAGCAGGAAACTCAGTAAACTTTTCAATATTGAAATGCAAAGCATTTTCAAAGGTGCCATAGTCAACTTCAAAGGCATTGCGCGTATCTACCATCACTACAGGGCGACCTAAATCATCGGTGCCACGGTCTAACCACTCCTGTAATTTTTTAGGACTGATGAAATTAGCTCGACCTTCTTCTGGACGAATCGCTGGGTGATTCATGCGGATGATTTCATTCTTCAGCTTAATCAGCATTTTTTTGAAAGGCTGTTCCTCAGACCAACTTTCTTTTGCTTGAAGAGGGGTGAAGCGAGGATCGGTCCGGAGCCAGTCTAGAAATCCGCGTAGCTCATTTGTTTTGCCAGCAAGAAACATATTGATGCCTTCGCCCGTCAATAAGATGGTGCCCTTCAGTTGGCGGGCATTGCATTCATCAAGCATTTTGGCGCGCAGCTCTGGCAAGCCATCCAGGCTTACAAATAAATAGGCGGCAATATTTAGAATCGACTTCATTTTTCTCTCACTGGGCTACAACAGCATTATCGAGCAAATAGGCCTAGGGAGTGTTAATCTTCAGTTCTTATCTATAGGAGACAAATCCATGCAGGATTTAGCAAAAATGGTCAAAAGAACCTTAAAAAACAGCCTATTAGCCGGTTTGATGGCTTTGGGAGCAAGTAGCTTGGCATTGGCTCAAAATGCGGGCGTTGGCACATGGCCTACACAAAAGCCGATTCGTTTAATTGCGGTATTTCCGCCAGGCGGTTCGGTGGATCAGGTTGCTCGCGTGCTTGCCCCTGCCTTGCAGTCAGAGTTGAAGCAAAACGTGATTGTGGAGAACATCGGCGGCGCCTCTGGTGTGATTGGTACTTCAGCCATGACACGCGCTGATCCAGATGGATATACCTTTGCGGTGGTATTTGATACCCACGGTGTTAATCCAAGTCTTAAAGATAAGCTTCCCTATGACACTATTAAGGACATTGCTCCAGTAGTACTCATTGGAACATCACCAATGGTATTGGTTGCTAGTAAAAAATCGGGCATTACCAGCTTTAAGCAGTTGGTTGATCTTTCCAAAACAGGTAAGCAATTTAGCTACGGCTCTATTGGAGTTGGTAGTCTGGGTCACTTAGCAATGGCGCGCCTTGCAAAACAAGCTGGCTTTGATTGGAACCACATCCCGTATCGTGGCGGCGGCCCTTTGATGCAGGATGCATTGGGCGGCCAGGTTGAACTAGCAGTAGGTTCTGAGTTCTTGGTCAAACCGCATGTGGATAGTGGTGGCGTTATTCCGCTAGTTATCACGACTGCCAAGCGTTCACCATCCTTGCCTAATGTTCCAACCATCTCTGAAAGCGGCTTCCCAGGCTTTAGCGCTCCAGCATGGTGGGCAGTATTGGCTCCTGGTAAAACATCGCCGGCGGTAGTGGATGCAATGAATAAGGCTTTGAACAAAGCTTTGAAATCCCCTGCAGTAGCTGAAAAGTTTAAAGCGCAAGGTATTCAAATTGTTGGTGGTACCCCTGAAGCGGCGCAAGAGTTTATTGGCAAACAGATCGGTATCTGGGGCAAGTTCGTTATTGAAAACAACATTAAAGAAACTCCTCAGTAAAGGGCGTAATCGATACTTATGTCAGAACGTTTAATTCCATATCAGCCAATGGATTTGGCTGAACCAGCAGAGCTAGTGGATGCTATTCGCAAGAGGCGTGGCGGCCAGTTTATTAATTTGGACCGCATGCTCTTGCATAGTGTTCCTATAGCTGAGGGTTGGAATCATTTCATTGGCGAGATTCGCAATAATCTCTCCTTGAACCCTAAGCTGCGTGAGTTGGCCATGTGTGGAGTTGCTGTTTTGAATGGTGCTGAGTATGAATTTTTCCACCATGCACCCCCGTTTAAGAAAGCGGGCGGCACCGAAGAACAGGTACAAGGATTGCGTCTTATCGGGCAATCAAATTTCCCAAGAGATCTTTACTCTCCAGTGGAAAACGATGCTGCTGAACTTACTTTTCAGATGACTCGTAATATCAAAGTAGATCCTGAGTTGATGAAGCGCTTGCAAAAAGAGTTGGGCAGTACCGACACAGTTGAGTTGGTAACTGTAATTGCTGCTTACAACATGGTCTCACGTTTCTTGATTGCGCTCGACGTGAATCCTGAAGACCATCCCCCAGCCTAAAAGACTTTGCATTGACCATGATCCGCAATATCCAAACCATCATTCCTGGTATTGCCACTTCTGATGGTGCGGGTGTGAAATTGCGTCGTAGTCTTGGTGGTCAGAATCAAGTGAGGCTAGATCCTTTTTTAATGCTCGATGAATTTTCTTCGAATGATCCGAATGACTATGTAGCGGGCTTTCCAGCTCATCCCCATCGGGGTTTTGAGACGGTGACCTATATGCTTGAAGGACATATGCTGCATGAGGACCATTTGGGTAATCAAGGGCATCTCAAGACAGGTGGTGTGCAGTGGATGACTGCGGGGCGCGGCATTATTCACTCTGAGATGCCCCAGCAGGAAAGTGGCGCCATGCGCGGTTTTCAACTATGGATTAACTTGCCTGCCAAAGAAAAGATGAAAGCGGCTGGTTATAAAGATATCCAAGTTGAGGATATTCCGACAGTTCAATTAGAAAATAATGGCTCAGTGAAGGTTATTGCTGGTTCATACCAGCAAGGTGAAAAAGAGGTTCAAGGACCGATTCAGGGTATTAGCACCACACCTTTATTTTTAGATGTGCATTTGCCGCCTAATGCGGAATTTGAGCATCGTATTCCTAAGGAACTAAATGCCTTTCTTTATGTTTACGAAGGTGATCTTGAGGTGGGCGGCCCTATGCGCGAGATACCAAGGCAGGCGGCTGTTGTTCTCGGTGATGGCGACCGCTTAAAAACTAAGTCAGGATCTGCTGGCGCACACTTTATTGTGTTGGCAGCGTTGCCGCTTCATGAGCCGATTGTTCAATATGGCCCCTTTGTAATGAATACCCGCGCTGAAATTGAACAGGCTATTGATGATTATCAAAATAATCGGTTGGTGATTGCCTAGGTGAGCCAACTGACAACGCTTCAATGGATAGAGGGCGGACAAGATCGCTCTGTAAATTGGCATTCTGAAAATGGCATTGCGCCACATAAAAGAATTCAGATTGCAGATGACACTCTCACTGCTGACATTGCTTATCGTTTGGCTTGTGAAGGTACGGCGATGCTTTACAAGGGCGACTTTCAGAATGCGCGACAACTTTTGCAGGCCTTAGTGCGTAGGGTAGATAAGCCCTCCAAGAAATCTGCTCGAGCCGATAGGGTTGCAAAAGATAAAACCAAAAGTCCCCTAGATGCATTTAATCTTCACCGCCTTGCTCAATCACAGCGGGCCCGCATTCTAGGGATGATATTGGTGGAGGTAAATGCAGACCATACCATCCCCTTAAGACGCGCTCCGGATGTATCCCAAGCCTGCTTGGAAGCTTATGGCCCACAAAAAGACTCTTATGTGATTTCACTACGAGAGTTGTTGGGTGTGATCAGCGCCCATGAGTGGCGCAAGACGGGTGTACAAGTTCTTACTAGAGATGATGAAGAAGTTCGAATACATCCACACTATGGCGTTTTCTCTCCAGTGCGCAGTGAATATATTAATCTGATCCTAAAAGCACCGCTACCGGCAGCAATAAAACAAAACTCTACAGCCTTTGATATTGGTACGGGGACTGGAGTTTTGGCGGTTGTTTTGGCTCTGCGCGATATACAGAGGATTATTGCGACTGATCTGAGTGATCGAGCTATTGATTGCGCTCGAGATAATGTCAATTCATTGAGCCTTGGAGATCAGATTGAAGTTCATAAAACTAATCTTTTCCCTTCAGGTAAAGCTGCGCTGATTGTTTGTAACCCACCATGGCTGCCCGCAAGACCAAGCTCTTCTCTAGAACATGCGGTATATGACCCAGAGAGCCAGATGTTGAGGGGTTTCTTGGGTGAATTGAACGATCATCTGCTTCCAGGTGGTGAAGGTTGGCTCATTCTTTCTGACTTGGCAGAACACTTGGGTCTAAGAACAAGAGAGGGGCTTCTCCATTGGATTGAGCAAGCTGGCCTGAAGGTGATAACACGCATTGATACTAAACCTACACATCAAAAAGCATTTGATAAAACGGATGCATTGTATGCAGCCCGATCACAGGAAGTCACCTCTCTATGGCGCCTGAGTTCTCAAACTTAGCTTTAAAATTTAACGCTGATCAATTTATAGTCTTGGTATGTTCCAAAAAGTCTTTGAGGCTCTTCAAAATAATCAACTTCTTGAGGCTGAATTTTTACTCAAGGAAGTATCTATTGCTAACCCAGATAATCCCGATGCCCTACATTTAATGGGTGTTGTTTGTGGAATGCAAAATCGACCAATTGATGCTTTGATGTTTTTTGAGCGGGCACTGCTGGTTACTCCTGATGATCCGGCGCTTCTTTTTAACGCCGCAAAAGCTTTATCCGCGCTGCAACGAGATGCTGAAGCTCTGAAATATCACCGTAGAGCAATTGATTTGGACCCTCAAAATCCTGAGGCTTGGGTTAACTACGGTAGAAGTTTAGACAATCTTCGTAAGCGTGAAGAAGCTTTGGATTGCTACGAAAAAGCAGTGACCTTGCAGCCCAATATGACTGAGGGGTGGTTCAACAAGGGAAAAATATTTGGTGAACTAAAGCGCTATGAAGAAGCTTTGCATGCTTACATCACTGCCTACCAATTACGGCCTACCGAACCCTTTTTACTTGGCATTATCTTGCACTACAAAATGCTCATTTGTGATTGGGCTGATTTGGAGGGCATCTATTTAAAGGTTCAGCAGGACCTACGTGCCCATCAGTTAGCTGCGGAGCCTTTTGGGTACCAGGGAATTTCTACATCAGAACAGGATCTTTTAGAGACGGCCAAGATATTTGCTAAGCATCGTTTTCCTGCAACAGAAAGATCAACTACAGAGTCTGTGCTGAAACCAAAGAATGAAAAAATTCGTATTGCCTACTTATGTGGTGAATTTAGAGATCAGGCGACATCCGTACTGATGACCGGTGTGTATGAGTGCCATGATCCTGAGCACTTTGAAATTTATGCTTTAGATAATGGCTGGGATGATGGCGGCATTCTGAGGCCGCGGATGAAAAATGCTTTTACAGAAATGATCGATATTAGCCAAAAGACAGATTCCGAAGTTGTTCAATTAATTCAAGATTTGAATATCGATATTTTGGTTAATTTAAATGGCTATTTTGGAGAAGGGCGTCAAAACATCTTTGCTTCGCATCCAGCGCCTATTCAGGTTAATTATTTGGGATTCCCAGGAACCCTGGGTGCAGAATATATGGATTATTTGATAGCGGATTCTGTAGTGATTCCACCTGATAGTCGCGTACATTACGTGGAAAAAATTGCGTACATGCCCAATAGTTATCAGGCCAATGATTCAAAGCGGATTATTTCTGATAAACAAAATTCTCGCGCAGAACTGGGTTTGCCGGAAATAGGCTTCGTTTATTGTTGCTTTAACAATAACTACAAGATCACGCCTGAAACTTTTGATTGTTGGATGCGTATTTTGAAGGCAGTAGAGGGAAGTGTTTTGTGGTTAATCCAAGATAATGAAGTTGCTGAAAAAAATCTCAAGGCCGAGGCTCTTAAAAGAGGTATTTCTTCAGACCGCATTATTTTTGCAAAAAGACTGCCCCTTCCAGAGCATTTGGCTCGTCAAAAAATGGCAGATCTGTTTTTGGATACGCTTCCTTACAATGCGCACACTACCGCAAGTGATGCGTTATGGGCTGGCGTGCCGGTATTGACTCTTCCAGGCAAAACTTTTCCAGGTAGGGTTGCAGCAAGCCTTCTGAATGCATTGGAAATGCAGGAGTTGATTGTCCAAACGCCTGAAGAGTACGAGCAACGTGCAATTGAATTGGCTCATGACAAATCTGCTCTACAAGCAATTAAGGCGCGACTAGCCGAGAATCGATTGGTTAAGCCTTTATTTGATACACCACTGTTTACTAAAAATTTAGAAGCACTCTACAAAAAAATGTATGAGCGTCATGAGGCTAATTTACCCCCCGAACATATTGCCGGCCCTTAGAAACACAAAACCCTTCGTTCATTTGAAAGAAGGGTTTTAGTGCAGCCTCTTAATGTTGGCTTTTATTGGTGGAGTCGGCGGGAATCGAACCCGCGTCCGCAAATCCTCTACAACAAGTTCTACATACTTAGTCATATCGTTTGATTTAATCAGTTAGGCACGGACTGACACGTTCCTTGCTGACGATTCACTAAGTTTTCGAATCATTCCCCGTGACATGAAATGATCTTATCTCTTGTATATGACCCTGATCTAGCTTTCGCTAGCTGACCCAAGAGAGAATCAGTTCAGGGGCAACCGCAATTAAGCGGCTAGTGCGAAACGTTCGTCGTTTGCAGTTATTACATTCCCATTGATTTACGAGATAACGGGTCCTCGGTATGCCCTTGATGCTTTGTAATCCACGTCGAAACCATGTCGACCCCGGAGTTCATGCATAGGAAACCCTATTTTAAGGCTGCTCACCTTAAATTGCTGAATATCTTTTGTTTTATTCCCTATTGGGGAAGATGATTTGCAGTAATTCGGCTGGGTGATTGATGATGTAATCGGCACCCCAGGCCTCAGGAGGCTCTTTACAGCCGCAATAGCCATATGCTGCTGCCACGGTCTTCATGCCTGCAGCTTTCCCCGCGAGAACGTCTCTAATGTCATCTCCAACATAGATTGACTTTGTGGGGTCAATATTAGTTGACCTGGCTGCGTGCAGAATCGGCTCTGGATGTGGCTTAGAGTATGGGGTGGTGTCGCCGGAGACGGTCGAAGCGGCACGCTGACGTAAGCCCATCAGGTCAGTTAATGGGTTGGTAAAGCGTTCGCTTTTGTTGGTGATGATGCCCCAAGGGAGTTTGGCTTTATCCATTTGATCGAGCAAATGAGCAATCCCATCAAATAATTTACTGTCTACGAGCAAGGCATTTTCGTAATTACTGAAAAATTCATCACGTAATACAACGAAATCTTCATGATCGGGAGCGATGCCAAAGGCGCCTTCAAGTAATCCGCGCGCACCAGCGGATGCAAAGGGGCGCAGAAACTCATAAGGCTTGGGCGCCAAATTGCGTGCAATCAGTAATTTATTGGTGGCAGCGACTAAATCAGGGGCGGTGTCAGCTAATGTGCCATCTAAATCAAAAAAGATGCCTGCGTAAGGACTGGAAAGATTGTTCACTGATCAATTACTTTCGAACGGCAATCATGTAATTGACGCTCACATCTTCACCTAGGCTATATACCTGGGTAATTGGGTTGTAGCTCATACCCTTCACCCCGAGCATCTCTAAGCCTGCATGGCGAGTAAATGCTACTAATTCAGAGGGCTTAATGAATTTAGCATATTCGTGAGTACCCTTGGGGAGTAATTTGAGGATGTATTCAGCGCCAATAATGGCAAATAAGTAGGACTTGGGATTGCGATTCAGGGTGCTAAAAAATAAAGTGCCGCCTGGTTTACAAAGTTTGGCACAGGCGCGAACTACAGATGCAGGGTCAGGCACGTGCTCCAACATCTCCATGCAAGTCACTACGTCATATTGTTCGGGTTGCTCATCCGCTAGCGCTTCTGCTGAGATAGAGCGATAAGTAAGGTTAGCGCCCACTTCCAGGGCATGCAATTCAGCAACTTTGAGTGCTTTTTCTGATAAATCAATGCCAGTAGTATCTGCGCCTGATTGAGAAATGGATTCCGCTAGGATGCCGCCACCGCAACCAATATCAACCACTTTCTTACCCTCTAAATTGACAAAGGATTTGATCCAGTCGAGGCGCAAAGGATTGATGGCATGCAAAGGCTTGAATTCGCTATTGGGGTCCCACCAGCGATGGGCTAGGGCGCTAAATTTGGCGATTTCGGACTGGTCGACGTTCATATGGATTGGCTAATCGTAAGGCGATTGAAGAAGTTATGAATATAGCGGAAATAAAAAAGCCCGCTAGAAGCGGGCTTTTTTACAAGTAAAGTGAATTACTTAGCTGCTGTACCAACAACTTCGATGTCAGTACGGCGGTTCTTAGCGCGGCCTTCAGCAGTTGCGTTTGATGCAACTGGATTGCTCTTGCCTTTAGATTCTGTGTAGATACGGCTACCGTCAACACCTTTGCTTACGAGGTAAGTCTTAACGGATTGCGCACGACGCTGACCGAGGGCCATGTTGTATGCATCTGTACCAACGCTATCAGTGTTACCAACAGCGATGATTACTTCTAACTTGATCTTGCTCAAATCTTTAGCGATCTTGTCCAAAGTAGCTTTACCTTCTGGCTTCAAGTCAGACTTGTTGAAGTCATAAAGTGTGTCAGCTTGCAAAGTGATTTTGCTTTGGCTAACGCCAGCAGCAGCTGGTTTAGGAGCTAAAGCACCGTCACAACCTTTAGCTGCAGTAGCAGGTGTCCAGTTGTTATCGCGCCAGCACAATGTGCCATCGCCGTTTTTCCAATTCAAGCCAGAGCTGTTTTCCCAGTTATCAGAAGCAATTGCTGCAGAAGCAGAAACAGTGATAACAGAAGCCAGCAACACTTTTAGGGTTTTGTTCATTTTTAGTCCTCAAAAATCTCTTTTTTAATTAAAGTCAAACTTAAATGTAATTCGCCCTACCTTGATGCAAAAACTGCAAAGCGACACATCTCAATTTCGTACAAACTGACAGAATCTTAGCATAGGGCCTACCTGTCATCAAAATGATATTATTTCTAGATGGAACAAGCCGCTAAAGAAACACTACCAATATCCCTCGAAGACGAAATGCGGCGGTCCTATTTGGACTACGCAATGAGCGTCATCGTCGGCAGAGCCCTGCCAGACGTGCGTGACGGCCTCAAACCGGTTCACCGCCGGGTCTTATTCGCTATGTATGAATTAAACAACGATTGGAACCGAGCTTACAAAAAATCTGCCCGTATAGTTGGCGATGTAATCGGTAAATACCATCCGCACGGTGATTCTGCGGTGTATGACACGATCGTTCGAATGGCCCAGGATTTCTCTCTGCGCTATATGCTGGTTGACGGGCAGGGTAACTTTGGCTCCGTAGACGGTGATAACGCTGCTGCAATGCGGTATACCGAGATCCGCCTTCGTAAGATCGCCCATGAGCTTTTGGCTGATTTGGACAAGGAAACGGTCGATTTCGGGCCAAATTACGACGGTAGCGAGAAGGAACCCCTGATTCTGCCTGCCAAAGTGCCTAATTTGCTGATAAATGGCAGTTCTGGCATTGCTGTGGGTATGGCGACCAATATCCCTCCCCACAACCTCGATGAGGTGGTTACAGCCTGTTTGCACGTGCTTCACAACCCAGAATGCACGATTGATGAGCTCATTGAGATCATTCCAGCACCCGATTTCCCGACCGCCGGCATTATTTACGGCGTTCAAGGCGTTCGTGAGGGCTATCGCACTGGTCGTGGCCGTGTAGTGATGCGTGCCAAAACTCACTTTGAAGATTTGGATAAGGGCGCACGTCAAGCCATCATCGTTGACGAGCTGCCATACCAAGTAAACAAAAAGAACTTGCTCGAGCGCATTGCTGAGTTGGTGAATGAGAAAAAAGTTGAAGGTATTTCTGATTTGCGTGATGAATCAGATAAATCCGGTATGCGTGTTGTGATTGAACTCAAACGCGGTGAAGTGCCTGAAGTGGTTCTCAACAATTTGTATAAGAGCACACAGTTACAAGATAACTTCGGTATGAACATGGTGGCCTTGGTTGATAACCAACCACGTTTGTTGAACTTGAAGCAAATGCTTGAGTACTTCTTGCAGCATCGTCGCGAAGTAGTTACACGTCGTACGATTTTTGAATTGCGTAAAGCACGCGATCGTGGTCACGTCTTAGAAGGTTTAGCTGTTGCATTAGCAAACATCGATGAGTTTATTGCGATTATTAAAGCTGCTGCTAACCCAGTGATTGCTAAGCAGGAGTTGATGGGTAAAGCTTGGGATTCCTCAATGGTGCGTGAGATGTTGGCGCGTGCTGAGACCGATACGCCAGGCGGCCGTAACGCTTATCGCCCAGAGGGATTGTTGCCTGAGTACGGTATGCAAACTACTGGCTTGTATCGCCTCTCTGATAGTCAAGCGCAAGAAATTTTGCAGATGCGTTTACAACGCTTGACTGGCCTTGAGCAAGACAAGATCGTTAATGAGTACAAAGAAGTGATGTCCGAGATTTCTGACTTACTTGATTTGTTAGCGAAGCCAGAGCGCGTGACTCAAGTAATCGAAACTGAGTTGAAAGAAGTGCAATCTGAATTTGGTATTGCCGGCGGCGATTCAGGACGACGTTCATTTATTGAAATGAATGCAACCGAGCTCTTCACAGAAGATTTGATTACACCGCAAGATATGGTGGTGACACTCTCGAATACTGGTTACATGAAGAGTCAGCCGCTGAGTGAATATCGTGCGCAAAAACGTGGTGGACGCGGCAAGCAAGCTGCAGCTACTAAGAATGAAGATTGGATTGATACACTCTTCGTTGCCAATACGCATGACATTATTTTGTGCTTCTCCGATCGCGGCCGTATGTACTGGCTCAAAGTTTGGGAAGTTCCGCAAGGAAGTCGTACTTCACGCGGCAAGCCTATTGTGAATATGTTCCCGTTGATCGAAGGCGAAAAGATTACGGTAATTCTCCCGATCAAGGGCTATCAAGATGATCATTACGTCTTTATGGCTACCAGCTTGGGTACCGTCAAGAAGACACGTTTATCTGACTTCTCTAATCCACGTAAGGCCGGAATTATTGCGGTCGACTTGAATGAGAACGACTTCTTGGTAGGTGCAGCGATAACCGATGGTCAGCATGATGTGATGTTGTTCTCGGATGCAGGTAAAGCAGTACGCTTTGATGAGAACGATGTTCGTCCAATGGGTCGTACCGCACGTGGTGTACGTGGTATGAACCTAGGCGAAGGTCATCAGGTGATCGCTATGTTGGTTGCTCCCGCCGAAGCTGCAGAGGGCGCTGAGGCGGCTGTAGTCGATGCCAACGGCATCGCTATTCCAAGTAGCGTATTAACTGCAACAGAAAATGGTTACGGAAAACGTACTCCAATTGCTGAATACACTCGTCATGGCCGTGGCACCAAGGGCATGATTGCTATTCAGACAACTGAGCGTAATGGCAAGGTTGTTGCTGCTGCCTTGGTATCGCCAGAAGATCAGATTATGTTGATTACTACTGGCGGTATTTTGGTGCGTACACGTGTTTCTGAAATTCGTGAAATGGGTCGCGCTACTCAAGGTGTTACTTTGATCAACGTTGATGAAGGCACCCGCTTGTCTGGTTTACAGCGTATTGCCGAGAGCGATTCTGATGATGAAAGTGATGTTGATGATGTAGAAGAAGGTGATGTGTCTGCTGATCCAGCAACGGATTCTAATTCTGATACGGCAGGTGACGCTTAAAGCGTCACCACACAACTAACAAACATCATGACTTTTGACCGCCGCATTTTTAATTTCGCTGCGGGGCCTGCTACTTTGCCTGAAGAGGTGTTGAAGCAGGCTGCCGATGAAATGCTCAATTGGCGCGGACTCGGTACCAGCGTGATGGAGATTAGTCACCGCAGTAAAGAGTTTATGGAAGTGTACGAAGAGGTTATTCAAGACCTTCGTACTTTGATGAACATTCCGGACAGCTACGAGATCTTGCTACTGCAAGGTGGCGGTCTTGGTCAAAACGCAGCAATCCCAATGAATCTGATGCCTTTGGCTAAGAATGGCCCTAAGGCTGATTTCATAGTCACCGGTGTTTGGTCAGAAAAGTCATTTAAAGAAGCGCAGAAATACGGCTCAGCAAATTTAACTGCCTCATCTGCTGCAGAAAAATTCAACACCATACCGGCTAGATCAACTTGGAATTTATCAAGTGATGCTGCCTACGTGCATTACTGTGCGAATGAGACTATTGGCGGTGTTGAGTTCCCAGGTGTGCCAGATGTTGGCAATATCCCCTTAGTCGCAGATATCTCCAGCAACATTCTTTCTAAAGAAATGGATGTCAATCAGTGCGCTGTTTGGTTTGGTGGGGCACAAAAAAATATTGGCCCATCTGGCGTGACGATTGTGATTGTTCGCAAGGATTTGATTGGCCATAGCATGAGCATTACTCCAACTATTTGGGATTGGTCAGTGCAGGCGAATACCCAATCCATGATTAATACGCCACCAACTTTTTCGATCTATATGGCTGGCCTTGGCTTCAAGTGGTTGCTCAAGCAGGGTGGCGTTAAAGCGATTGAGAAGCGCAATCAAGAAAAAGCCGATCTGCTCTATAGCTTTTTAGATCAAAGTAGCTTGTATGAAAATCGCGTCACTAAAGAATATCGTTCACGTATGAACGTGACTTTTTTCTTAAAAGATGAGAACCTGAATGCAGAGTTTTTAGCGCAATCGAATGCTGCTGGCTTAGTGGCATTGCGTGGCCATAAGGCTGCAGGCGGTATGCGTGCCAGCATCTATAACGCAATGCCGATTGAAGGTGTTAAAGCCTTAGTTGAATTTATGCAAGACTTTGAAAGGCGGGCTTAATGAGTACTGAAGAACAGCGCTTAGCTCCCTTGCGGGAAAAGATTGACGCATTGGATGCGCAGATTTTGGATTTACTCACCCAGCGCGCAAAAGCTGCGCAAGAAGTGGGACATGTTAAAGGTGGCTTTGCTTCACCTGTGTTCCGTCCCGAGCGTGAGCGCCAAGTAGTTGCTCGTTTACAAGAGATTAACAAAGGCCCTTTATTTCCAGATGGCATCGCTGCTATTTGGCGCGAAGTGATGTCTGCATGCAGAGCATTAGAAGCTCGTCAAACAATTGCTTACCTTGGTCCAGTTGGAACGTTTTCTGAGCAAGCTGCGCAAACCTATTTCGGTCACTCAATTGCTGGTCTGCCTTGCGCCAGTTTGGACGAGGTATTTAAAGCTGTGGAGAAGGGTGCTGCACAGTTTGGAGTTGTGCCGGTAGAGAACTCCAGCGAAGGCGCGATTTCACGCACATTAGATTTATTGCTCGATTCTTCTATGCGTATTAGCGGTGAAGTAGTGTTGCCAATTCGTCATCACTTATTAACAAAGAGCGGCAATCTAGATGGCGTAACCACGGTTTGCGCTCATGCTCAAGCCTTGGCCCAGTGTCAACAATGGTTAAGTGTGCATGCTCCACAACTCAAGCGCCAGGCAGTTAGCAGTAATGCAGAAGCAGCTCGTATGGCGGCTAGTGATTCTACTTTGGCTGCAATCGCCGGTGATCCTGCGCAAGAAGCTTACGGCTTGCAAGCAGTAGCTGCGCAGATTCAGGATGATCCACAAAACCGCACTCGTTTTGTTGTTGTAGGTAACTATGTCTGCCAACCAACTGGCAAGGATCAAACCTCTTTAGTGCTCTCAGTAGATAACCAGCCGGGTGCAGTGCACCGCTTGTTAGCGCCTTTGGCAAAGCATGGCGTATCCATGAATCGCTTTGAATCTCGGCCTGCGCGCAAAGGCACTTGGGAGTATCACTTCTATATTGATATTGCTGGTCATGCTGATGATGCCAAAGTATTAAATGCGCTTGAGGAGCTGAAAGGCGTAGCTGCTTTCTACAAGAACCTAGGTTCTTATCCTCACTCTGCCTGAGCTGGTTAAAAACATCAAAATACTTTAGTAAATAGAAATCAGAATGACTTCCAAGATTGGTCTAAAACATATTCATGCGATTGCCCCTTATGTTGGCGGGCGTCCCATTAGCGAAGTTGCTCGTGAGTATGGTTTGGATGAGAGCAAGATCGTCAAATTGGCCTCCAATGAAAATCCATTAGGTATGCCTAAGTCTGCACAAGATGCCATGCTCAAAGCAGCGAGTGATTTAGGTCGCTACCCTGATTCCAATGGCTTTGAGTTGAAGAATGTACTTGCCGCACGCCTTGGTGTACCAACCGATTGGATTACCTTGGGTAATGGCAGTAACGATATTTTGGAATTGGCTGCGCGTGCTGTAGCACAAGCTGGCGATGAAGTGATCTTTTCCAAACATGCATTTGCCGTATATCCACTAGCTACACAAGCCGTTGGTGCTAAAGCAGTTGAAGTTAATGCTACGGATATTTATGGCCATGATTTACCGGCCATGCTCGCGGCTATTAAAGCTTCCGGGGATAAAGCCAAGTTGGTATTTGTGGCCAATCCGAATAATCCAACTGGCAGTTATTTGACCGCTAAAGAGATCGAGGATTTCTTGGTGGCGGTTCCATCCAATGTGGTGGTGGTACTTGATGAGGCCTATAACGAATACCTGACGCCTGAGCAACGCTACGATGCGATTGCCTGGGTAAAGCGTTTCCCAAATATGATTTTGTCCCGTAGCTTCTCAAAAGCATATGGTTTAGCAGGCTTGCGCATTGGTTACGGTGTTGCTCAGCCACATTTAACCGATCTATTAAATCGCATTCGTCAGCCATTTAACGTCAATAGCTTGGCACAGGCTGCAGCGATTGCAGCTTTTCAAGATACCGCATTCTTACAGCAAGGCTTTGAGTTGAATCGTGCTGGTTATGCTCAGCTCACCAAAACTTTTGATGAATTGGGTTTGCGGTATCTGCCATCAGCAGGTAACTTTGTCTTAGTTAAAGTAGGTGAAGATGACCAGGCAGGTGCGCGTATCAACTTAGAGTTACTCAAGCGCGGCATTATTGTTCGTCCAGTTGGTAACTATGGCTTACCGCAGTGGCTGCGCATCTCTATTGGCTTGCCGGAAGAAAATGCAGCTTTCATTGCAGCTTTAAAAGAAATACTTTCCTAATGACAGTTATTAATCCAGCAAGTAATCACGGCACTGTCACCATCGTTGGGGTTGGTTTGATTGGCGCATCTTTAGGCTTGGCGCTCAAAAAAGCAGGCGTGGTTACTAAAGTGCTGGGTGTCGGTCGCAGCAAGGAAAATTTAGATCAAGCGCAAAAGATGGGTGCGATTGATGGGGTAGTAGATTTAGTTGAAGCCGCAAAGCAGTCTGATGTGATTGTGCTTTGTGTGCCAGTGGCACAAATGCGTGCTGCGTTTGAAGTGATTGAGCCACATCTTGAGCCTCGCACCATGATTACTGATGCTGGTAGCACTAAAGGTGATGTGATTTTGGCTGCCAAAGAAGTATTGGGCAAGAAGGCTTGTCAGTTTGTACCTGCTCATCCGATTGCTGGAGGAGCACAGCATGGAGCAAGTGCTGCTAAGGCTGATTTATTTCAAGGTAAGCAAACTATTATTTGCCCATTGCAAGAGAACTCACCCGAAGATATTGCTTTGATCACAGGTTTTTGGGAGTCGGTTGGCTCTGAGGTGAAGAAGATTGGTGTTGTTCAGCACGATGCTATTTACGCAGCGGTTTCACACCTCCCTCATCTTCTGTCTTATGCATTGATGGCCAGCGTAGTGAACTCTGAAGACGCTGATCAAAAATTAAGCCATGTGGGTGCTGGTTTTAAGGATTTCACCCGCATTGCTGCCTCGAGTCCTGAGATGTGGCGTGATATTTGTCTAGGTAATCGGACTGCAATTTTAAAAGAGCTGGATCAGTATTTACTCATCGTGAATCACATGCGTAAACTCGTTGCCGAAAACGATGGCTCTGGTTTAGAAAAATTATTTAATAAGGCGAGCAAAGCGCGTCAAGATTTGGACGTACTTTAATGAGTGGTTTGCCAGATATCACTATTGGACCTTTTAAGCGGGCGCAAGGCTCGATTGTGTTACCGGGATCTAAGAGTATTTCGAATCGTGCGTTGCTATTGGCTGCTTTATCAACTGGTACAACCACGCTCACAAACTTGCTAGATGCTGATGACACTCAGGTAATGCGTGAAGCTTTGCGTCAGTTAGGCCTTGCGGTGACCGATCAAGCAAACAATGTATGTGTTGTTGAAGGATGTAAGGGTCAATTTCCTGTGCGTGAAGTAGACCTCTTCATGGGTAATGCGGGCACTGCGATTCGTCCACTTACTGCTGCCTTAGCAATGCAAGGTGGTAACTATCGATTGTCTGGTGTAGCACGTATGCATGAGAGGCCTATTCGAGATTTGGTTGATGGTCTACGTCAAGTGGGTGCCAAGATTGAATATGAATTGCAAGAGGGCTACCCTCCAATCAAAATATTGGCAGCAGATATTCAAATTAAAGATGTTGTTAAGGTCCGCGGCGATGTATCGAGTCAGTTCTTGACAGCATTACTCATGGCCTTACCTCTAGTTGCTAAAGATCCAGTTTGTATTGAAGTCATCGGCGAATTGATTTCTCGTCCGTATATCGATATCACCCTAAAGTTGATGGCGCGCTTTGGTGTGAACGTTGCTTGCCCTGATAAACAATTATTCATCATTCCCGCAAAGACATCTGACGCTGTTTATAGGAGCCCTGGGCAGTTATCTGTAGAGGGTGATGCTTCATCTGCTTCTTACTTCTTAGCCTTGGGCGCCATTAGCGGCGGTCCTGTGCGTGTTCTGGGTGTTGGTAAAGACAGCATTCAGGGCGATGTGGCATTTGCTGATGCACTCGCTTTAATGGGCGCAAACATTAGTGCTGGTGAAGATTGGATAGAAGTTGCTGGCGTCAAAAATGCAAACGGCAAACTGAATGGCATCACGATTGATTGCACCGAAATTCCAGATGCAGCAATGACACTGGCAGTCGCTGCTTTATTTGCTGAAGGCCCAACTCGCTTAAATAATATTGCGAGCTGGCGCGTTAAAGAAACCGATCGCATTGCCGCAATGGCAAAAGAGTTGAAAAAAGTTGGCGCCATTGTTGAAGAGGGGGCTGATTACATTGTTGTGCAGGCCCCAGCATCACAATCTGATTGGAAATCGCCATGTGAAGGCATTGATACTTACGATGACCATCGTATGGCAATGTGCTTTTCTCTCGCTGCCTTTGGGCCAAATTCGCTAAAGATTAATGATCCGAATTGTGTAGCGAAAACATTCCCAACTTACTTCGCTGAATTTGCGAAGGTCGTGAATTAATTTCATGAGCGCATTCCCGGTCATCGCTATTGATGGTCCTACCGCCTCAGGCAAGGGAACGGTTGCTTCTTTGGTGGCAGAAAAGTTAGGCTTTCATTATTTGGACAGCGGCGCCCTTTATCGTTTGGTGGCCTTGGCCAGTGAACAACAGGGAATAGATGTCAAAAATGGTCCGGAATTAGGTCTATTAGTTCCTAAGTTATTGATTTCATTCAAAAATGGTCAAATTTTCCTGAATGGCGAGGATATAACTGACGCCATTCGGGTTGAAAACATCGGTTTACGGGCATCGGCTATAGCGGTTCATCCAGAGGTAAGGGCTGCTTTAGTGGGTCTGCAGCGCAGTTTTCGCCAATCTCCGGGCCTGGTGGCCGATGGCAGGGATATGGCCAGCGTGATATTCCCAGACGCAGTTCTGAAGGTTTTTCTGACTGCCACTGCCGCTGCCAGAGCTGAGCGTCGCTATAAGCAATTGATAGCTAAGGGAATTTCTGCTAAACTTTCCGACTTACTGCAAGATTTGCAGGAGCGCGATGCCAGAGACAGTAGTCGAGGTGCCGCACCCTTGTTAGTTGCAGATGGTGCAAAAGTGCTTGAAACATCAGATTTATCGATAGATCAAGCAGTTAAGACGGTTTTGGATTGGTATCAATCTGCAATCGCCTAGTTTTGTAAGAAGTAGTTTTGGCGTCTTGAGAAACTCCACAACGCGATCATTTCATTAGCGTGTTTCTTAAAGGCTTTTTTAACCTAACCCGTCAGGCCTTCTGGCGGCACAAAGTGAATACACATGTCTGAATCATTTGCAGAATTATTTGAAGAATCATTAACCCGATCGAATATGAAGACCGGCCAAGTTATTTCGGCTGAAGTTCTTCGCATCGACCATAACTTCGTCGTTGTTAACGCTGGCTTAAAGTCTGAAGCGTTTATTCCTGTTGAAGAATTCCATAACGACGCTGGCGAGATTGAAGTAGCTCCTGGCGATTTCGTTTCTGTTGCTATTGACGCTCTTGAGAACGGCTATGGCGACACAATCCTTTCCCGTGACAAAGCTAAGCGCTTGGCCTCATGGATGAATTTGGAAAAAGCTCTCGAGCAAGCTGAAATCGTTACCGGTACTGTTACTGGTAAGGTTAAAGGCGGCTTGACTGTCATGGTTAACGGTATCCGCGCATTCTTGCCTGGATCACTCGTTGATACTCGCCCAATCAAAGACACCAGCCCTTACGAAGGTAAGACGATGGAGTTCAAGGTTATCAAGCTCGACCGTAAGCGTAACAACGTAGTGTTGTCACGCCGTGCTGTTGTTGAAGCTAGCCAAGGTGAAGAGCGTGCTAAGTTGATGTCTAACCTTAAAGAAGGCGCAGTAGTTACTGGCCTCGTTAAGAACATCACTGATTACGGCGCGTTCGTTGACCTCGGTGGTATCGATGGCCTCTTGCACATCACTGACTTGGCATGGCGTCGTGTGCGTCACCCAAGCGAGATGTTGACTGTTGGTCAAGAAGTAACCGCAAAGATTTTGAAGTTCGATCAAGAGAAGAACCGTGTTTCACTCGGCGTGAAGCAATTAGGTGATGATCCTTGGGTTGGTATCGCTCGTCGTTACCCACCGAATACCCGTTTATTCGGCAAAGTAACTAACCTGACTGACTACGGCGCATTCGTGGAAATCGAATCCGGCATCGAAGGTTTAGTACACGTTTCTGAAATGGACTGGACTAACAAGAACGTTGCTCCAAGTAAAGCTACAGCATTAGGAACCGAAGTTGAAGTCATGGTTCTGGACATTGATGAAGACAAGCGTCGTATTAGCTTAGGCATCAAGCAGTGCAAAGCAAATCCATGGGAAGAGTTCTCACGTGCACAGCAAAAAGGCGATAAGCTCACTGGCGCAATCAAGTCTATTACTGACTTTGGCGTGTTCATTGGCTTGCCTGGCGGTATCGACGGTTTAGTTCACCTCTCAGACCTCTCATGGAATGAGCCAGGCGAAGAAGCTGTTAAGAAATACAAAAAAGGTGATGAAGTTGAAGCCACTGTATTGGCAATTGATGTTGAGAAAGAGCGTATCTCTCTTGGTATCAAGCAATTGTCTGGCGACCCATTCAACAACTACACATCTGTCAGCGACAAGGGTAGCCTTGTTACTGGTACTGTGAAAGCGGTTGATGCCAAGGGTGCAACTATTCACTTGGCTGATGAAGTTGAAGCTTACTTACGTGCTTCTGAGATCTCAACAGATCGCGTTGAAGATGCACGCAATGTATTGAAAGAGGGCGACAGCGTAACTGCAATGATCATTAATATTGATCGTAAGTCACGCGTTATCAATCTTTCAATTAAAGCAAAAGACAGCTCTGATCAACAAGATGCAATGAGCAAGCTCCAAGGTGATGCGCAGTCTGGCACAACCAATTTGGGTGCTTTGTTAAAAGCAAAATTGGACAATCAAGGCTAAATCAATATCGCCGCTTTCCATGAGGAGAGCGGCGATTTTTTATTGATAGATCATGACGGATCAAGAGCAACAAGCTATTACCCGCTCCGAACTAGTGGAGAGCCTCGCGGAACAATTTCCGCAGCTTTTGCCTAGGGATGTGGAGTTGGCGGTAAAAACATTGCTGGACACAATGACTCATGCTTTGGCTGAGGGCAAGCGTATCGAGTTGCGCGGCGTAGGGAGCTTTGTGCTTCATCATCGTCCTGCGCGCACTGGACGTAATCCAAAGTCTGGTGAGAAAGTGTTGATTCCAGAAAAACGCGTTCCACACTTCAAGCCTGGCAAAGAGTTGCGCGAGCGAGTAGATTACAAGCCGTTGAAGCAGGCGGGCCCCAAAGAGGGTTCTGGTGCCTAAGATTCAGGCTCAACCTCAGTGGTCCATTCGGGCCATTTTTTTATTTAATTTCTGCACAGCATGATTCAGATAGCTACCGCTTGGTTATTGCTACTACCAGTCATGTTTGGCATTGGTTGGCTAGCAGCACGCTGGGACTTACGTCTTGAGAATCGCATGGATGAGCGTGAGCGCATGCGTCAGCAGCGTTCAACATTTAAAGGTTTAAGCCTTTTACTGAATGAGCAACCAGATCAAGCGATTGAAACT
Source organism: Polynucleobacter ibericus (assembly GCF_018687955.1). Classification (NCBI taxonomy): domain Bacteria; kingdom Pseudomonadati; phylum Pseudomonadota; class Betaproteobacteria; order Burkholderiales; family Burkholderiaceae; genus Polynucleobacter; species Polynucleobacter ibericus. The sequence goes on along the minus strand of NZ_CP061309.1, from coordinate 1,430,021 downwards.
TTAGTCAAAATTGCACAGTTAGACCCAGAGACTGTTGAACTTCATTTTTCATTAGGCAATTTATTCCGTCGTCGTGGCGAGACTGAGCGTGCTATTCGAGTGCATCAGCATTTAGCGAATCGTGATGATTTAAAGCCGCGTGACCGTGATCATGCTGCCTATGAGTTGGGGCGCGACTTCTTGCGCGCTGGTTTACTCGATCGGGCAGAGGCTTCATTGAACCGCGTCGGTAATGGAAAGTATGCTGAACCAGCGAAAGAGAGTTTGCTGGAGATGTACCAAATTGAGCATGATTGGAAAAAAGCCATCATTGCTGCAAGTGAGCTGGAAGGTCTCCAGGGAAAATCACACCATACTGAAATCGCACAATTTCATTGTGAGCTGGGTCAAGAGGCCTTGCGCCGCAAAGACTTGATTGAAGCAGAGCAATCAATACAGCGCGCACTACAGGCTGTACCCAACCATGCTCGCGCACTGATTTTGCAGGGTGATTATTTGGTAGCAATGGATAGACCCACTCAAGCAATTGAGGCTTGGAGCTTGATTGCTAGCTCTCATCCTGCCTATATGCATTTACTCGCAGATCGTTGGATGCTTGCGCATGCAGCTATCGGCAAAGAGAATGAGGGATTGGATCTCCTTTATGAGTTGCTAAAGACTCAGGCCACAGGTGAATTGCTGGATATTGTGCATAAGCATCTCATGAAGATTCGTGGGCCTCAGGCAGCTAATGCCATGTTATCCGACGTGATGCAGCACTCACCAACATTAATTGCATTATCGAAATTGGCTGAAACTCGCCTTGCATTAGAAGAGGGCAGCGCCAACCCAGAGAGACTCTTGGAGCTTCAGTCTATATTGAACCTCTTACGCCAGCGTACTAACAGCTTGGCGCGCTACACCTGTGGCAACTGCGGTTTTAGGGCGCGAAGATTTTATTGGCAGTGCCCCGGCTGTAATCATTGGGAAGCTTATTCACCAAGGCGCAGTGAGGGCAGTGCCCCTTCCGGTCCTTCGATGTAAGTAGTTTAATTAAATAGTCATGAATTAAGGTTGTAATGTTGTACGTCACTATAAAATTTTTGGAGCTGATTTGAAAGTCACCATCATCGGTAGCGGTTACGTAGGTTTAGTTACGGGCGCATGCCTGGCTGAACAGGGTAATAACGTCTTTTGCGTAGACGTTGATCCTAAGAAGATAGAGATTCTGAATTCTGGCGGCGTGCCGATTTACGAGCCTGGTCTTAAAGAAATGATTGAGCGCAATCGCACGGCTGGCAGATTGCAGTTCTCCACCGATATTGCTGCCTCTGTAGCCCATGGTGATATCCAGTTCATCGCTGTAGGCACTCCTCCCGATGAAGATGGCTCAGCTGATTTGCAATACGTAGTCGCAGCAGCGCGCAATATTGGTCGTCATATGACTACCCCTAAAGTCATCGTTGATAAATCCACTGTGCCTGTAGGTACAGCCGATAAGGTGCAGGCAGCCATTACTGAAGAATTAGAAAAGCGTAGCCTCTCACCAGAACTATGCTCTGTAGTCTCCAATCCGGAGTTTCTTAAAGAGGGGGCTGCGGTAGAGGACTTCATGCGTCCAGACCGAATTGTGATTGGCACTGAAAGCTCACCAGCAGGGCTGCGCGCTAAAGAACAGATGCGCAAACTTTATGCTCCATTTAATCGCAACCATGAGCGTACTTACTACATGGATGTCAAAAGTGCTGAGCTGACTAAATACGCAGCTAATGCAATGTTGGCAACTCGCATTTCCTTTATGAATGAGTTAGCTAACTTAGCGGACTTAGTAGGCGCTGACATCGAGCATGTTCGCCAAGGAATTGGTTCAGACTCCCGCATTGGTTTTGGATTTTTATATCCGGGCACCGGGTATGGGGGCTCATGCTTTCCTAAGGATGTTTCTGCCTTGTCAAAAACTGCTAAAGAGCATGGTAGGGATTTAAAGATCCTCGATGCCGTCGAAGCAGTGAATGAGTTGCAGAAATACACTTTGGTGAACAAGATCGAAAAGCGTTTCGGTGCCGATCTGAAGGGTATGAAGTTTGCCTTGTGGGGTCTTGCCTTTAAACCGAATACTGACGATATGCGTGAAGCGCCAAGCCGTGTAATTATTCAGGAGCTAGTCAAGCGTGGCGCAACGATTGTGGCCTATGATCCAGTAGCTATGCCAGAGGCGAAACATTGCCTAGACCTAGACTTTGAGGGCAACCCAGAAGGTCTCAAGCAAGTATCGATGACCGCTGACCCGATGTCTGCATTAGATGACGCCGATGCCTTGGTGATTGTGACGGAGTGGAAGGTTTTTCATACCCCTGACTTCGATTTGCTGATGCAAAAACTCAAGCGTGCCATTATTTTTGACGGTCGCAACCTTTACGAGCCAGCGTCTATGCAAGAATTAGGCATTGAGTACCATGGTATTGGGCGACATAATTAAGTCGCATGTAGTAAAAATACAGATAATAAAAGAGTTGCCAAATGGAAAAAGCTAACCGAGAACAGTTTTCTAAAGCCCGCCTATTAGTGGTGGGCGATGTCATGCTGGATCGTTATTGGTTTGGCGATACTAATCGCATTTCTCCAGAAGCGCCCGTACCGGTTGTGCAGGTCGGAAAGATTGATGAACGACTTGGTGGCGCCGCTAACGTAGCGCGTAACGTGGCTGCACTGGATGCCAAAGCAACTATTTTGGGCATTGTTGGTAATGATGAGCCTGGTAAACGAGTGGTTGAATTGTTAAAAGCGGGTGGTGTTGATAGTCAATTGGAAATCGATGCTGATGTACCAACGATTGTGAAGTTGCGCGTGATTGCTCGTCAACAGCAGCTGATTCGTTTAGATTTTGAAGAAACCCCAAGTGCAAAAGCACTTGCTCATAAATTAGAGCGTTTTGAAAAGTTGGTTGGCGATGCGGATGTGTTGATTCTGTCTGATTACGGTAAGGGTGCATTAGGTCAAGTTGCCCATATGATTGAGCAAGCTAGAGCACAAAATAAAATGATCTTGGTTGACCCTAAGGGTGAAGATTATGAAAAGTATCGCGGCGCCACCGTCTTAACCCCAAATCGTAGTGAGCTACGTCAGGTGGTTGGTAAGTGGACAAGCGAAGAAGATTTAACGAATAAAGCGCAAGCACTCAGAAAATCTCTTGATCTCCAGGCGCTCCTCTTAACTCGTTCTGAGGATGGGATGAGCCTATATACCGAATCGGGCGTAAGTCATGTGAAGGCGCAGGCGCGTGAAGTATTCGATGTTTCTGGGGCTGGCGATACGGTGATTGCAACCCTGGCTGTAGCACTGGCGGCTAAATGGCCATTGGAAAAGGCGATGGCGCTTGCGAACCGTGCTGGTAGCATCGTAGTTGGTAAGCTGGGAACTGCAACCGTTACTTCAGAGGAATTACAGTGACTATTATCGTAACCGGCGCAGCTGGTTTTATTGGTGCCAATATTGTTCAGGCGCTCAATGCACGTGGCGAAAAAAATATTATTGCAGTAGATGACTTGCGTCCTGCTGACAAGTATCGCAACCTCGCTGATTTAGACATCATTGACTATCTAGACAAAGATGAATTTCTAGAGGCATTCAGAAGTGGACGATTTGGTAAGGTGAAAGCGGTTTTCCATGAAGGCGCTTGCTCCGATACGATGGAAACTGATGGTATTTTCATGATGGCGAATAACTATCGCTACACCATGGATTTGCTTGATATCTGCACTGAGCAAAAAGTACAGTTGCTATATGCTTCTTCGGCTGCAACTTATGGTGGATCTGATGTGTTTGTTGAAAGCCGTGAGCATGAGAAGCCTCTTAATATTTACGGTTACTCTAAGTTCTTATTTGATCAGGTAATGCGCAAGCGCTTTGCTGAAAAAGCCAATACAGCCCAGGTAGTTGGTTTCCGCTACTTCAATGTTTACGGTCCTCGTGAGTCCCATAAGGGTCGCATGGCATCGGTAGCTTTTCATCAATACCATCAATACAAAGCCAATGGACATGTAAAGCTATTTGGCGAGTATGGTGGTTATGGCGCTGGCGAGCAAAGCCGTGACTTCGTTTCAGTGGAAGACGTAGTCAAAGTAAATCTATTCTTTTTAGATCATCCAGAAATCAGTGGCATCTTTAATTTAGGCAGTGGTCGTGCTCAGCCGTTCAACGATGTTGCGCATGCAGTAGCAAACGCAATGCGTAAGCTCGATAAAGCAGCGCCAGCGTCCTTACAAGAATTGGTTAAAGAAAAAGCAATTGAGTACATTCCTTTTCCAGATGCTCTTAAAGGCAAATATCAGTGCTTTACGCAGGCTGATCTCACTAAGCTCAGAGCTGCCGGCTATACGGAGCCCTTCCTCACTGTTGAGCAGGGTGTAGGAAGGTATATCGAGTGGCTGGAAGTCAATTCTGGATTTTTAGCTAACCCCTTGTAGGCTAGTCAACCAAACTAAACTCTCTTCGTTGTAAATGATCCACGCACACTTTGTGTCCGCGGATTTTTTATTTATTACAGGAGAGAAGATGACTCAATATTTTAATTTTGAAAAATTTCCAAGTTTACTTAGAGCGGCAGCCCTAGCATTCACCGTACTCGTTTCGAGTGCTGGCGTGATATATGCTTCGCCCATCAACGTCAATACTGCTACCCAAACCGAATTAGAGAGCATTAAAGGGATTGGTCCAGCTAAGGCAAAAACCATCATTGCAGAACGGTTGGATGGCGGACACTTTCAAGATGCTAATGATCTGCAAAAGCGGGTACGTGGTATCGGCATGAAATCCGTAGAAAAAATGGTGGATAACGGCTTAACCATTGAGTCCCCCAGTTCTTTTCGGGAGCCGAACGGCCGCACAAAAAAGGAGGGTAGCGCTTCTAGCAGACGTAATGCTCGTAATCAAGCTAGCCCTCGCAATCAGCAGGAGCGTACGGGAGCAAGTCGCAGAAATTAAACCCTTTCGTGTGTAGGCTTGCTTATGGCTAAAATGGCTTTATGAGCAAACCTTCTTACCTGACTATTTCCCAGACTGTAGGCAATACGCCTTTAGTGCGTTTACAACGTATTCCTGGTCTGGAGAATGACAATCGCAATAATGTGATCTTGGGTAAGTTAGAAGGAAATAATCCAGCCGGGTCGGTAAAGGACCGACCTGCGCTGTCGATGATCTCGCGCGCACAAGAGCGCGGTGAAATTAAACCTGGCGACACTCTCATTGAGGCAACTAGCGGTAACACAGGGATTGCATTGGCAATGACTGCGGCAATGCTGGGCTACAAAATGATTTTAGTAATGCCAGAGAATCAAAGCATTGAACGTCGTCAAAGTATGGCGGCCTATGGCGCTGAACTTATTTTGACTGCAGCTTCTGGTGGCATGGAATTTGCCAGGGATTACGCGCTACAACTTCAAAGAGAAGGTCGCGGTAGATTATTAGATCAATTCGCTAATCCTGATAATCCTAGGGCGCATATAGAAACAACCGGTCCCGAGATCTGGCGTGATACCGATGGTCAGGTTACCCATTTTGTGTCGGCGATGGGAACTACCGGAACAATTACCGGAGTCTCAACCTATTTGAAGTCCAAGAATCCTGCAATTCAGATTATTGGGGCGCAACCGGAAGAGGGCTCACAGATACCGGGTATCCGCAAGTGGGCGCCTGAATACCTACCCAAGATTTATCAGGGTGATAGGGTGGATTTCATTGAGTATGTATCGCAGGCTGACGCGGAAGAGATGGCTCGTCGCTTAGCGGTGGAAGAGGGTATTTTCTGCGGCATTTCTGCTGGAGGTGCTTTAGTAGTGGCACTGCGGATTGCCCGTCAAGTTGAAAACGCCACAATCGTGTTTATTGTGTGTGACCGTGGCGATCGTTACTTATCTACTGGCGTATTCCCCGCTTAAGAGGATTTTACTTTTTTCTTTGCACTAGTTTTCTTGGGCTTTGATTTTTCAGTAGCGCTTTTACTCTCACTGCTTTTTGGTGTACTTTCTACGGGTACTGCACTTTGGTTTTTATATCCCAAAGCCTCCGCAAACTCTGCAACACTTTGAGCGTAGAAGTAACTGCGGTTGTATTGAACAATCGTCAGAAAGTTATTTAAGCCAACAAAATATTGCACTTGGTCGGAGCCATCTTTATCTGGGTAAGGCAAATCTACGATGAATGCTTTGCTTTGTGGCTCTACACCACCGCTTTGCAGATCACCCTGTTGTTTAGTGAGAATGCCTTTTTCAATGAGCTCTTGAACTGTGTATTTAAGTTGTGGTTCACCATCTGCCAATGCTTTGACTTCTGAGATGGTGCTAGCTTGAACTGGGAAAGAAATCGGCATACCTGTTTGCCAGCCATGTTTCTTCATGAAGTTTGCAACGCTAGCAATAGCATCTTTGGGGCTTCGTTTGAGATCAATCTGTCCATCGCCATCACCATCCACTGCAAAGTTGCGAATACTGCTGGGCATAAATTGTGGAAGGCCGATAGCGCCTGCATATGAACTGTTCTGATTGAGGCAGGAGCTAAAGCGCCCACTATTGACGCCTTGGCTGGTATTTTTGGAGGGCAGTCTGCCGCCTGCCTCAGTCCAGCACATCAGAATCAATTCTTTAAGTTGATCCTTAAAAAGCTGCTCTCTAGCTGGCTTATTAGGGGTGTCGGGATAACTAAAGGCAAGGGTCGACAACACATCCTTTACTCGGAAATTGCCGGTTTGGCGACCATAGATGGTTTCGATGCCAATAATGGCCACAATAATTTCTGCAGGCACCCCATAGTCTTGTTCAGTTTGGGTTAAAAACGCCTGGTTTTGCTCCCAAAAAGTCTTGCCGGCCTTCAGGCGAATGGGTTCAATAAAGCGTTTGCGGTAGGCTAGCCAATTTTTCTTAAATGTGCCCGATGGGGGTAATACCAATTTCCGAATGGAGGGAACCGTTTTAGCATCTAAAAAGCCCATTTCTAGGGCTGGGAGCGGGATTTCTTGAGTTTGGGATACTTGCCCTAGTAGTTCGCTGAGATTTTGGCTAAAGCGCGCCTCAGTGACTGCATCATCAGTCTGGTTTACGATGGGTTGTTGCGATTGTGTGGGTTGCGTTGGAGTGCTGGAGCACCCTGCCAGCGCAAGAGCAAAAAGTAAGAAGGAGATGCGAAAGTTCATGCCGGCTGTATTGGATTTTCGAAGGTAGATCACGTTTTATTAGATTATAAAAATTAAAAATTGGCTATTAAGGATTTTGAGTAATGACAACAGGATACATAACTCATCCAGACTTTCTGAAACATGAGATGGGAAGCCATCACCCAGAGTGTCCAGAACGAATTCAGGCGATTAACGATCAATTGATCCGTAGCGGAGTGGATCGCTTATTACACCATTTGGATGCGCCATTGGCAACTGAGGATCAGTTGGAGTTGGTGCATAGTCCAGATCACGTTTCTTTTGTGCGGGATCGCGCTCCTGAGAGTGGGTATTTCATGCTCGATGGCGACACTATCATGAACCCTCATACCTACAGAGTTGCACTCAGAGCTGCAGGCGCAGCGATTGCTGGCGTCGATGCTGTGATGAAGGGTGAGGTTGAGAATGTTTTTTGCGCAGTAAGGCCGCCAGGACATCATGCTGAGCCAACGCGCTCTATGGGATTTTGTTTGTTTGACAACGTAGCAATTGCCGCGCGATATGCCATGGAAACGTATGGCATTGAACGCGTCGCCATCATTGACTTTGATGTGCATCACGGCAATGGAACGGAGGCTGCTTTTTTCAACGATCCTAATGTGTTGATGTGTAGCTTCTTCCAACATCCTTTTTACCCTTACAGCGGCTTGGATCATGCTAGCAATATGGTAAATGTACCTTTACCTGCGGCCACGCGTGGTGACGTAGTGCGCTCGATCGTTGAAGAAAGGTGGCTGCCTGCCTTGCGTAATTTTGAACCTGAACTCATTATCATTTCAGCTGGCTTTGATGCCCATCGAGAGGATGATTTGGGTCAGATGGGTCTGGTAGAGGATGACTATGCTTGGATTACGAAGCGCCTCAAAGAGATTGCAAATGAATACGCACAGGGTCGAATAGTCAGTTGCTTGGAAGGTGGCTATAACCTCTCGGCATTGGGTCGAAGTGTTGTGGCTCATGTCAAGGCGCTAGCAGATATTTAATGCGGTAAATGTAGTTTAGTAAATCGAAATCGAAAGCTGAAGATGGTCAATATTTATGAGCAAGGCTTGGATCGTAATCCAGCCAATTACACCCCCATTACCCCGCTATTATTTTTAGAGCGCTCAGCAGAAATTTATCCCAACAAGACTGCCATCATCCATGGAAAGTTGCGCCAGACTTGGAGTCAAACGTATGAGCGTTGCCGACGCCTAGCGAGTGCATTGCAAAAGCACGGTATTGGCTTGGGAGATACAGTGGCAGTGATGCTGCCAAATACTCCTCCTATGGTAGAGGCGCACTTTGGCATTCCGATGGCAGGGGCAGTCTTAAACGCCCTTAATACCCGCTTGGACGCAGAGTCAATTGCTTTCATGCTCAATCATGGTGAAGCTAAAGTAGTCATTGTTGATCCTGAGTTTTCGCTAGTCATGAAAAAAGCTCTTGAGATCGCTAAGAAAGATTCAGGCCGCGATCTCTTAGTAATCGATGTGGAAGAAAACGAGTTTGACGTGCCCGGTGAAAAGTTGGGCAAACTCACTTACGAGCAACTCCTTTCTGAAGGTGATCCTCATTTTGCATGGCAAGTGCCAGCGGATGAGTGGCAAGCGATTTGCTTGAACTACACCTCTGGCACTACCGGCAATCCTAAAGGCGTGGTGTATCACCACCGTGGTGCTGCAATCAATGCCGTATCGAATGTGCTGGATTGGGATATTAATAAGCACCCTGTGTATTTGTGGACGCTCCCCATGTTCCATTGCAATGGCTGGTGCTTCCCATGGACGATCGCTGCTCGTGCTGGAGTGAATGTGTGCTTGCGTCGTGTTGATGCACAACATATTTTTGCCGCTATTAAGGAGCATGGTGTAACTCACTATTGTGCGGCGCCTATCGTGCATAACTTATTGGTCAATGCGCCTGATGAGTTGAAGGCGGGTGTTCCAACCGGCGTCAAAGGCTTGATTGCTGGCGCTGCACCACCCGCATCCATTATTGAGGGCATGGAAAAGTTAGGCTTTGACCTAACCCATGTATACGGGCTGACTGAGGTGTATGGTCCAGCAGCTGTATGTGTCAAGCAGGACGAGTGGGATGATTTAGATATTGGCGAGCGTGCGCGTTTAAATGCGCGTCAAGGTGTGCGCTATCACATGCAACAAGCGATTGCTGTTCTTGACCCAGAAACCATGCAGCCTGTTCCGGCTGATGGAGAAACTATGGGCGAAATTATGTTCAAGGGCAATATCGCCATGAAGGGATATCTGAAGAACGAACAAGCGACTCAAGAGGCATTTGAGGGTGGTTGGTTCCATTCAGGGGACTTGGCTGTGATGAACCCGGATGGTTATGTGAAGATGAAGGATCGCAGTAAGGACATTATTATTTCTGGAGGAGAAAACATCTCCTCTGTAGAAGTGGAGGATGTGCTGTACCGCCACCCGGCAATCAATGCTGCTGCGGTTGTTGCTAAACCTGATCCTAAGTGGGGCGAAACACCCTGCGCATTCCTAGAAATTAAGCCAGGCTCAAAGGTTACGGCCGAAGAAATTATTGCCCACTGTAAGCAACATTTAGCTGGATTTAAGGTTCCCAGGGCGATTGTGTTCTGCGAGCTACCCAAGACCTCGACGGGCAAGATTCAGAAGTTTGAGTTGCGCAAGCAGGCTGGATCGGCTGCTGCTATTGATGTCTAAGGCTAATCCCTTAGGGCGGATAAAATAGATCGTTAACCATTATTGAGAATTCCAAATGAAAATCTTAGTAGCTGTAAAGCGCGTTGTTGATTACAACGTCAAAATTCGGGTGAAATCAGATAACTCGGGCGTTGATTTGGCTAACGTCAAAATGAGCATGAACCCCTTTGATGAAATTGCAGTAGAAGAGGCGGTGCGCCTTAAAGAAGCGGGCGTAGCTACTGAAGTAGTGGTAGTAACTGCAGGTGCGACCCAGTGCCAAGAAACGCTGCGTACTGCTTTGGCTATTGGTGCTGACCGTGCAATCTTGGTGGAAACTGATGCAGACTTACAACCTTTGGCGGTTGCAAAGATTCTGAAAGCCATTTCTGATAAAGAGCAAGCACAAATCATCATTCTCGGTAAGCAAGCAATTGATGACGATAGCAATCAAACAGGCCAAATGTTGGCAAGTCTTTTAGATATTCCGCAAGCTACCTTTGCATCTAAAGTTGTAGTAGCAGATGGCAAAGCTACTGTTACTCGCGAGGTGGATGGCGGTCTAGAAACGATTGCACTATCTTTGCCAGCGGTGATTACTACTGACTTGCGTTTGAATGAGCCACGCTATGTGACTTTGCCCAACATCATGAAGGCCAAGAAGAAAACGATTGATATCGTCAAGCCAGGAGAATTGGGTGTCGATATTGCCCCACGTCTCAAAACTCTCAAAGTTGAAGAGCCGCCTAAGCGCTCTGCGGGCGTGATGGTTGCTGATGTAGCAGCCCTTGTAGAAAAACTCAAAAATGAAGCGAAGGTGATCTAAATGGCTGCTCTTGTTATTGCTGAACACGACAATCAATCTTTAAAAGCGACAACACTCAATGCTGTAGCAGCTGCTTTGCAGTGCTCCCCTGAGGTAGATATTTTGGTTGCTGGTAGCAGCGCTGATGCTGCCGCATCAGCTGCTGCGCAAATTGCTGGTGTGCGCAAGGTTATTCAAATTGATGCACCTGCTTTGGCGGATCAATTGGCCGAGCCCTTGGCTGCCCAAATTTTATCGATCGCTAATGGCTACAGCCATATCCTTGCACCTGCTACCGCTAACGGTAAAAATGTGCTCCCACGCGTTGCTGCCAAACTCGATGTTGCTCAGTTATCCGATATCACTAAAGTCCTGAGTGCTGATACGTTTGAGCGTCCAATTTATGCAGGTAATGCAATTGCAACAGTGCAAAGCACTGATCCTATAAAAGTAATTACTGTGCGCACGACAGGCTTTGATCCAGTAGCGGCTTCCGGTGGTTCTGCTGCTATTGAGAAAGCGGCAGTCGCTGACAGCAAAGCTCAATCCTCTTTTGTTGGTCGCGAGTTAACCAAGTCAGATCGTCCAGAACTGACTGCTGCCAAGATTATTGTTTCTGGTGGTCGTGGTTTAGGCTCTGGTGAAAAGTATCAAGAGCTCATCGCGCCATTGGCCGATAAATTGGGTGCTGCTTTAGGGGCATCACGTGCAGCAGTGGATGCTGGCTATGTACCAAACGATTATCAAGTTGGTCAGACTGGCAAAATTGTCGCCCCACAACTGTATATTGCGGTTGGTATCTCAGGCGCTATTCAGCACTTGGCTGGTATGAAAGATTCCAAGGTCATCGTTGCGATTAATAAAGATCCAGAAGCGCCGATTTTTGGCGTTGCTGATTATGGGTTGGTTGCCGATCTGAATACTGCTGTACCGGAGTTAACAAAAGCACTTGGTTAGTTGACTGACTGAGTAACTGACTGAGTAGTTAAGCTGAATAAATAGGAGTTGTAATGCCATACGTAGCCCCAGTGAAAGATATGCTGTTTGTCATGAATGAGCTCGCTGGACTATCGGAGGTTGTTTCCTATCCTTCTTATGCGGATGCCGGTGCTGATGTTGATTTGGCTCCTGCCATTTTGGAAGAGTCAGCAAAATTTAACCAAGATGTGGTTGCACCGCTCAATTGGACTGGCGATCAGAAGCCCAGTTCCCTAAAAGACGGAATAGTCACCACGACTCCAGGCTTTAAAGAAGCGTTTGAGCAATTTGGAGCAGCGGGTTGGCAGGGCGTTGTACATCCTGCAGAATTTGGTGGGCAAGGTTTGCCAAAGCTGATTGCGACTGCTTGCTTTGAGATGGTGCACTCAGCTAGCCTGTCATTTGCTTTATGTCCCATGTTGACTGACGGTGCAATCGAGGCACTCCTCACTGCTGCAGATCCAGAGCTTCAAGAGCGTTTTGTCCCGCAGATGATTTCAGGTGAGTGGACTGGCTCGATGTGCTTGACTGAGCCGCAAGCTGGTTCAGACTTATCGATGGTTCGTTCACGTGCCGTGCCAGAGGGTGATGGAACTTACAAAATTTTCGGCACTAAGATTTATATCACCTATGGTGAGCACGACATGGCTAAGAATATTATCCATTTAGTGTTAGCAAGAACACCGGATGCGCCAGAGGGTGTGAAGGGCATTTCATTATTTGTAGTACCTAAATTTTTGGTGAACCAAGATGGTTCATTAGGTGAGCGTAATGATGTTCACTGTGTTTCGATTGAACATAAACTCGGAATTAAGGCGAGCCCAACTGCGGTTTTGCAATTTGGCGATCATGGTGGAGCGGTCGGTTATCTGGTGGGCGAAGAGAATCGCGGTCTTGAATATATGTTTGTGATGATGAACGCTGCTCGCTTTGCAGTCGGTATGCAAGGTATTGCGGTAGCAGAGCGCGCATATCAAAAAGCTGTTCAGTACGCCAAAGATCGTGTTCAGAGCCGCGACTTAGCTGGGTCTCCTGGTCCGGTGGCGATTATTCATCAGCCTGATGTGAAGCGCATGCTCATGACGATGCGCGCCTACACAGAGGCATCACGTGCGTTGGCTTACTATGCAGCGTCTGCATATGATGCGCAGCATGCTGCGCCTGATGAGGTCGTTCGCAAAGCTAATCAAGCTATTTATGAATTTTTAGTCCCTATCGTCAAAGGCTTCTCCACAGAAATGTCGATTGAAGTAGCCAGCTTGGGCGTTCAAGTGCATGGCGGCATGGGCTTTATCGAAGAGACTGGCGCGGCACAGCATTACCGTGATGCGCGCATCTTGACGATTTACGAGGGCACTACGGCAATTCAGGCAAACGATCTGATTGGTAGAAAAACAGTACGTGATGGTGGAGCGATTGCAAAAGAGCTCTCACAAAGAATTGCCGCTACTGAAAAAGATTTGGCTGCAAGCGGCAGTGCCGATGCTCAGGCAGTGCTTAAGCAGCTGACTTTGGCGCGGGTTGCATTTGAACAAGCTGTTGCTTACATCGTGGCAAATGCGAAGACAGACATCAAGGCTGTTTATGCAGGTAGCTTCGCCTACTTGCGTTTATCTGGCTTAGTATTAGGTGGTTGGCAAATGGCTAGAGCACTTTTAGCTGCAGAGCGTTTGCGTGACGGTGATCCAAAATTCTATGACGCTAAGATTGCTACAGCACGCTTCTTTGCAGAAAACCTCATGCCTCAAGTGCAGGCCTTGGCAACGTCGATTGTCGAAAGCGGCCACTCCACAAATGCTTTAGAGGTCGAGCAGTTCTAAAGAGTTTTATTCAAGAAAATAAAAAACCGCTCCGAAGAGCGGCTCTTGCAAATGCAAAGCTATCCGCAATTATTGGGATAGCTTTTTTGCTTCATGAATCTGCGAGATAAAGAATTGCTCAAATGAGATTGCTAAAAAAGTCATCATCACTCCGGCACCCAAGACGAGAGAAAAAATTACTGTCAGTACCACTGGCCAGCCAGAGCGGCTGCGACGATGTTCTTCAATGCCGGGGTTAAATTGCGCATCCCATTTTTCATCAAGACGCAGGCCGAAAGCAATTGTGGTTAACCAGCTTGCTTCGATAGCGATAAATCCAAATGTAACGAGCACCCATCCTGGCGCAGAATGAAAGTGGGCGCCTTTGAGTATGACCCAACCTGCTACCCCGCCTATAAGGGCAAACAACTGAACCCATGCCCAAAAAGATTTAAGTCCTTGCAGATAAAAACAGTTGAGACCGCTGCCGGGGAGGATGAGTCCAAGTGCGCAAAATAGAAATTTAGATTTTTTCATAGCTTATTTATTAGCAATAGGTTTTTGGGTAAAGCTTAAGACTTCACGATCTGTACCGATCATCAGTAATTGATCGCCATTACGGACAATGCTGCGATAGTCGTTTAATTGGTAAAGGAAATCACTTTCTAATTCCATGCGCTGCGGGCTACAAGCCATCTTGGTGCTAGCAATTTGTTTGAGGGAGAAACCACGGGCATCTTCATCAAGCGTTGCGGTAAAGCGATTACATCCTGTCGAGCCGCTAAGACGCTGCCCGTTGGCATCAAAAATGATTTGAATGGGGTTGCTAGCATCGCCTTGGGGAATTTGACGAGCACGGACTTCTCCATTGCTATTGGGGGGCAAGTTCCAGCGGGTGAGCTCCCATTTGGTATTTTTGAGTTCACTGCTTGGGGGGCTAATTTTGGCTCCACAAGGAGGAATGACATTTGCACATCCATTTAAAAGCGCAAGACCTAGGCAAGAAAGCATCAGAAAAAGCGTATTTAAATGCTTTCTGATGAGGCCGGAAAGGCTTGATTTAAAGGGCATATTTATCTAAGTTATTGTTTTTAAAGTAATTATTATTAAAGTGCGTGCTCTATTCTACTGTCTTAGCTGCTTAAATAGGTGGAAGAAGTAGGGGTTTTCGTCTAGAATATGAGGTTTTCCGCTTCACCGTATCTTTGTTCGGTGATCTGGAGCCCAAGATTTTTAGTAGAAATTTCATTGGGTTGTAATCAACCTGTTTTCATTTTAGATTTTAAGGAATAAGTATGGTCGTCATTCGACTGGCACGCGGCGGTTCTAAGAAGCGCCCTTTTTACAGCATCGTTGCTACTGATAAGCGCAACCGTCGTGACTCGAACTTTATCGAGCGTATTGGTTATTTCAATCCACAGGCAGCCGCTACTGAGCAAGCAATGCGTATTGCTCAAGATCGTTTGACTTACTGGACTGGTGTTGGTGCGCAAATCTCCCCAACAGTAGTGCGTTTGATCAAAAACAATCCAGCTGTTTAATATTCAATTGCTAAAAGCTTCATCGATCTGATGAGGCTTTTAGTGACAGAATTTTTAGTAGTTCTATTTTGGGAAAATAAGGTGTCTTACAAATGAGTACACCCTCCCTAAATAGTTTGATTGAGCTTGGCGCTATTTCTGAGGCGCAAGGTTTGCAGGGCCAAGTGAAGGTTAGGCCTCACTCATCAGAGCCTGTTGCACTACTCTCTTCTAAATCCGTTTGGTTATCTCTCATTCCTCGCAGGGATGCTGGCGTTGCTGCGTCTGCAGAACAAGCCTCACTGACACAATACAAAGTCAAAAGCGCCAAGATGCACAGCGGTAATGTGGTGATGGCATTAGAAGGTGTGACGGATCGTGATCAAGCTTTGGCATTAAAAGGTTCTCGCATCTTAGTGGCGCGTGATGCTTTTCCAAAAGTGGAAAGTGATTCCTATTACTGGGTAGATCTCATTGGATGCAGTGCAATTAATTTGCAAGGTGATGCACTTGGTGAGGTCATTGATGTTAACGAGAATGGTGCCCATGGTGTTATCTCCATCGGTGATGTCGCAACAAAAGCAATCAAATACTTAGTGCCGTTTGTAAAAGAAGTCGTACAAAACGTCGATTTACCAAATAAAACGATTACGCTTGATTGGCAGTCTGACTGGCAATAAGAGCAAGCACGCAAAGATAAATTCCAAGATTAATTACTGATATGCGCTTTGATGTTGTGACACTGTTCCCAGAAATGTTCTCTGCATTAACGCAGTGGGGCATTACAGGTCGCGCATGCGAACAATCACTCGCCAGTGTCCACCTTTGGAACCCTCGGGATTTTTGCTTGGATTCTCGCAAAACGGTAGATGATCGCGCTTATGGCGGCGGTCCTGGTATGGTCATGATGGCTAAACCCCTAGAAGATACGGTTGCCGGAATTAGGGCATCCCATCAGGCGGCAGGCATCAAAAGTGGTCCGATTTGTTTATTAGCCCCCCAGGGTGAGCGCTTTTCTCAGAAGATAGCGACAGATATCCTCAATTACGGTAATTTAAGCTTTATTTGCGGTCGGTATGAGGCGGTAGATCAGCGTTTTGTCGACCGAAACGTCGATTTACAGCTTTCTATCGGTGATTTTGTGCTTTCTGGGGGTGAAATTCCCGCTATGGCAATGATGGATGCGGTGATTAGGCTCATTCCAGGGGCGCTCGGGGATGGCGAATCTGCCACTCAGGATAGCTTTATGAATGGTCTTTTGGACTATCCACACTACACCCGCCCTGAAATATATGAAAATTTATCTGTTCCAGACGTGCTTTTAGGCGGACATCACGCTAAAATAGCGGATTGGCGTCGGCAGAAGTCTTTAGAGCTGACGTTCAGGTTAAGGCCGGACTTAATTGAATCGGCCAGAACCAAAGGGTTGCTAACCCGAGAAGATGAACAATTTCTTCGCTCGCTGTAAATACTTTTAGTAGGGTGCAGTAGTGATTGGGTGTTTAGTTTTTGGTTTAGTGAAATTGTTTTAACTGCATCCTCTATTAGGTCCGTTGATTTATATCTCGGGATTAAACGCTAATATGATGTTTAAGGATTAAAAATGAATTTAATTGAAAAAATTGAGCAAGAAGAAATTGCTCGCTTAAGTGCTAACAAGGTTTTGCCGAGCTTTGCTCCTGGCGACACAGTTGTTGTTGGCGTAAACGTTGTTGAAGGTGCGCGTAAGCGTACACAGGCGTTTGAAGGTGTTGTGATTGCAAAGCGTAATCGCGGACTCAATTCCAGCTTTATCGTTCGTAAGATTTCTTCTGGCGAAGGTGTAGAGCGTACATTCCAAACTTACTCACCATTGATCGCTAGCATTGAAGTGAAGCGTCGCGGTGATGTACGTCGTGCGAAGTTGTACTACTTGCGCGATCGTTCAGGTAAGTCTGCACGTATTAAAGAGAAGCTTCCTGCGCGTAAGGCAGCAGTGGCAGCTCCAGCCGCAGAATAAATATCGGCTCGATATCAAAAAGGCGGCCTCGGTCGCCTTTTTTGTTGCCTTAGAATATCAACATGACCAAGACACCAAATCCGGCAGACTATGCGATGAATGTTGCAGCGCCCCCAGGATTTGATGCACAGGCTGTACCAATTCATGAGGTCCGTTCTCATGAGAAGAAGGTGGCATCAGAGTTGCTCTTGCCATCAGGGTTACGGGCACGTTTTCAGTCACCTCCACCATGGCAGCCAGAAATCACCGATGAAAATCGTCATGTGATTGCGTCAGACATAATTGCAAAGCGACAGGCTGCTGGAAAGGTGACTAAAGCAGCAGTGCTTATTCCGCTAATCCTAAAAGAGGATGGTTTGTCAGTTTTGCTCACGCAAAGAACAAATCATTTGCATGATCATGCGGGACAGATTAGCTTTCCGGGTGGTCGCATGGATACCGAGGATCAAAGTCCCGTTGACACCGCTTTGCGTGAGAGCAAAGAGGAAATTGGTCTTGAGTCTGGTCGAGTCGAGATTATTGGCCACTTACCCCAATATTTAACTGTTTCTGGCTATAGCGTGACTCCAGTAGTAGGATTGGTACAAGCTCAGGCAGAATATGTCTTAGATGCGTTTGAGGTAGCAGATGTATTTGAAGTGCCCCTGAGTTTTTTGCTAGATCCTGCTAATCATCAAGTTAGAGTGTGGCAAAGTGAGCAGGGTGGACGTCGTTTTTATTCCATACCTTATGAGAACCGCTTTATTTGGGGTGCTACTGCGGGAATGTTACGTAACCTTTATCATCTATTAAAAGTATGACTTTCTTTTCTATTCTCTTCGCCCTCATTGCCGAGCAATATCGTCCGGTAACTTCAAGCCATTGGATTGCGCGCATATGTGCTCGCTGGTTAGATTGGATTGCCGCTGAGTTCGGTGGCAAGACAGAGGAAGGTGCAAGTCCGGTAGGCGCTCGTATGGCATGCTTAGTAGCTTTCGTGCTACCAACCTTTTTAGTGTTCATTGTGTATGTCACTTGTATGGTGACTTACCCAATCTTAGGTTTCATTTGGAACATCGTTATTGCTTATTTGTTCTTTGGCTTTCGTCAGTTCAGCCATTCTTTTACTGCTGTTCACGAAGCAATTGAAGCGCATGATCTACCTGCTGCTCGTGCAGCCTTAGGTGAGTGGTACGGTCCAGAGTTTGATGTTTCTAATCTGACTGAGACAGAAGTGATTTCCCTGGCACTAGAGCGCGCCATCATTGGTTCACATCACCATGTCTTTGGAGTATTGTTCTGGTTCATGATGCCAATGGGCCCTGCGGGTGTCGTGTTATATCGCTTGGCTGATATTGCATCTCAACGTTGGTCTGAGCGTGGCGACTTCAATTTAAGTGAGGCTGCTCGTCATTTCTTCTATGTTTTGGATTGGGTTCCTGCACGTATTACTGCCATGGGCTTTGCCATTGTTGGTAATTTTGAAGGCGCTGTGTACGGCTGGCGTTACCTTACGCAAAAATGGTCAGACTCTTTGTCTGCAGTGATTTTGGCGGCAGGTAGTGGCGCATTGGGTGTTCGCTTGGGCGAGCCAATGAGCGAGCCTGATAGTGATGAAGCATTGCGCATGGCTGAAGCAGGTGAACCAGTAGTTTATGAGGTAGGTCTTGAGCCTACTGAGCGTACGATGCGCTCTGCAGTGGGCTTAGTCTGGCGCTTAGTTATCGCTTGGATGGCTTTGTTGCTAATGCTGACCATCGCTCTTTGGCTTGGCTAATTCCTTGAATTTGAACATCGGCTGTTTTTGAATCCGAGTGCAGCTGTCTAAATAGCGCCAGTCTTTCTGGCGCTATTTCGTTTCTATCTACCGCTTCTCGCACTGCGCAATCAGGCTCAGATAAATGTGCGCAATTATGAAAGCGACATTTCCCTAAAAGATCTTTGAATTCTCTAAAGGCATGCTGTAATTCACTCACAGACATGTGCGCCAAACCAAATTCTTGGAAGCCCGGTGAATCAATGAGGGCGCCAAGCTTACCTGTTTCGTCTCTACCCCAGGCTTCCGGTAATTCAAAGTAACGACAGGCAGTGGTAGTGTGCTTGCCAGTATCGAGACGAACTGAATATTCTTGGGTGAGTGCAGCAGCATTTGGTATCCAGGCATTTAAAAGGCTAGACTTGCCCATGCCTGACTGACCTACAAAAACAGAGACTTTACCCTGCAGAGCTGTTCGCAATGCATCAATCGAGCTTGGATCAAATTTGGCAGATACTTCACTCACGGGATAGCCCATGCGTGCGTAGGGCGCAATGATTTTTCGAGCCTGCTCTAAGTTATCTTTGAGGTCGCACTTGTTGAGCAAAATATGTAGGCCGATTTGATTTGCTTCAGCTGCTACGACCGCTCTGCCTAAAAGGTCCGGTGAGAAAGCTGGTTGTGTTGCGAGCACCACTAAGATCTGATCAACATTTGATGCTATTAACTTGCTCTTGAATGCATCTGAGCGATAGAGCAGATTTTCTCGAGGCTCAATTTGGATGATTCGCGCTTGATCAGCTGAGGTCATCTCCAATAGCATGCGATCGCCTACAGCACCGATATGTTGCTTAGCTGGAGTGCTCACCTGAATGAGTGGGCCATCAGGTGACTCTTGCCCACTGGCATCAGCAAGCAAACGTTGCGCTAAATAGTGCCTTCCATAGGAGGCAATGAGTAGCGCATGAAACCGTTCCATCATTAAGAGCTAAACCGTTGTAGGTTGGCAATGCGTAAAGGAGCAGGGGGATGTGAGCTATAAAAAGCGGTATAGATCGGATCAGGTGTTAGTGTCGATGCATTATCTTGATATAACTTCACTAGCGCGGTAATCAAATCTTTTGCAGAGGACTTTTGAGCAGCAAAGCCATCGGCTTCATACTCATGTTTACGAGATGCCAAACTAGAGAGTGGTGTGAAGAAAAAGCTAAAGACCGGTGATACCAGCATGAAGAGTGCTAAAGCCAAGCCACCGTTATAGCCGTTGAGGTTAGGCATCACACCTAGGTCAGTGTAGAACCAGACCTGAGTGCTGACCCAGCCTAAAAGAGCAAACATCCCAAAGCTCAAAGCAAACGAAACCAGCAAACGCTTGCGGATATGGTTGCATTTGTAATGACCAAGCTCATGTGCCAATACAGCCTCTACTTCGCCGGGATTAAGTTTCTCAATCAAGGTGTCAAAAAATACAATGCGCTTTGCTTTGCCCATGCCAGCAAAAAAGGCATTGCCATGTGCGCTGCGTTTGCTGCCATCCATAACAAACAAACCCTGGCTTGCAAAATCACAGCGTGCAAGTAGTGCTTCAATCTGAGTTTTTAAAGGACCATCTTCCAGGGCTTGAAACTTATTAAAGAGGGGCGCGATAAATGTAGGGAATATCCACTGCATCAGCAAACTAAAGACAGTTAATACTGCCCATGCCCATAACCACCAGAAATCTCCCGCTTTAGCCATTAAGGTCAAAATCACCCAGAGGAGCGGTACACCAATAGCACCGCCTACAGATATTCCTTTGAACATATCGGAGAAAAATAGTTTCTTTCCCATACGATTAAAGCCAAAGCGCTCTTCAAGATGAAACTGCTTGTACCAAGAGAAAGGAATATCCAGTACTCCGGAAATAAGCACAATCGAAATGAGCAAGGCCATTTGCTGAGCAATGCCTATACCCAACAGTTGGAGGAGTGCCATGTTCAAAATCTGCAATCCACCCAGCAAGGTAAAGCCAATTAAAATAATGGCGCTGACCCCATTCTCTAAAATACCTAGGCGTAATTTAGCGATGGTGTAGTCAGCCGCTTTTTGATGTTCGGCTAAAGTCACTTTTTCAGCGAAATCTGCAGGGACGGTATCTCGATGAGCCGCTACATAGCGAATTTGACGTTGGGACAGCCAGTGGCGTAAGCCAAAACTAGCGATAAAGGCGATTAGGAAAATAATTGTGAATGTCATGAGATCATTATAGATATGAGCGAGCAAACTAACATTACAGCAACCCCAGTAAGCAAGATGGCGCCAGCCAATGAACACCTCATTTGGGTGGATATGGAAATGTCGGGTTTAAACCCAGAAACCGAGCGGATTCTGGAAATTGCCATTATTGTGACCGACGCTCACCTTAATACCATCGCTACAGCACCGGTTTGGGTAGTGCATCAAGAAGATGCAGTTTTGGACGCGATGGATGCCTGGAATAAGGGAACTCATGGCCGCTCTGGTTTGATTGATAAAGTAAAGGCATCCACTGTGGATGAGGCTACTGTTGAAGCAGAATGTATTGCCTTTTTGAAAAAATATATTAAGGCGGGTATTGCGCCAATGTGTGGCAATACGATTGGTCAAGACCGACGCTTCATGGCAAAGTACATGCCAAAGTTAGAGGCGTACTTTCATTATCGAAATATTGATGTATCTACATTAAAAGAGCTGTGTAAGCGCTGGCATCCTGAGTTGGTGAAAGGCTTCACTAAGAATCAAGCTCATACGGCCTTGGCTGACATTGAAGAATCCATTGAAGAGTTAAAGTATTACCGTGAGAAATTTATTGTGCCGCTTCCTCAGTAGTGGCCAAACAGTCATCACAAGAAAAGAAAAGGTCCGCAGTGCGGACCTTTTTAGTTCAAGTCAGTGGATCTCAGGATTTCTTAATAGCACTCTTTGGTCGAAAGACCTTAATCACCGCTTCGTCGGTTTCTATGTACGGGCCGCCAATCAGGTCAATACAGTAAGGTACTGCAGCAAAAATTCCGGGAACCATAGATTTGCCATTTTCATCTTTAAGACCTTCCAGCGTTTCCGCAATCGCCTTCGGTTGTCCGGGTAAGTTGATCACTAAGGCAGCATGGCTATCGATCTCCCTGAGTACGGCAGTTTGTCGGGACAAAATTGCAGTGGGTACAAAGTTGAGGCTAATTTGACGCATCTGCTCGCCAAAACCGGGCATTTCACGGGTTCCGGCATCAAGTGTTGCCTCAGGGGTGACGTCTCGTCTAGAGGGTCCTGTGCCGCCCGTGGTGAGGACCAGGTCGCATCCTAGTTCATCTACGAGCTCTACGATGGTCTCAGTAATGACTTCGGATTCATCGGCAATCAGACGCTCATGGAAAACACAGGGATTGCTAATGGCTCTCGTAAGCCAGGTTTGTAAGGCTGGAATGCCTTCATCCTGGTAAACACCTTTACTGGCGCGATCGGAGATGGAAATGAGGCCAATTTTGACCTCATTTGGGCTATTTCGCTTTAGGGCTTCGGTATGCTTCATGTTTCTATTCTAGCTATTATTAGGGCATGTTTACATACACATCTAACCAGTTTCAAGAAATCATCGATTTCATGCTCAAAGAGGCCAAAAGGAGAGGAGCCTCAGATGCAATAGCGGAGATTTCCGAGGGGCAAGGTTTGTCCGTCACAGTTCGCAAAGGTGAAGTCGAGACGATCGAGCAAAGCTTAGACAAGCAAGTGGGTGTGACTGTGTTTTTAGGGCACCATCGCGGCAATGCCAGTACGAGTGATTTTTCTAAAGAGTCTTTGAAGGCAACGGTAGATGCGGCTTATCACATTGCGCAACATACCGCAGAAGATTTATGCGCGGGTCCTGCTGAACGTGAGCTCCTAGAAAAAAATCCCCTTGACCTAGATTTGTTTCATCCGTGGAATCTGGATGCTGCACGTGCTGTAGAAATTGCCCGCGTTTCCGAGGGTGCAGCTTTTGCAGTGAGTAAGCAAATACAAAATAGTGATGGTGCATCAGTATCAGCCCATCATGCGCATTTCATGATGGGAACATCTCATGGGTTTATGGGCGGCTACCCATTTTCTCGTCACTATATTTCGTGCGCACCGATTGCAAGCTCAGGTGGCAAGAAGGCGCATATGCAGCGCGATGATTGGTATTCCAGCTCGCGGATTCCTGAAGAGTTGGCTGATCCCGCTGCAATTGGAGTGTATGCAGCGCAGCGAGCCCTGTCACGTCTCAAGGCAAGATCGTTGACGACTCGGCGTTGCCCAGTGATCTTTGAAGCGCCCTTGGCTGCGGGTTTATTGGGTGGCTTAGTACAAGCAGTATCCGGCGGTGCTTTATATCGTCGCTCCAGCTTTCTTCTAGATAGCTTAGGTAAACAGGTATTACCAAAACACATTAGCTTGTTTGAAGACCCACACTTAAAATCAATGACTGGTAGTGCTCCATTTGATGAAGAAGGTGTTAAAACTTCTGCAAGAACAGTGGTGGATAAAGGCATCCTAGAAGGTTATTTCTTATCCACCTATTCCGCACGCAAGTTAGGAATGAAAACTACCGGCAATGCTGGCGGCTCTCATCACCTTACGCTCAAAAGCAAGAAAACGCCAAAAGGTGGTTTACCTGCTTTATTGAAAGAGATGGGTACTGGCTTGTTAGTAACGGAATTAATGGGCCAGGGCGTCAATTACGTAACCGGCGATTATTCACGCGGTGCATTTGGTTACTGGGTTGAGAATGGTGAAATTCAATATCCCGTTGAAGAAGTAACGATTGCCGGTAACTTGCGCGATATGTTGATGGATATTCAGTTGATAGGTAGCGATACCCTAATCCGTGGCACCAAAGAAACGGGATCCATTTTGCTGGGCTCTATGACAGTTGGTGGAAAATAAAAACAGAAAAAACAGAAGCAAAAACAGAGGTAAAAAACAGACTTAATTTTTTAAAGGGAGTGACGGTAATGCAAAGACGTTCATTTTTAAAGAAAGCCACTATTGGTGCTGGCGCTGCAGCTTTGGCTGCTCCGTCAATTGCACAAAGTCTCCCAACTCTAAACTGGCGCTTGGTATCGAGTTTCCCAAAATCCTTAGACACCTTATTTGGCACACCAGAAATTTTTGCTAGTGCCTTACGCAAGGCCACAGACGGTAAATTTAATGTCAAGGTATTTGCGGCAGGTGAGGTGGTTCCAGCGCTTCAGGTTTTGGATGCGGTGCAGAACGGTACGGTGGAGTGCGGACACACTGCGAGTTACTACTATCTAGGTAAAAACAGCGCATTCATTTTTGATACTGCCGCACCATTTGGTATGACTGCTCGTCAACAGGCAGCATGGATGTTGCATGGTAACGGGATGAAGTTGATGCGTGAACTCTATGCCAGCTACAACATTGTTAATTTTATGGGCGGCCAGACTGGCACACAAATGGGTGGCTGGTTTCGTAAGGAAATTAAATCTCCAGAAGATCTTAAGGGGTTGAAATTCCGCATTGCTGGTTTTGCTGGGCAAGTACTTGCTAAGCTTGGTGTTGTCCCACAGCAACTTCCTGCGGGTGAGATTTATTCTGCATTAGAAAAAGGCACCATTGATGCCGCTGAATTTGTTGGACCATATGATGATGAGAAATTAGGCTTAGCTAAGGTAGCAAAAAATTACTACTATCCTGCTTTTTGGGAGGGTGCTGCCGGACTCTCTTTCTTAGTTAATAAGAAGCAGTGGGATGCTTTGCCGCCTGCTTACCAGGCGGCTTGGGAGGCGGCCTGCTATGAGGCGCATGTGGATATGTGCGCGAAGTACGACGCACTCAATCCACCCGCATTACAGCGCTTACTGCAGAATGGCGCGGTCCTACGTAAGTTCAATGCCTCGGTGTTGGATGCTTGCTTTAAAGCCAGTCAAGAAACGTATGCGGAAGAATCTGCAAAAAATGCACAGTTTAAAAAGATTTTTGATGACTATCGCGCATTCCGAAATATGGAAGCGCAGTGGTTTAACGTCGCTGAACAAGCATTTGCACAGTACAGCTTTAATAAAAAGTTGTGATAGTGTGGCATCGTAATAATAGGGCTCCTAGTGAGCCCTATTATTTTTTGATGAGCCTACGTTTGACGGTATATATGTTGAGGGAGAAACTCTTGCCGATGGTCTACACCTCGACATTAGGAATCTTTTTTACATTCATCAATTTTGAAAAGTTGGGTCCTTATGCCTATTTGGATTTGCTGATAGCCAGTATCAAATTAATTACAGATGGTCTTATTTAGCCCCTAATACTTCTTGCAAGAAGCGCGATATATCCATGAGCTCTTCATGATTGACAGAGTGCTCCATAGGGTATTCATTCCAATCTACTTGATAGCCCATTTTTTCTAATAGGGCATGTGATGCTTGAGCGCGATCAAGCATCACTACCGGATCATAGGTGCCGTGCGCCATAAAGATAGGCGTATGAGTATTGGCTGAGTGCTTTTCGATATTGGTGGTTAATGCCAGTGGTAAGTAGCCCGATAGCGCAATGATCCCAGCAAGCTTATGTGGAAAACGGAGGCCGATATGCAGAGCCATTGCGCAGCCTTGTGAAAAGCCTGCTAAGACAATCTTGTTGTAGGCAATACCGCGACTTGCTTCTTTTTCAATTAGCTCCATGATTGCCGCTGCTGATTTCTGAATACCAGCTGCATCTTCTTGATTCATGAGATCTCTGCCGATGATGTCATACCAGGCTGGCATCACATACCCACCATTGACGGTCACAGGCATGCTCGGGGCACTCGGAAATACAAAACGAATGCCGGGGCACCCACTCAGCTTTAGTTCGGGGACAATCGGCACAAAGTCATTTCCATCAGCGCCAAGGCCATGCAACCAAATAACGGCCGCGCTTGGGTTTGGGGTGGTTTCTAGTTCAATACAAGGGAGCATATTTATTCTCTCTATAGGATGTCATTCCAGCATTATCGACTCATCCATGCTCCCTAATAGTGGTTTGAAGTCTGAACGGGTCTAAAGGTGGTTAGAATCCTCAAATAAACCCCATTTCTATAGGCCATCAATGAACTCTACAAAGCTAACTAACTTTATTTTGGGGGCGATGGTCTTGGGCGTGCTGGTTGGTTATCTTGTGAATCTCTATGGCGCAGGAACGCCTTTTCCTGACCAGTACGTGCTGTACATCT
Organism: Polynucleobacter ibericus; assembly: GCF_018687955.1. Classification (NCBI taxonomy): domain Bacteria; kingdom Pseudomonadati; phylum Pseudomonadota; class Betaproteobacteria; order Burkholderiales; family Burkholderiaceae; genus Polynucleobacter; species Polynucleobacter ibericus. The sequence continues at coordinate 1,404,141 of NZ_CP061309.1, read as the reverse complement.
CCATCCTGACAGATGTGTTTTTGCGATTGATCAAAATGATCATTGCCCCCTTGGTATTTGCCACCTTAGTTGTGGGTATAGCCAAAATGGGAGATGCTTCAACTATCGGTCGAGTTGGCTTAAAAACCTTTGCCTGGTTTATCTCCATGTCACTTGTCTCTTTGCTGCTCGGCTTGGTGATGGTCAATATTCTGAAGCCGGGTATTGGTGTGGAATTAACCTTGCCTGCAATTGAGGCAAGCACTGGCCTTAGTAAGGCTAGCTTGAATCTTCCAGAGTTTGTCAGACACATTTTTCCAGTAAGCATCTTTGATGCGATGGCTAAAAATGAAATCTTACAAATCGTAGTGTTTGCTGTTTTCTTCGGCGTTGGCGCGGCAGGTATGGGCGCGCGGGCGGATGAGTTCATTCGCAATTTAGATATGCTTTCACACATCATGCTGAAGATTACAACAGCAGTGATGAAGCTAGCCCCTGTAGCAGTATTTGCCGCGGTGTCCTCCGTTATTGCTGAGAATGGCGTCAGTATATTGATGACCTATGGAAAATTCATGCTGAGTTTTTATGCTGCAATTTTCACCTTATGGATAGTCATTATTCTGATTAGTTCTTTAGTGCTGAAAAATCGTACTTGGACTTTAGTCAAGATGTTGCGTGAACCAGCCTTACTTGCTTTTACAACCGCAAGTTCTGAAGCGGCTTATCCAATGACTTTAGAGAGAGTTGAACGCTTTGGTTGTAAAAACAAAATTGCTTCTTTTGTTTTGCCTGTGGGGTACTCATTTAATTTAGATGGCTCGATGATGTATTGCACATTTGCCGCCATCTTTATTGCGCAGGTATATGGCATTGAAATGGAGTTGAGTCAGCAGCTCTTAATGTTGTTGGTGCTCATGATTACCTCCAAAGGGATAGCTGGAGTGCCGCGTGCCTCATTAGTGGTGATTGCTGCAACCTTATCGCAATTTAATCTCCCGGAGGCGGGGGTTTTATTAATTCTTGGGGTGGATCATTTCTTGGATATGGCACGCTCAGCAACCAATGTATTGGGTAATGGTTTAGCAACCGCCGTGATCTCTAAATGGGAAGGCGAATTAGACAGCTAGGTAAATGCCCTTAAATGAATCCCATTTCCATCGAACTCAGGTGTAAGATCGTTTCATTGAATTGATCTAGTTAGGGAGGGGCGTAATGAAGCCGTTTTATATCGACTATCCCCAAGAGAAAATTGAAGAGCACCAGCATGCTTACCGCTGCCTTCATTGCAAAATTCCGACCACAATCATTTTTGGGTTGCTCGAGAATCACGCTGAACATTGCGATTACCGAATCCATCAAAGTAAATGGACGCAAATGGAAGCAAAGCTCAGGCCTCATCAGACACATTTTGATGAACTTCATGTTGACGAGGTAGATTAATGAAAACGTACCCTATTGCACTGGAATTAACCGTTTGGGAAGATCTCGGTCTCAATCAATATGAGGTGACGATCGATGAGGCATCCAAGATTTCCATCAAACGTACAGATGATGTTCTGCGTACACGAGATCTAACGGGGAACGAGGTAGGTGCTTTGATTGCTGCCATTGAGTCTTTAAGAGTGCCCGTCAGTGAAGAGTCTTTGAGCGGTCAGGGCAATAAAGTCTTAACGAGTTACGAGTTAATAGTGGAGTCTGCCCACTTTTCTCTTGAATTTAACTGGGAAGATGTTGATACCAATGGAGCGAATTCAAAAGCATTCGAATCTGTTGCAGCATTGGCAGCCGTAGTAGTGAGTCTAGATTTAGCCCACTAAAATTTGGACTAAGCCTCCGTAACTACAAATTCCCCTAGCGATACTTTTTCTCTAAATTGAGAAAATGAGAATAGGGCTTTTATCCTCTTTGTGTTAATCACCTCAATTTTTCCGTCGGGAGTGAGGTTAGCCAGATAATCCCCTTCGGGAAAAAGTGCCCCAGGAATACATTCTGTCTCGAGTATTTGGGCTGGCAATACCAGGCTCTTTGTGATTTTGATGCGCATGACACATCTTAAGTTTTAATAATTAGAACGATATTTCGTTTTGCACAAAATCCAAATAATTTGCACCATTTGGGTGTTTGCATCGGAAACCCTTTGCTGCTCATGAACACAGCGGGAATTACATACCCCATTGAAATCAGGAAGCAGAATTTGCACTTAAAGGGTGCAGGGATTTGAATAATTCAGTTACTTTAGTCGGGCACTTTTCCGTGTTTTTTCATAAAAAGCGTTGGGCTTACTCTTAATCCACTGGATAAATTTCATCATCTCTGGATGCTCTCTGAGGATCTGGGCATGATGGTATTGCTGCGCTAATTCAGTTTCAGTAAAAAGAGCATGAATTTGCTTGTGGCAAATGCGGTGAAGATACTCAGTAGTTTTTCCACCTTTGGATTTGGGTATAAGGTGGTGGGCATCTTTCTGCGAGTCCGGAATGGCCCGATCGCAAATTGGGCAAATGATTTCCGTAGCTTGTCTCGAGAATGATTGATTCAAAACAATCAGTTTTTGGCGAATTTTTCCAATCATGAGGTGCGTTTAGGTATGTAGTCGGTCAATGTAGCGGGCTCAAACCAGTTTATTGAATAAGTCTTAAACTTGCAGGGTGCCAAAACAGAATCCTAAAACCCTCGCCGAACCAGAGTTGTCACGTCTCATTGAGATGGCCTGGGAAGATCGCACACCCTTTGATGCCATTGAGAAAAGCTTCGGCCTTGGTGAGCCTCAGGTGATTGCTATTATGCGTAGAGAGCTCAAGCGCAGCTCCTTTGAACTCTGGCGTAAAAGGGTTGCCGGAAGAGCGACTAAACATTCGGCCTTGCGCAGTGAAGAAGTGACCCGTGCTTATTGCCCAACGCAATATAAAAACAAATGAAGCATCCAGCGGGACATCCTAAACGTTTAGTTCTGATTCTTGGCGATCAGCTCGATTTACAAAGCAGCGCCTTACGAGACTTTGATCCTCAATCAGATGAAATCATCATGGTTGAGTCAGCCAACGAGGCGCAGTATGTTTGGACTCATAAGGCCAAGATTGCTTTATTTCTGAGTGCAATGCGTCACTTTGCCAATGCAATAGAAAAACTAGGCTATCCGCTCACCTATATCACTAGCTCTCCGCTGTCGATCGTTGAGGCTCTCAAAGAGCGGATTCTGCAGACAAAAGTAAAGACCCTAGTTTGTGTTGAGCCAGGTGAGTGGCGTTTAAAGCAGGACATTGCAGCTTTAGCAAAAGACCTCAATATTCAACTGGAGATGCGTGAGGACGATCACTTCTTTTGCTCGCGCCAAGAATTTATGGAGTGGGCTGCTAATAAGAAAGAGCTCCGATTGGAGTATTTTTACCGCTTGATGCGCAAGAAGCACAATATTTTATTGGATTCCGAAGGCAATCCCGAGGGTGGTCAGTGGAATTTTGATCAAGATAATCGCAAGCCTTATCCCAAAAAGGGTCCTGGCATTATTGATGCCCCAGCTGCCTTTGAAGTGGATTCCATAACCCAAGAGGTGTTAGCGTTTGTGACGAAGACTTACCCAGATCACCCTGGGTCATTAGAGTCATTTAATTGGCCAGTCACTAGAGAGCAAGCAGTGCAAGCGCTCGAATATTTTGTTGAATATCGTTTGAGAAACTTTGGTGTATATCAAGATGCTATGTGGACAGATACTCCATTCGGCTGGCATTCTATTTTGTCTTCTGCTCTTAACTTAAAGTTACTGAATCCTCGTGAGGTGATAGATGCAGTTTTGATCGCCTGGAAAAAGTATGCTTTAGATATTTCGACTATCGAGGGATTCATCCGGCAGATATTAGGCTGGCGTGAGTTTGTGCGGGGGATGTATTACCTTGATATGCCACAGATGGCGCAGGACAATTTTTATCAGCACCAGAATGCTTTACCGAAATGGTATTGGACTGGAAAGACGCAGATGGCATGTATGAAAGACGCCGTTGGCCAAACGCTGGAATACGGCTATGCTCATCATATCCAGCGCTTAATGGTTACCGGTAACTTTGCACTTCTAGCAGAAATATTGCCACAAGAGGTCTGCGCTTGGTATTTGGCGGTTTATGTAGACGCTATCGAATGGGTTGAGCTACCAAACACTGCAGGTATGGCTTTATTCGCAAATGGTGGCAGGTTTACGAGTAAGCCTTATATAGCCAGTGGCGCCTACATCAAGCGAATGAGTAATTATTGCGGCTCCTGCAAATATAAGCCTGAGGTTCGTTATGGCGAAGAGGCTTGTCCCGTGACTACCTTGTACTGGAATTTCTTGATCAAGCATCGAGAGCAATTTGAAGCTAGTCCAAGAACTAGATTAATGACTGCAAACCTCAAAAGAATCAGTGACGAAGACCAAAAAGCAATTACGCTTCACTCAAAAAAGATACTGAGTCAACTTGATGATCTCTGATGAAAATGAAAACATCATTTAAGGGCAATAAAAGTTTTTTACCAAGCAAGATTTGTGTTGTTTGCAAAAAAGAGATGACTTGGAGAAAATCCTGGGAAAAGAACTGGGAATCCATTAAATACTGTTCAGATGCCTGCCGGAAGAAAAAGCTCCCATAGTATTGAGATGATGCATTCAGAGTCTATAAGTCCATCGTCAGTGATTTTGTATTCTTATCGTAGATGCCCCTATGCTATGAGGGCTCGTATGGCTTTGAAATATGCCGGTATTGAGCTTGAGCACCGTGAGATTGAGTTGCGCAATAAGCCTCAATCCATGTTGCAGGCATCCCCCAAGGGAACTGTCCCCGTCCTCTGTGTGGGTGACTTAGTCTTGGATCAAAGTATTGACATCATGCACTGGGCAATCAAGAGGTCTGATCTAGATGACTGGGGAGAGGTGGATGATGCCATCGCCCAAGTTTGGATTGAGAAAAACGATGGCCCATTCAAGACTTTATTGGACCAATACAAATATCCCAATCGATTTCCTGAGTTAAATCAAGAAGCGGTTCTACAGGATGCATTGGAGTTGATGCTGTTGCCGATGGAAAAATCACTGCAAGCACATCCATATTTGCTCGGAAGCAGCATGACTTGGATAGACGTGGCTATCTTTCCATTCATTCGACAGTTCTCGATGGTTGATCCAAGGCGATTTGAGCAACTACCTATACCTGCTACCAAAAAGTGGCTGATTAAACATTTGGAGTCTGAGTTATTTAACTCAGTGATGCATAAATACTCAAGTTGGGTTGATTAATAAATCTTCTTAGTCTTTATTAAATCGACCACTTAACTTATTGATCGATGATGGCTTGTATTAGAGGGTGCTGAATTTTCTTTTCTGAACGAATGGCATAGAAGTACTCGTATATGTTGTCACAGATACCTAGTAACTCACTTCCATAGATATCCTTTAAGTCCTTTTCGATTAGTTTTCCTGCTGGAAAGATACCAAGTCCGCTGGCTGCAAAGGTCTTCATTAAGGCGCTGTCTTCAAACTCGCCCACAATATTCGGGGTGATGCCATTTTTACTTAACCACTGGTCAATTAATGATCGCACGGTGGAGTGTGGTGTAGGCAGCAGCATTGGAAGATCGTTGAGGCAATCAGGAAATTTGTCTTTACTTTTCTTGATGAGTTGCTTAGGCATGTACCAAGCAATTTCAGTTTTAGTGAGCTCTTGGCTATAAACATTCAGATTTTTATTGTTAGGAGCAGGCCGGTCAGCTAAAACAATATCCAGGCGATGCAGGGCAAGGTCTGCCAATAAATCTTCAAACTCTCCTTCATGTGCTATCAGCTGTACATTCTTATTTTTTAGAACGGGCTCCATTAATTGCCTGGTCACAAATTTTGGTAAACCATCAGAAACTCCAACAGATATTTTTATTTTTGGGGATTTGGCGGCATCTCTTATCGCCTCCGGTAGTTTTTCACCAATGGAAAAGATTTGATCAGCGATTTCTAAGGCCACAAACCCAGATTCTGTGAGGGTGATTCCCCGACCCGCGGGCTTGAACAACAGATATCCAAGCGATTTTTCCAGTTCATGTACTTGGGCGCTAATTGTTTGGATGGCCATATCTAGCCTCTCCGCTGCTTTAGACATGCTGCCCTCTTTGGCTACAACCCAGAAATAGTAAAGGTGGCGATAGTTATAGGAATTGGTCATATTCAGTTTTTTACGAAATTATTATCAATATATCTCTGCTTTTAGCTAAACACAAATACTTCTAAATTAGCCCCATGGAAAGTCATGGAATTCATGCACTTTTTCTTCAATGTTTTTATAAAAAGGAGGTGATTCAATTGGAACTATTTAGCCCTGAGTTTTTTTCCGCGCTACTAGCAATCATAGTAATTGATCTGGTTTTGGCCGGAGATAACGCTATTGTGATTGCGATGGCAGCAAAAAATCTGCCCGCCCATCTTCAGAAGAAAGCAATTGTCTGGGGTGCAGTAGGTGCGATTGCGGTGAGAAGTGCAATGACGCTTGTAGTGGTGTATCTACTGAATATTCCAGGCTTGATGTTGGTTGGTGGCCTGCTTTTAGTGTGGATCGCCTACAAGTTACTTAATCCGGCTAACGAAGGAGAGGATGGCAAGGATCATGCGTCCACTAGTTTTTGGGGTGCAATGAAAACTATTGTGATCGCTGATGCAGTAATGGGTTTAGATAATGTATTGGCGGTAGCTGGTGCATCCCATGGTAGTTATCTTCTTGTAGTGCTGGGTCTGCTGATCAGTATTCCAGTGGTAATTTGGGGTTCAACCCAGATTCTGAAGCTGGTTGAGCGTTATCCGTCGATCACCTATTTAGGTGCTGGCGTACTGGCATGGACGGCTGCCAAGATGATGATCTCAGAGCCTTTTGTTCGCGAGTTGCAGGTATTTCAGAACCCTGTTTTTGACTATGCAGTACAAGCAGTTGTCATATTAGGTGTTTTGTTTGGCGGCTTTATTAGAAGCAAGCTAGCTCTTGAAGAAATCATTGCGCCAGCTGAAGTGGAACCCGTTGTATCTCAAACGCTGCCTGACGAGCAGTCACAAATCCTAGGAGGTAGTGTAATGAATAAGATTCTTGTTCCAGTAGATGAGTCCAGCAATTCAATGATGGCGCTTAAACATGCGGTCAATGCTTATGGCGGAGATCCTGAGGCGCACTTTCATATTTGTAATGTGCAGCCGACGCTTCATACCCATATCCGTAAATTTTTAAATAAGAAAACAATTGCTGAGTGGCAAGAAGAGCGTGCAAAGATGGCAGCCCAGTCTGCTACAGATTTTCTTGAAAAAGCGGGCGTGAACTTCTCTTTCTCCTATGCAACTGGCGACAAAGGCGAAGCATTGCGTGACGAAGCTCAGCGTTTGGATTGCAGTCGTATTGTGATTGGTACGGCAAAGAAAAATACCTTGAGCCGCTTATTTGAGAACTCCACTACCGCTAAATTGCTTGAAATCAGCGATATTCCGGTTGAGGTGATTACTGGCAAGTCTTTGTCTACCTTAGAACGTTGGGGTATCCCTGCGGTTGGCGCCAGCGCGGCGACTGCCCTAATGGCAGCTGTTATTGACTAGATTTAAGTGTTGTAAATCCTGCTGTTCTCTTTTGCCCTCCTTTGGAGGGCATTTTTTACTCTAATACTCAGTAAATAACAGAATTTATATCAATTTATGTCTGCTTTATTCAGAATGAATATTTCTCTATATTACGCATGTAGTGTTTATCAAAGGAGATGAATGATGGATGTCGTTTTAGAAGCTAAAGAGCCAATTGAGACAGAGTTCAAAACATTTACAGAGAATCGCGTGAAGTTTTCACTTAAAAGATTATTTTGGTTAGTGCGAAAAATCAAAGTGAGGTATTCCTTGGTAACTCAGGTAAAGACTGGCTGTAACCACCATTGCAGCATTGAGTTGCAAACCTTTGATAACCGCCAGATTGAGGTGAGCTTTACTGCAAGAGATCGACGGACTGCTTTGGAGATGGGTTTGAAAAAAGCTTACAAACACATGCAAAAGGCTTTTCATAAAGCACAAAAATATGGCCGCTTATCTCGGCAAGTGCATGTTTAGCCTAGAAACCAGCGTTTCAATTTAACTGTGATCTAATTGAATGAATAAACGGGGAGTAGCCTGCCCAGCAATGGGTCTCATATATCGTCATTACGGCCACCTGGTCCGGTATGTGGGTAATTTTTTAAGGCAAGACCATTTACTATTGAATAAATGGCTAAATATTGACTCTCTTCATCAAAATTCGCGGTTCTAGCATGTTTTTACGACCCTATGCCCCAAAATGGGGACGGTTTTTTGCCCCTCTATTAAGCTGGCTGGATAATTCACGTTTAGATACTTCACAAGTTGGGCGTATGAGGCTGTACCGTTTACTAGCTTTTGTTTTTGTTGGCACCTTCGTGGTGGCAAACGCTAGTGCACAGACTAAAAAGTCATTCACAATTAATGACTTAATCTCCATCTCTTTGGAGTCTAGCCCGCAGGTCCTTGCTGCAAGAGATCAGTCAAAAGTAATTAAAGGGCAGCTATCAAGCGCCAGGGCAATTCCAAACCCAGAATTTGAGGTGAGTACTGGTCAACAGCGATCTGTGACTGGACCATTAACCGTTGGCAATGTTTCATCCTGGTCTGTGACGCAACCATTGGATATGCCTTACACCCGCTTCCCTAGAGTCAATGCTGCTGAGGCCAATTTACGCGCTGCCGAGGCAACCCGAATTGCATTTGAAGTGGAAACGATTTCCAGGGTACAGCAACGCTTTTATGAATTGATGCGTCGTGAAGCAGAGCAAAAGGCAGCAGAAGAGGATATGAGTCTAACTAAACAGATTCGTGATCGTATGCAAATTCGTTACGATGTTGGTGAAACGGCGCGCTTCGAACTCATCCGAGTTCAAACTGAATTCCTCAATGCACAAATTGCAGCGGAGTCTAGTAAGTTGCGTGTAGAGCAAGCGCGCAGTCAACTACGTCAAGCAGTGGGCCATCAATTGCCTGCAGACTTCATCGTCGTTGTTGAGCAGCCCAAGACTGAGGTCTTGCCTTCATTAACTGTTTTGTTAAATGAGGTGCAGTCTCAAAGTCCTGAAATGCAGAAGGCGAAGGCGGAAGTAGAGGCTACCGAATCTAAATTGAGTTTTGAGAAAAACTCTCGCTTACCTCGTCTAGCCTTTAAAGCATCTCAATATAACGACCCTAACTTCACTGATCGCCTCTACGGCTTGCAGGTCAGTATTCCCATTTGGGATTTCAGGGGTGGGCAAGTGGCTGAGGCTGAAGCAAATGCCTCAAAGGCTAAAAATCAATTGAATGCTCAAAGTCAAACCTTGGATCAGCAAATGGAAACTGCTTATAAGTTATATCAAATGACCAGCTATCAAGTAAAGGTACTGAGCCAAGAGGTAGTGCAATTGGCTGCTAGCGCTCAACGGATAGCTGAGGTTTCTTATCGTTATGGTGAGCGCGGCATGCTCGAGTACTTAGATGCACAAAGAACTTTTCGTGCCGCTAGAAACGATTTAATTAAAGCCCGTTTTGATTTAGCTTCTGTAGTGACCGAGATTCAGAGATTGAGAGCGAGCCCTGAATGGCTGGCGAAGATAGAAAGTGGAATGCAATGAACCCAGAATTAGCGACATTACTGAAAAAGGTAAAGGTCTGGAAAACCTTTTTGGTTCGAAAGATTAAATTCCACAAGAAAGAATTGGTTGGACAGGTCATCCAAACCCAAAACCAGTTATACGCTCAAGCGCATCAATGGATCGCAGAGCATGTTCCTGCAGTCAGTGGTCGCTATGACAAAACACCGCCATGGTTTAAAAAAGGGATTTTTTATCTACCTTGGTTTTGCGCATTCATCATTATTTTGAATTACTTCAACGTCTTCGATAGAAGTCCGGCTATTAAGTCTGTACAAGATCCCAACGTCGTCGTGGTGAATGAAGATTTACACAAAATGATCGCTGATGGTAAGGCTCAGACTTCACCATTCGTAGAAGAGCTGCGTGCTTCAGGTCGAATTGATTTTAATGAGCTCAACTTATCTCGGATTGGTGCAAACGTCACGGGGCGTGTTTCTGAAATCTTGGCTGTGCCTGGTCAGATGGTCAAGCAGGGTGATGTTTTAGCCAAAATTACCTCTACTGAATTAACTCAATCACAGTTAGCTTATTTAAAAGCCAAGAGCGCGAGCCAGCTTGCGGATCAAGCAGCCAATCGAGCCAAAATTTTATACAAGGAAGATGTGATTGCCTTGGCAGAATTACAGCGGCGCGAGGCTGAGGCGAGTAGCGCAAAAGCAGAGTTCCGTGCTGCAAATGATCAACTCAGAGTACAGGGGATGGATCAGGTCAGCATTGATAAATTAGCTAAAACGGGCGTGATTGAATCTATCAACAATGTTGTTGCAACAATTCCTGGTGAAATCGTAGAGCGCAAGATTAATAAAGGCCAGGTTGTTCAGCCTGCGGATGCGTTGTTTACAGTGGCAGACCTGAGCACTTTATGGGCGATTTCTGAAGTTCCAGAGAGTAATTCTTATTTGATTCATAAGGGTCAAAAGGCATCTTTGATTATTCCAGCCCTACGTAATCAAGAGATTGATGGCGTAGTCGCTCATGTGGATTCCATTGTCAATCCACAAACGCGTACGGTTGTTGTGCGCATGGAGCTTGCCAATAAAGAAGGTCAGATTAAGCCTGGCATGTTGGCAACTATGCTTATTGAGAGTCAGCCAGTCGATAGATTGGTAGTGCCTTTGGGTGCCATCGTACGAGAAGATAATCATGATCACGTCTTCGTGAGATTGGATGACGATACTTATCGTATGGTGCCCGTCAAACTAGGCCCTGAGGGCAAAGGCTTCCGTCCAGTGATCTCCGGCTTAAAAGAAGGTCAAGAAATTGCTACTGAAGGTGCATATCATCTAAACACTGAACGTAAACGTCAATTGAGTGGTGGATAACGCATGATTGAAAGAATCGTTCGCCTATCTCTACAGCAACGCCTATTGGTGGTCATTATTGCCATCGTACTGCTCGTTGCTGGATTATTGGCAACTAAGCGATTATCTGTGGATGCTTTTCCAGACGTAACCAACGTACAGGTACAGATCGCCGCAGAGGCACCCGGTAAATCTCCAGAAGAAGTAGAGCGATTTGTCACCATCCCAATTGAATTGGGAATGACCGGCTTGCCTGGTCTCACTGAGATGCGTTCTTTAAATCGTAACGGCATCTCTGTAATTACCTTGGTGTTTACTGAAAAGACCGATATTTACTTTGCGCGTCAATTGGTCACTGAGCGACTGATTGAAGTTGCCTCAAAAATGCCGGTCGGCATTACTCCTGTTTTAGCCCCTCCGTCTACAGGCTTGGGTGAGGTTTATCAGTACACCTTAGATCATCCTTCAGATCGTCATCGTGAGCTTTCTGTAGATGATCTCTCGGATCGCCGTGCTGTTCAAGACTGGATCGTGCGGCCGATGTTGCGCTCTATCCCTGGGGTTGCTGAGATTAATACGCAAGGCGGATACGCAAGAGAGTATCAAGTATTGGTAAATCCAGAGCGCTTACGTCATTACCAAATTAGTTTGCATGAAGTCTATCAAGCTTTAGCTAGAAACAATGCTAATTCTGGAGGTGGTCAATTACCGAGTTATGCAGAGCGCTATTTAATTCGTGGTCTAGGTTTAATTACTAAACCGGAAGATATTGGCAAGATCATTCTCAAGGAAGTGAAGGGAACGCCAATCTATGTCAAAAACGTTGCTGAGGTCACTATTGGTAGTGAAATTCGACAGGGCGCAGCCATTAAGAATGGCTATACCGAAAGTGTTGCCGGCATTATTCAGATGATTCGTGGCGGTAATGCGCGTGATGTGGTCAACCGCATCAAGCTCAAGGTTGAAGAAATTAATGAAGGCAAGTTACTGCCAGATGGTTTGCAGATTGTGCCTTTTTATGACCGCACTGATTTGGTCAATGCTGCCATGTTTAACGTGGCCAAGGTGCTGATTGAAGGCGTCATTCTCGTCATTATTTTGCTATTCCTTTTCTTGGGTGACGTGCGCTCCTCTCTGATTGTGGTGGCTACCTTGTTACTAACGCCACTACTTACCTTCTTAGTCATGAATCGCTATGGCATTTCAGCGAATCTCATGTCATTAGGCGGTCTTGCGATTGCAATTGGCATTATGGTTGACGGCTCCGTGGTGGTAGTGGAGAACACGTTTGCCAAATTGGGTGAGCGCCTCAAGTCAGGCGAATCTAAAAATAGGATCATCTTAGAAGCAGCATCTGAAGTGGGTACACCAGTACTCTTTGGTGTGGGCATCATCATTTTGGTGTTTATGCCACTCCTCTCGCTAGAGGGAATGGAAGGCAAGATGTTTGCTCCAATGGCTATTACGATTGCCATTGCTTTAACTATTTCCCTGATCTTGTCTTTTACCTTATCACCTGTTCTATGTTCATACATCCTGAAGGGTGGTGGCGAGGACGATACGAAGATTGTCAAGAAAATGCGTGCTCCCTACGAGCGTTGGTTGCATTGGAGTTTGGCAAATCCGAAGTTGGTCGTGAAGCGCTCCTTGATTGCCTTGGGAATTAGCTTAGTTGGATTTGTGTTGTTAGGTAAGGCATTTATTCCGGTGATGCAAGAAGGTTCTATTACTCCAGTGATTGTGCGCGCACCCAATATTTCATTGGATGAGTCCATTAAGTTGGAGTTTGAGGCGATCAAACGCATCATGACTATTCCGGGCGTGGAGATGGCGGTATCTCGTTTGGGTAAAGGTGAATCGCCCGCAGATCCTGGTCAACCGAATGAGTCCGATCCGATCGTGACCCTGAAGCCTCAAAGCGAACGCAAATTAAGTCAGGAAGAGATCGCCCAACAAATTCGTGAAAAGCTCAAAACCTTACCTGGTATTGAATTGGCTATTTCTCAACCGATTGCAGCTAGGGTCGATGAGATGGTCTCTGGTGTGCGATCACAAGTAGCTGTCAAAATTTTTGGTGAAGATTTAGCGGTTTTACAAAAGCTAGGCTCGCAAATCGGACAGATTCTGACCAAGATGAAGGGGAGCAATGACTTACGTATTGAACAAGCTTCCGGCCAAAACTATCTCAACATCAAAATTAACCGTGATGCTATTGCTCGTTACGGCATTAATGTTTCTGATGTCAATGAGGTTATTGAAACGGCCATTGGTGGCAAGCAAGCAAGTACTATTTATGAAGGGGAGCGTCGTTTCCCACTAGTCTTGCGTTATCCAGGCCCATACCGAAATAATATTGATGCAATCGAGAACATCATTTTGCATTCACCAGAAGGTGCTCAAGTGCTGATGCGAGATTTAGCAGAAATCACCTTGGTTGAGGGTCCTGCTCAAATCTCTCGTGAGTCTGGTAGACGACGTTTAGTCGTAGGTGTCAACGTGGAAGGACGTGACTTGGGTGGTTTTGTACAAGAAGCCCAAGAGTTGATTGCTAAGAATGTCGAATTACCCCAGGGCTATACATTGCAGTGGGGTGGTCAGTTTGAAAATATGCAAAGAGCGATGGCGCGTCTGATGATCATTATTCCGCTCACGATCCTAGCTATCTTCTTTTTGCTGTTTATGCTGTTCAAGTCTGTCAGGCTCGCGGGTTTAATTATTCTTGTATTGCCGTTTGCATCCATAGGTGGCGTATTTGGCTTATTCATTTCAGGTGAATATCTTTCAGTGCCAGCAGCTGTCGGATTTATTAATCTGTGGGGTATTGCAGTGCTCAATGGAGTTGTGTTGATTTCCTTTATTAAGCAGTTGCGCGAGGATGGCTACAGCATGGAGGATGCGCTATTGCACGGGTGTAATCATCGATTTAGACCGGTGATGATGACTGCTTCGGTAGCGATGCTGGCGCTCGTGCCAATGTTGTTCTCGGGTGGGCCTGGCTCAGAAGTAACTCGTCCCCTTGCGGCTGTGGTGATTGCTGGTTTAATCACCTCAACAGCCCTGACATTATTGGTACTACCCGTCCTGTATAGATGGTTTGAAGAGAAAGAGGTGGAAGCATGATGGAAGTGAAGGCGGTTATTCGCCCCAATAAATTACCCGCTCTCAGAACGGCTCTCATGGAGACTCCTGGTTTTCCGGGGATGACGGTTGCTAAAGTTGAGGGTTGTAGTGCGCCTGCTAAAACGAGCAAAGCCAATATTAAAGATGAGCTAACCGATTATTCAGCTAAGGTAAGAGTGGAGATCGTTTGCAACGATGAGGTTGCTGAGGTACTCATGGATAAAATTGTGACGGTCTGCCAGACGGGCCAAGTGGGTGATGGTGTGGTTTGGTGCACCGAAGTGCCAAGAGCATTCTTTATTGCTAAGACATCTGCTTAGTTGGCAAAATGTAAGACAGCCTTGAGCTGATCAGTTGAGTTGGTCACCACTGGTGACCAACTCAAAAATACTTCTGAAACCCTGAAAAAATGTCCGGAACTATTTCACTAATAAAACAGGTTGTTTAGCTGAACTCGAAACACGTTGCGCTACTGAGCCCATCAAGACATCCAGCAAACCACTGCGTCCTTTAGCGCCCATCACAATCATGTCAACTTTGTCTTTATTGGCTAGGGCAATAATCTCTTCGGAGATATGACCGCGTCTAATGGCCATATTGTGTTTAACCCCAGCGGCATCCAATACCTTCTGAGCTGGTTTTAATTCTTTTTCGCTGATTTCACGCAAGTAGTCATCAACTACGCTTTTAGATACAAATTGCTTTACATGGCTTAGGCCGATGTCATCATGGACGCTGACCAAAGTGACATTAGCAGGGCTACGAGAATTCTTAGCCAGCTTTACAGCATACTTGACGGCATTCAGTGAGGATTTTGAGCCATCTATAGGTAGTAGTATTTTCATTGGTTTTTTTACCCTTTCTTTATTTAGTACTGCATATTTTGAGTTTAAGACAAATATAGCAAGTGAACAATCATTGTTTTATGGTCTATATGGTCTGATAACAGATTCAAGACCATAGGCATCATCCTTGTCTTGCATCTCTTGAATGCTCTTCCTGAGTTTGCCAACCTCTTTACAGCTCATCTTCCGTAATTTCTTTGAGTCAATTCCATAGGTTTCTATTAGACGTCTGCGACGTGCGCTACATATCTGAAATCGAATGATCCAAAATAGTCCAAATAATGCTGGAGAAAGTAATAGAAGAAGGATAGTCATACATTCATACTATGCTTATTTCAAATCTACGTCATTTAAATGAGTGCTTGAGTAATATAGTCTGAATTCTTACTCAATATGGGCGGATTAAGAATGAATTCATTGCCATGAGTGGTAGTTTATGGATATTTACTATTAACTACCCTGTGAATGCTTAATATAATCATTAATAACCCTCGTGAAGAAGGGTAATTTCGTATAAAGACATATTCCAGGGGATGTCATGGAACCGTTAGCAGAGTTGAAGGTTGTGGAAATGGGGCAACTCATTGCCGGACCATTTGCCGCCAAAACATTGGCCGACTTTGGTGCTGAAGTTATTAAGATTGAGCCACCGAAAGTAGGTGATGCATTACGTAAGTGGCGACTACTAAAAGATGGCACATCTATTTGGTGGCAGGTGCAGTCACGGAATAAAAAATCACTCTCTTTGGATTTAAGGCAATCAGAGGCGCAAGAGATTGTCAGAACATTAATTCAAGAAGCGGATGTTCTGATTGAAAACTTTCGCCCTGGCACATTGGAGGGTTGGGGTCTTGATCCGGAAAAGTTATTAGAACTCAATCCAAAATTAATTGTTCTTCGCATTAGTGGTTACGGTCAGACTGGCCCATACAAAGATAAGCCTGGTTTTGGTGTGGTTGCTGAGGCGATGGGCGGCTTACGTCATCTGACCGCTGAGCCAGGCAGAGTGCCAGTGCGTGTGGGCATTAGTATTGGCGACACCTTAGCCTCTTTACATGGTGTGATTGGCATTTTGCTCGCACTGCAAGAGCGACATCACAGCGGTAAAGGGCAGATTATTGATATCGCACTATATGAAGCAGTATTTAACTGTATGGAAAGTTTACTTCCTGAATACAGCGCTTTTGGTGAAGTGCGTCAAGCTGCTGGCAGTGCATTACCTGGCATTGCCCCAACCAATGCCTATCAGTGTGCCGATGGTGGCTACGTGCTGGTAGCCGGTAATGGCGATAGTATTTTTAAGCGCCTGATGACAGTGATTGGTCGTGATGATCTGGGGAGTGATCCAAAGTTAGAGAATAACGATGGTCGAGTGAAGCGGGTGGTCGAGCTTGATCAAGCGATTGGTGAATGGGCTAAAACAGTGAGCACGGATAAGGCTTTAGAGGCACTAG
The DNA here is from genome assembly GCF_018687955.1 of Polynucleobacter ibericus. Classification (NCBI taxonomy): domain Bacteria; kingdom Pseudomonadati; phylum Pseudomonadota; class Betaproteobacteria; order Burkholderiales; family Burkholderiaceae; genus Polynucleobacter; species Polynucleobacter ibericus. Next base: position 1,387,776 of record NZ_CP061309.1, on the reverse strand, counting down.
ATTCTGTTGCTGTTCCAGCCGGCCGAATTTATACCGTTGCTGATATTGCATGCGATCCACATTACAAAGCCCGAGAGAATATTCAAACGATTCAGATGCATGATGGTAGTCAGCTGGAGGTGCCGGGAGTCATTCCAAAACTATCGCGCACACCAGGTTCTATTAAGACCCTAGCCCCTGATATTGGTGAGAATACCGATGAGATCTTAAAGAGCATTGGCTTAAATGCATCTCAAATCACCTCCTTAAAAGAGCGCGGCATTGCATTTAAAAAATGATACAAAATCTAGACAGAAGATCAATAAAGAGCAGACTATGACCAGAATTTATTTCAACGATGTTGTCACCAGAGATGGTTTTCAGATCGAGCCGAACTTTATTCCTACGGACGATAAGGTGAGATTGATTGATGAACTCAGCGACTGTGGTTTTGCCAAAATTGAAGTGACTTCATTTACTTCCCCTAAGGCTATTCCGATGCTGCGAGATGCTGAGGAGGTCATGGGGAGAATTCGTCGAGTGCCGGGAGTTGAGTACACAGTACTAGTTCCGAATTTGCGTGGTGCAGAGCGTGCTTTTGAGTCTAGGGCTGATGAATTTAATTTGGTGATGTCCACTTCAGAAACTCATAATTTGGCCAATCTGAGAATGGGGCGAGAAAAGAGTTTTTCCGGATTAGCAGAAGTCATTCGCTATGTTGATGGCAGAACGCCGATCAATGTTTCGCTATCTACTAGCTTTGGCTGCCCTATGGAAGGAGATGTTCCCCAGGCAGTGGTGGAGAGATTTGTGCAGCGCTTTGCAGACCTTGGGGTGCGAGGTGTAACCATTTGCGATACCACGGGTATGGCTAACCCAGATCAAGTAAAGAAGATGTGCGATGCATTTCAAAAGCAATTTCCTAACCTGCAACTAACATTGCACTTCCATAACACCAGAGGAATGGGTCTGGCCAATATCTTGGCTGCCGTGCAATCTGGCATTGTGCGCTTTGATGGCTCCTTGGGTGGATTAGGTGGCTGCCCATATGCACCAGGTGCCAGCGGAAATGTTTCAAGTGAAGATGCGATTCATATGCTCGATGCAATGGGTTATGACACTGGCATGAACATTTCGAAGTTAATTGCACTTGCCAGGGAGTTGCCAAAGATAGTTGGACATGAGGTTCCAGGGCAAGTTGCTAAGGCTGGTAGCACCTGTACGCTTCATCCTGAGCCTAACTATGTTGATGAGTTACGCCGCGCTCAATAATTTTTAATAGAAGGAGATCAGCATGATCGACCATTTAGATCATTTGGTACTTACCACTGCCAAGGAAGTAGAGTGCGTTGATTTTTATACCCGCGTAATGGGAATGAGGCTGGAATCTTTTATTGGAGGCACGCCACCAGTAGAGCGCAAAGCATTTAAGTTTGGCAATCAAAAAATAAATTTACACATCAAGGGCAAAGAGTTTGAGCCTAAGGCTGACATTCCGACGCCTGGGGCACTTGACCTGTGTTTTATTGCAGATCGCCCACTAGAGCAAGTTATTGAAAAGCTGAAATCAGAGAATTGGCCAATTATTGAAGGTCCTGTTATCCGCACAGGCGCCACCCAAAAGATTCATTCTGTCTATGTCCGGGATCCGGACCAAAACCTGATTGAAATATCAGTATTTATTTAGGTGTTACTGCTAGAGCGGGTACTTTAAAAAGTCACCACGTGATCTAAGGCGAGGGTGATGCCAATTTTTTCACCTACCGCATGGTTGTGATGGCTCGGTACAAGAGCTAATACTTCTACACCAGATTGTAGTTTTAGAGAATATAAAAAATCTGCACCCCTAAATGTTTTGCGAACTACTTCTGCTTGCATAGGACTATTGTCATCATGCTGAATATCATCCGCTCTTATTAGCACATCGATTTCTTGGCCAATAGTCACATGGTGCCCTTGATCTAAGGGAAGTTCACCGATTTCAATCTTGACCATATTTCCGGGCAGGACTAGACCTTTGACAAAAACGCCGCGACCAATAAAGTCCGCAACATAGCGGGAGGCTGGCTGGTGATAAAGCTCGTAGGGTTCATCCCATTGAAGTACCTTGCCTTCAGCCATGACACCCACTTTGTCAGCAATGGCAAATGCTTCAATCTGATCGTGAGTAACTAGTAGGGCAGTAATGTTATTTATCTTGAGAATGTCTCGCATTTCACCAGCAAGTCGCTCACGTAATTCCACATCCAAGCTGGAGAATGGTTCATCGAGCAGAATTAAATCGGGTTCCGGTGCCATTGCCCTGGCAAGCGCCACGCGCTGCTGTTGGCCGCCGCTGAGTTCATGGGGATAGGCGTTCGCTTTATCTGAGAGAGAAACTCTCTTGAGCCAATCCATTGCAACAATAGCTCTTTGCTGGGTTGGGAGATGCTGCAATCCAAAGCTGACGTTTTCTAATACGTTAAGGTGAGGAAAGAGGGCAAAGTCCTGAAAGACCATGCCAATTCGTCTTTGGCCTGGTGGTAGAAGGATCGATGGCGAGCTGACTAGCGTGTTACGTAAGAAGATTTCACCAGATTTGGGGGGTTCAAAACCACAAATCGCCCTCAGAACAGTGGACTTTCCACAGCCGGAGGATCCGAGCAGGCAACCTATCTCACCAGGCATGAGATCAAGATTCAGGTTTTTGACGGCGATCACACTCTTGTTGCCATCCCGGCTGGGATAGTCGATTTCAAGTCCTTGTATGGATAAAAGTGCGTGCGTGGATTTCATTACTATAATTTTCTCATCAGTGCTAATGGTTTAATGCATAGCTAGAGTCTAAACGGATTGTCGAATTCATGAAACCTATTGTGGTACCCCTTGCCGTGTTTCTATTTTTGCCGCTATTCGGCTTGGTTGCGCCATTCCTTTTCCCGGCGGGGGTAGGTGTCGATGTATTGGCTACAAGTACGCTGAGTCATTTATGGAACTATGTTCTAGGCGGATACATTGCCTCCACTTTGGTCTTAATCTTTGGTGTCGGGGTAGGGGTATTTATTCTGGGAGTGGGTAATGCCTGGATCATTGCAAGTTATGACTTTCCTGGAAAAAAGATCTTTGAGTGGGCTTTAATTCTGCCGCTGGCTGTACCAACTTATGTCATGGCCTATCTTTTTGTAGATCTCCTCCAATTCTCCGGCCCTATACAAACAGTAATACGCACATTACTTGGTGTTGATACTTTATGGTTTTTCCCTGACCCGAGATCAATGGCTGGAGCAATTTGGTCTTTCTCTTTTTGTTTATTTCCTTATGTGTACCTCATTACGCGCACTGCATTTATAGAGCGTAGTCGACGTCTGATTGAAGTTTCTGAAACACTTGGCTATAGCCCATGGCAAGGTTTTATTAACCTCGTGCTCCCCATGGCAAGACCAGCTATCTTTGCGGGTATGGCATTAGCATTGATGGAAGTCTTGGCAGATTTCGGTGCAGTTTCTTACTTTGGTGTCCAAACGTTTGCTACTGGAATTTTCAAGGCCTGGCTTTCTTTTGGCGATCGCTTGGCCGCAGTCCAATTGGCTTTGGGCTTGCTGAGTTTCATTTTGCTCATCTTTTTTATAGAGCAAAGTAGCCGTTCAAAATTACGCTACGCTTCATCCTCTCAAGCGAAGTCTGTTACAAAACGCTTATCTGGAAAGAAAGCCTCTCTTGCGTTTATATTTTGCGGGGGCACCTTGCTGTGTGGCTTCTTACTACCAGCCTTTGCGCTCTTGCAGCTTTTATATCAGCAGGGACTGAATGTAGATATTCGTTATTTTGGTTGGCTAACCAATTCATTGTCAGTATCTTTCATTACTGCTGTTATCTCTGTGGCGCTGGCAATCTTTTTTGCCTATTCAGTGCGAGTGCATTCAAAACTCCATTGGGTTAACCGCTTACTCAGTTTTGGCTATGCATTACCGGGAGCTGTATTGGCAATCGGTATTTTGTCGTTCTTGGAGATTTTTCAGCTAGCTTGGTGGATGTCAGCGAGCTTGCTAGTCTTGGTATATGCCTATTTAGTCCGATTTTTATCTTCCAGCTTACAAAGTGTTGAGGCAGGCCTTTCCAGAATTACGCCATCCATGGACGGTTCAGCCGCTTTACTAGGTTTATCCAAGCCGCAGATTCTGAGGAGGGTGCACATCCCCCTGCTAAAGCGCAGCCTCATGACAGCCGGTCTATTTGTCTTTGTAGATGTGATGAAAGAGTTGCCAGCAACACTGCTGTTACGCCCATTTAATTTTGATACCTTGGCGGTTGCGACCTACCAATTGGCTGCCGATGAGCGCTTAGCAGAGCTAGCATTACCTTCCTTAACCATTGTTTTAGCAGGGCTTATCCCTGTTCTACTGCTCTCCAGGGTGATTGCAAAATCTTAATTGATAATCATTCGCATTTATGATAAATTGAGATATCTCTCTTTTAATCATTTATGCACTATGACTCAGCAACAATGCTTCACAAAACTCGGCATCCCTTTTCTGCTGGCAATGTTTTGCTGCATGGGATCAGTTCAAGCCCAAACAGGCGATAAAGAATTAAATTTATATTCTGCCCGTCATTACCAAACCGATGAGGCGCTCTATAGTGACTTCACTAAAAAGACTGGCATCAAAATTAATCGCATTGAAGCGGATGACAATGCTTTGGCAGAAAGAATCAAAAGCGAGGGCGCCAATAGTTCGGCTGATGTCATCTTGATGGTCGATGCTGCAAGATTATGGCGCGCTCAGATTGATGGCTTTTTTAAACCTATCCAATCAAAATATTTAGAGAGTCGTATTCCGGCTAACTTACGCTCTAAGCCTGAAGCAGAGGGTTCTACTTGGTTTGGCTTTTCAACGAGAGCGCGCCTCGTGGTTTATAACAAAGCCAAGGTAAGTCCTCAAGATGTAGATACCTATGAGAAGTTGGCTGAGCCGATGAATAAAGGTAAGGTATGTACGCGCTCTGGCGCACATCCTTACATGCTGTCATTAATTGGCGCCATGATTGAGCGACGTGGTGAGACTGCCACAGAAGCATGGGCTAAAGGAATGGTAGCCAATATGGCTAGACCACCAAGAGGTGGCGATACGGATCAAATCAAGGCGGTAGCTTCTGGTGAGTGCGGCGTAGCTCTGACAAATTCCTACTACTTAGTAAGGCTGCTAAGGTCAACCAAACCAGAGGATCAAGAACTGGTATCTAAGATCGGTTTTGTCTGGCCTAATCAAAAAACCACTGGTACCCATATCAATATCGCTGGTGGCGGTGTTGCTAAAAATGCACCCCATCCCCAGGCGGCCGTCCAGTTTTTAGAATACCTGGCGAGTGACTCTGCCCAAGAATATTTTGCCGACGGTAATAATGAGTGGCCGGTAGTCAAGTCCGTCAAGATTAATAATGAAGGACTAAAGTTATTAGGACCATTCAAAGCGGAGAATATATCTGTCGCAGCGATTGGTAAAAATCAAGTTGCAGCCCAAAGGTTGTTAGATCGTGCTGGGTATAAATAAGTTCTTGGATAAAATAGAGTAAAAAGAGGTCTTATGCGCGCTACAAATTTCTTCTCATTCATGCTGCTTGCTGTGTTTGCAGCGCTTACTTCCTTGCAGGCCTATGCAGCTCCCAATGCTTACGTGTGTGAGGTTGTGAGCGATTCTTATGTTAAGGCAGATGGAACTCTAGATTTAATCAAGGAGAGCTCCAGGATTGGGCAGAAATTTACTGTGGTCAAGAAGACTGGTGAAGTGATAGGCGACATCATGGATAGCTTAAGAAACCCTAAGGTTGCTGCACTGGGAAGCGAGAAAAATGCCTATAAAGTGATTTGGGTACAGAAGGCTGCAAGCAAAAACGGTGCTTTTGTGGATTACTTAAGCATTGATGAATTTGCAAATGGAAAAATGAAGCCCTTTGGTTTCTTTTCAGGGAGTCAACTGTTAACAGGGCTTTGTGAGTAGTTAATAGCAAGGCTTTAAAAGAAAAAGTCTCGAAAGCATTTTCCTCTTCAAGCTCTTAAGAATTTTGGTGGATCAGGCAAAAATTGCTGACCACCTATTTTTTATTCTCCAGAAAGCCTCATTGTGAAGTCGCCATTGTCGCTGGTTGCGGCGGTCCTATTGGCTTCGTAATAGATAAGATTTCCGGTGTCGGCGATGTTGAGAAGTATGTCTGTACTGTTCGGTACGATCATAAATCGATAGGTTTTGCCGCTTGAAAATGCGTAACTCTTCAGAAACATCCCAAATGAATAAGACCAAGGATTATCTACTTTGAGAGCATGCGTGCCTGATGAGATATTAATCTGGCAACTATCCCCATTGGGAATGGTGCACACCTCAATATCATCCACATAAACTCTTGCATTTTCTCGGCCAGCTAGAACTTTATTTTCTCGACTAAAAATGAGGCTTACGTCTCCACCGGGATTCTTTATTGGCGGAACGATTACCGGCGCATTTTGGCATCCAGCAATGAACATGAAGAAGCTAATGCATAGTAATTTTTTATAGGACACTTTTACCCAAGCGAAGTATTTAATCTCAGGCATACATTAACCTAATTTTGCCTCTCTGAATACGGTGATCCTGGGCCAAAAGAATGGTTCACTCGAAGATGGCTTATTGATAGCTAATGGGCTTAGAGGTTTAAATATCAAATTTTCCTCAAGAGGATTAAATTTAGATATATTGCTTACAATCAATTCTTTTGCTTGGAAGGCCCCTCATGGACAAAATGCACTTTACAAGAATGGACCAAGGAACTGTAGCGGACTTTGATGTCATGAAAGAGGTTCATGAAAAAACCTTAGCCAATCTTCCTGATAAATTATTTAGTCTCTTAGAAGATCTGGCTAAAGATACTGCCTATAACATCACGCGTAAGGATCACTGCCTCCAAACAGCCACAAGAGCGTTACGTGATAATCGTGACGATGAGTATGTTGTGGTTGCTTTGTTCCACGATATTGCCGAACCCTTAGCCCCCTTCAACCACGGTGAAGTTATCGCATCAATCCTGCACCCCTTCATTTCTAGAAATAACTATTGGATGCTTGTTCAGCATGGCTTATTTCAGACCTATTTTTATGGCAATAAGCTCGGTTTGGATCCTAATGCACGTGATCAATACAAATCTGATCCAGCCTATGAGCAAACAGTAGAGTTTTGCGCCAAGTACGATGAAATTTCTTTTGACCCTAATTACAAAAATGAGCCTCTATCTACATTTGATCCAATCGTGAGAAGGGTGCTCAAGAAGCAATGGGTTGCACCATAATGATTCCGATAGAGAGCTAAAAGAAAAGGCTACCCGAGGAGCGTTTTGGTAAAGCAATCTTTGCCAGACCAACATATGGTTTAAGTTACCCCCGAGAGTCCAGAGAGGGGGTTTATTATTTGGGCTTGTAATTAGCAGTTTTGGGTCGAAATTGGCTCAAAACTCAATCCTACGATCGAAAGATTGCAAATCTTCTTAGGCTTGATATTATCGATTCCATACTTTGGGCATTAGTTCCCAAAGAGCTCAAAATTTACATAAAGGTGCCCCATGAAAGCTAGCTTTTCTACTGTGACTAAATTATTTGCATCCCCACTTATTGTTGGCACATTACTGATCTGTCAGCCAAGTTGGGCTCAACAAGTGCCTAATTTAGTTGGTACTTGGGTAGGGGAAACCAATGATGCTGTTATTGGTGCGGGCACTCACTATCCAAATGGTAAGGCTGGAGAAATTCGATTCTTAAAGTCGGTAGTGACTTATAAGTTTGACCAACAAAAGAATCGTGCATTTTCAGGCACCTTTACTATTGCCAGTCATACAGTACCCATCGTGGGCTCTATAAGCGCTGACATGGTGAGTGGTGCTATGGCAGATCAAGACGGTACTTATAGTTTTAAAGTACTCAATCCTAATCAACTTGCTGTTTGTTTTGCTACAACTACCACTGCTCCCAAGAACAAAGATGCTGGACCAGTTGCAGATTGTCATGAAGTGACACGCAAATAATTCCAAAGCCTCTATTGCCGCCAAAGAAATAAGTTAGAAATGAAAGCATTCTGGTTTTTTCTGGCGGCTAACATTACTTCAGGCTACGCCTTTTCTCAGCCCCCGCTCACTGCGACAGGTGTCTTGCGAGATGATCCAAACAGACCGGTAAATGCAATTAGTAAAGATCTTGGTATAACGCCGGAACAATTCAGAATTTGCTTTAGCAATGTCAATCCAGCGCCTCGTGGAGCTATGCCAGAGGGAAATCAAAAACATGCTAACAAGGCTGTTTTATTAAGCTGTCTACAAAAAGCAAATCCCAGTATCACTAATGGTAGTCTCGATCAGGTGATGGATCGATATAGGCCTGGAGGCAGAAGGGCGCAATAATTTTGCTAAAAGATAAAGCCACCCTAGGGTGGCTTTTGTATTATTGGTAGGTCGGGCGAGATTGACTGCGTCGAAACTTCGTTTTTGAACTCGCGACTAACGGATTCAAAGAAGTATCAGCCCTAAAATCCTATACAAATCAATGGCCTATAGGATCAAAAATTGACTGAGTGATTGCATATTTGCCTAAAGCTTGATTCTGTACCTGAAGTTATATGGCCTTAGCCGTATCTTGCATAGGTGTAGCCCATGACGTTTTTCATCTTACTTGTGATCCAAAGCTCAATCCTAAATACTTTTTGCATTGATAGCCATCAATTGATGGGAGTGTTTAATTGAGCAGCAGGAAAAAAGTATCAATTTTGTTTAATATTGGGAGAATTACTGTAAGGCTCCCTATCAAACCTATTATTGAAATCGTGACACCAGCACCGCCTGGTAGTCTGCATGGCAACCGTATGACGGCTATGCGCTGGCAGGTATTTTTACGGGATCTGGGTTACGTTTCTAGGGTAACTGAATCATGGTCCGGCGGAGATGCTGGTTTGCTCATTACACTGCATGCCTACCGTAGTTACCAATCTATTTTGCAATTTAAGAGGCAATATCCCGATAGGCCGGTTGCACTTGTTTTGACGGGCACCGATCTATATCGAGATATGGCTATCCATGATGAAGTACTGCAATCAATGAATTTAGCAGATGCCTTGGTAGTTTTACAATCAACTGCCTTGGGTTCTATTCCGCCCAACTTGCGACATAAGGCTGAAGTCATTTTTCAATCGGTAGAGGTGGGCGCTCATAGTCAAAATACGGGGTCAGGTTTTCAGGTGGCGGTAATTGGTCATCTGAGGGAGGAGAAAGATCCGTTCTGTATTGCCCGTAGCCAATTTCTTATGCCTGCTGATTCTCAAGCGCATGTCTTGCATATGGGTAAGGCTATGAATCCTGAAATGGAGCGTGCAGCTAAGGACTACAGCAACAAACTTGATCGCTATCGATGGATGGGCGAGTTAAGCCATGAGGAAGCCATGAGGATTCTTTCTGAAAGTCGCTTAATGGTGATTTCTAGTCGCATGGAGGGTGGGGCACATGTTGTCTCTGAGGCGATAGCGTTAGGTGTTCCGATCATTGCATCGGATATAGCGGGTAACCGAGGTTTGCTTGGAGACGACTACCCTGGTTATTACCCAGTTGCCGATGAAGCTGCACTTGCAACTCTGATACATCAAGCAGAAACGGATGCACATTTTTACTCTGCACTGAAAAAGTGTATCGAGGCTCGCAAGCATCTCATTAGCCCACAGCAAGAGCAAGAATCAATTCAAAAATTACTGAATAAGCTAATGAGCAGGCAGTTTTAAGAAATCTTTCTTGCATTTACGAAGCAGACTAGGAAGTGATTTTGAGGATCAGTCCAAGAGTGGATATTCTCAAATCCAGCGGAACGGAGTTTTTCTACAAAATCATCTTGAGTATATTTGTAGCTATTTTCAGTATGAATTAAATCACCTGCTTTAAATGTAAGAACATGATCTTTTGAGCCCAACTCCGGAATAGTCACTTTCACATCATCGCGGGCTCGCAGATGCATTTCAATACGAGACAGGGATGTGTTGAAAAAAGCGTAATGCTCCCAGTTCACCGGATTAAAGTTACTACCAATCAACTTGTTTATGTTCAGTAGGGCATTCAGATTAAATGCAGCTGTAACGCCCAAAGCATCGTTGTAGGCGCAATTTAGAGTCTGAACATCCTTGACTAAATCAACGCCAATCAGTAATCCACCATCATCATTGCACTGAATAGCTAGATTACTAAAAAATGCATCTGCTTTGTCGGGGTCGTAGTTGCCAATTGAAGATCCCGGAAAGAAAAATATTTTCCTTAAGTTTTGCAAAGTAGGAAATGTGAATGTTTGGCTCAAATCAACTGCATGGGCAGACATGCTGATCTGTGGAAACTGCTTTCGTAAATCAGCGACAGCCGTCTCTAAAAACTCTTTTGAAATATCTAATGCATGGTATTGCTTGGGTTTAATGCTATTAAAAAGCTGGCTAGCCTTTATGCAATTACCCGCCCCAAGATCAAGGAGGGCATCGCAAGAACCTACTGCATTAGCAATCTCGCTTTGATAGTTATCCATAATCCACTTTTCAGTACGAGTTGGATAGTATTCGTCCAGGAGCGTAATCACTTCAAATAGATGTGAGCCTATCTCATCATAGAAAAACTTTGGCGATATCGATGGTGTATCGGCAGTAAGGCTAAGCAGTAATTCTTGAGTTAATTTCTGTTTCATGAGGGCGATGGTCTATAAGAGGATCAGGATATCTAGCCTAAATTGTGCATCTGAATACGGCGAAGTTTGGTGCTGATGAGATCTACTAGTATTACCAATAACAGCATAGCAATAATCACGGTGGATGCTTGTGCCTCTCTAAGGAGTGAGAGTTCGTAATACAACATCTGTCCAAGGCCACCAGCGCCTACAAACCCCAAAATAGTTGCCATGCGAATATTCATTTCCCAGCGATAAAGGCTATATGAGAGTAGTTGGGGTGCAATGCCAGGCAAGGTGCCATATAAAAAGGAGGCGATTCTTCCGGAGCCACCCAGAACCAATGCATTGCTCGCGGCTATTGGATTGTTTTCTAAAGTTTCTCCAAATAATCTTCCTAAAACGCCTGTGGTGTGAAGTGTTAAGGCTAAGGTTCCTGCAAACGGTCCTAAGCCAACAGCGAGAACCATTAATGCTGCCCAAACGAGCTCTGGCACAGATCTTAGGAAGTTACAGAAGAAGCGCGATAGCCATTTAGCGATAGCCCCAAATCTGCCTGATACAGGAAGTGAAATCAGAATGCTGAGTGCCGCAGCGATGAGTGTTGCTAAAGCCGAGATAGCCAGTGTTTGGAGAATGCCTTGCCAAATTTTTTCTAAAAAATCAACGCTGAGATCTGGTGGGAAAAATCGTCCAATAAACTCCGCCATATTTTTCATGGCCTGGAAGGTAAATAGATCGGCTGGATTTAGCGATAGATAAATAAAGCTGCTAATGGTTACGCCAAAAATAATCAACAGCATGAGAAGACACTTCAAGCAAAATTGACGAGCTGGTTGAATGCTAATAGGCCTGCTCATGCTAACTGCTTTCTGATTACCAAGCTAATATAGTCAGCCAGTAATACCAAACCCAAGAAAACAATCAAGATAGTAGAAACTTCTCCACCATTGAGCATTTTCATAGATTGATCCATGAGTTGACCCAGTCCACCCGCGCCTACAAATCCCATGACTACAGAGGCCCTAACAGCGCACTCCCAGCGATAGACGGTGTAAGAGGCAAGCTCTTGGGCTGAGCTTGGTAGTAGACCATATAGAAATGAGGCTATGCGTCCGCTTCCAGTAAGAATGAGTGCTCTAGCGGGCAGGGTGTTGCCAGATTCTAGAATTTCAGAGTAGACCTTTGCCAACATGCCGCCATAGGTGATAGCAATAGCCAAAACACCCGCAATAGGACCCAGGCCAAATACTCTGACTAGCAAAAGCGCCCATACAATTTCTGGAATGCCTCGTAGCACTAACATCAAAGTACGCGCAAGAAATCTTACAAATTGAGCAAGCTGATGATCAGAACTTGGGCCAATTCTTGAAATTGATAAGTTATAAGAAATGATTAAGCCAAGTGGAATGGCAATGATCATTGCTAAGGCTATTCCTGCAGTCGCCATGGCTAAAGTTTCAACAGTAGCTTTTAGAACAAGCGATAAAAAATCTGGCTGAATATTGGGTGGAAAAAATTGCTCTAAAAAGTCACCCATGACTTTAGTGTTGTTAGGATCAATCAAGAGCATGGGCTCAAACTGAGCCAGTTGTAACATGGGCCATAGAATACAAATAGCAACTACCAGTCCAAAAAAACGATAGGGTGTTGCAGGGTCTCTAGGAGTGCTTTTTAGCAGCATTGCGAATTGAAAAAGGAGTGCGCCTAGATGCCGTTAGAGCATAGGATGGTTGGTTTGCATCGGGAGACCGCCGAGTTCTGATGCATAGAGTTCTTTCAATATGGCCTCGCCAACTTCACTGGAGGGTAAGTCAAACATGACTTGACCATCTCGAATTCCAATAATGCGTGGAAACCAGCGCAGGGCAATATCTACTGCATGAAGGCTTGAGACTAAGGTGGCATTTCGTTTCTTGGTCTCGGCAATCAAGACGCTAATAGTGAGATCAGACAGTACAGGATCCATTGCAGATACTGGCTCGTCAGCAAGAATCAGTTGCGGCTCTTGATACATCACTCTGGCAACGCCGACACGTTGTAGTTGGCCGCCCGATAGACAATCGCACCGATCAAATAGCTTATCAGTGAGATCTAAGCGCTCAAGACAGGACTGCGGACCAATAATATCCACCGGATAAATTAATGACAAAATTGATTTCCATAGAGGCCATTGCCCGAGCCGACCTGCAAGAATGGCAGTGATGACGCGTTGTCTCAAAGGAATCGGTGGTGCTTGATGGACTAAACCAATGGTTGACCGTAATTTTCTGAGGGATGATTTCGATAGACTCCAGGGATTGGCTCCCAGTATTTCAGTGCTTCCATGAGTTGGCTTTAAAGCAGTAGCGAGGATGTTCAAAAGCGTTGTCTTACCTGAGCCAGAAGGTCCAATAATGGCAATGCACTCACCGGCACTAGCTGCTAAAGATACTTGGCTTAGTGCGGGTGTGCCATTGCTGTGCTTAAAGCTCAGTTGTTGTAAGGAAAATCCCACGAGACTACTTAATTAATCCAGCTGAGCGAGCAGCTTTTTCAATATCGTCGTAATTCGATGATTTGGTTGTTACATATTTGCTTGCACGTTGAAGATCCATCAATTCTTTGTAGTTAGGATTGCTTGCATCGAGCTTTAAGAAAGCATCAGTAATCTTCTTTACTAAAGCTGGATCTAAATCTCCCCGTACCGTCCAGTTGTAATCAAAATAAGGGGGCGTTGTAGAGAGTACTTTTGATTTGAGTGCATTCGGATTTTTAGCCTCGTTCAATTTTGTCCATACCGAGGCGTTAAGTGCTCCAACATCAGCTTTGCCGCTAGCTACAAAGGCTACTGTTGCATCATGCGCTCCTGAAAAGGCGATGTTCTTAAAGTCTTTATCTGGGTTAATGCCGGCTTGCATTAAAAAATAACGTGGCATTAAGTGACCCGAAGTGGAAGAGGGGGAACCAAAGGCCATCGTTTTACCTTTTAATTCGCCTAGCGTTTTTAATGTGCTATCAGCAGGCACGATAAAGACGCTCGTAAATTTTTCATCTTCAACACGCTGAATAATCGGAATAGCTGTGCCATTTGTTCTAATTTTGGTCTGCACATAAGTAAACCCACCTAGCCAAGCCATATCAATCTTCTTGGTTGCTAAAGCCTCTACAACTGCAGCATAGTCAGTCACCGGGGTGAATTCCACTTTCATGCCAGTTTCTTTGGAGAGGTAGTCGCCAAGCGGTTTAAATTTGCGCTGTAGCTCTGTAGGCGACTCATCAGGAATAGCTGAGATACGCAAGACATCCTGGGCTAAGACTCCAGTGCTGATGCTGCAAGCAAAACCAAATGCTAGCAATAGTGCAGAGAATTTTTTGAGAAGAGTAATTTGTAGGAATTTCATGGAATGATCTTTTGGTTAGGATTAAAAGAATAATTAAGCAACAGTCAGGCCGGAACCCGTAGCAAAGTGACCTATCTTACTGGCACTTGTAAATCCATCGGCATTTAGGATAGATAGGACTTCGGCCTCTTGTTCTGGCGCGCAAGCAATTAATAAACCACCGCTGGTTTGTGGATCGGTTAATACATTTTGTTGCCACAGCCCAAGGGGGCTTGCTAGCTCAACTTCATTGCTGTAACCCGCCCAATTCCGTGTGGATGCGCCTGTAAAGATGTCTGCTTTGACGTGTTCAATAGCTTCTTGCACTACTGGAATAGCATTCCAATTTAACTGAGCCTGCAAGTGAGAGCCCCTGGCCATCTCCAAAAGGTGTCCAGCCAAACCAAAGCCAGTAACATCCGTGAGCGCGTGCACACCCTCGAGTCGAGAGAGCGCAACACCGGGCTTGTTTAACTTGGTAGTCAGAGCGATCATCTGCTTGTAGCCAGCCTCTGAGAGAACTTCTTTTTTCAGGGCTGCTGATAGTATGCCCACACCTAATGGTTTACTTAAAATAATACTGTCTCCAGCACGAGCGCCATTATTGCGTTTCAGATTTTTTGGATCGACTATGCCGATCGCTACCAATCCGTAAATAGGTTCTACTGTATCAATGGAGTGACCACCAGCAATCATGATGCCAGCATCATTACAGACCGATTCGCCGCCAGCAGTGACTTGCTGTATTACTTCTAATGGTAAAACTTGAATTGGCATACCGAGTAGCGCGAGTGCAAAAAGGGGTTGTGCGCCCATTGCATAAATGTCAGAGATCGCATTTGTTGCAGCGATGCGTCCAAACTCAAACGGATCATCCACAATTGGCATAAAAAAATCAGTGGTAGCAACAATCGCCTGATTTTCATTAATCTGATATACAGCAGCATCTTCGTTGTTATCAGAACCTGCTAAAAGGGCGGCGGGTATATTGCGCATCGGCGAAGTTTTTAGAATGTCGCTTAAGACGCCGGGCGCAATCTTACAGCCACATCCTCCGCCATGTGATAAAGAGGTGAGGCGGCCGTTATAAGGTGTAGTCATAAGAAGTGAATAATCTATTTAAAGTTGAAAATCGACATAAGATCATGAGCTTACCCAATTTAGAGTAAACACGTGCGAAAGCCGCAAAAATGATCGCTTCTGTGGCCTTGATAAAAGTTACGAAACCCTATTCTCTTAAGGCGATCAGGTGTAAATGGGCTACCCCCTTTTAGGACTTGATAGGTGCCATCAAACCAGGGTTGTGAATAGTCGACATAGGGATCAGTGCTAAATCCAGGGAAGGGAGCAAATGTACTGCTAGTCCACTCCCATAGGTTTGAGGCGTGCCAAGCTATTCCTGGTTGTCTCATTAACTGGCTGAGCTCATGTTCGTTGGGTAAGCGTACTTGATGATGTTCACAAAAGCGTAAGGCATCGAGGTAGCTAACGTGGCGTAATGTTGATGCAGGGTTTAAAGGAAGCCATTCATTAAAGAAACGCTCAAGCCAAATATCCCCATCCTTTTTCCAGTGAGATGGTGGCGCAACAGTTTTGATGCCAGATTTGTTCGCTGGCGACTCTATAAATTCTAGGTAGTCGCCATTGATAACTGGCCTGCTCGAAATATCAAAGGCGGGAAGATGAATGGAGTGCAGCCATTTTTCATTATCAAAAATAAATCCAGAGCCCTGTTGAGAGCCAGCTTCAACTGAAGATTCTGGAAAATGGATCCAGGTCTGCGCATTGGCTAGAGGCTTGCTTGACTTGGAGAATGCTTCGAAGGGCTTGGAGCGTCCCATGGTTTGCCACATATAAGCAAATGCTTCATTGTGCATATCCTGATGCAAGATCGCTAGTTGAACAAAGTAGGCGGTTTTATTGTCAATTGGTTTACACAGCAATTCTTGGGTGCTGCTAATAATGTTGTGGTTGTACTCCAGAAGACTTTCGAGTGATGGCATTGGAGTTGTCCAGCGATCTTGATGCGCAATCTCTGAAGAATTAAATAAGTAATCAGCATCCTTCAGGTATGAGGCTCGGTCTACTTGGCCATCACGATGAATCCAGAATTCATGAAACCAAGTTAAGTGACCAAATTCCCAAAGGGGAGGGTTCAAAATATTGAGCTGGGGAACTACATGATCTGCCGCTGGCATATTCTCGAGAATATGGCGTGTAATGCCATTACTTTCTTCTAGCCACTCCGACAACGTTGACGCTGTTGGATAAGGAAAATAAAGTAGGTAATCGTTGGCCGAAGAATTAGGCATAAATTATTTTACGCAATCTTTAGTTTTTAATTGGAAATAGGGGGCCGAGAAATAAGAATCCTTTTGTGGGGGCTTCTATTCGCCTATAGACTTCAAGAATCACCAAAACCCCATTCAGATGGTTTTTATTTAGACCAAATTAATTCCAAAGCTCTTCATCAGCACAGTAAACAAGCTAAAGCAGATTACTGTAGCCATAACACTTGCCCCCATCGTTAGCCAGAAGCCTAGTCTTGGAAGCAGGTATGGAAACAATAGAAACATAGGTAATGTCGGAATCACATACCAGAAGGTGTAATAAGCGTGATTAGCAATTTTTTCTTCGGGCTGATTTTCTACGTACAGCCATACGAGTGTTAAAAGCGTCATTAAGGGCAAAGCCGCTATAAAGCCGCCTAACCTATCGCTTCTCTTGGCCACTTCAGAGATGAATACAACCATTCCGGCTGTTAATAGATATTTTGTAATGATCCAAGTCATCTCAGCCTTTGTTGTTGAAGGGTTACCCCATTATAGGAGTGCCATTTAAAACGACAAAAAATGAGACTATGGTGCTAAATTGAGTCTGTAATGCTTAAAACCATCCTCGCCCTTCCTCGCACCGTTTGGCTGATTGGACTTATTAGCCTAGTAAATGATTCGGCTAGCGAGATGCTTTATCCGCTAATGCCTTTATACCTAGCTTCAGTATTAATGGCAGGGCCTAAAGCGCTGGGTATCATCGAAGGAATTGCTGAAGCAACTTCTAGTATTTTTAAATTAGTTTCAGGCGTCATTGTTGATCGCACTAAAAAAGCAAAGCCTTGGATTGTTCTGGGTTACACGCTAGCAGGTATTGGGAGACCGCTCATTGCGATTGCTAACTCATGGTTATGGGTTTTGGCGATTCGTTTTACAGATCGCATGGGTAAAGGTCTGCGCAGTTCTCCGAGAGATGCTCTGCTGGCTGAAACAGTCAATGAGAATCAACGCGGCGTTACATTTGGTTTACATCGCTCGATGGACAACGCAGGCGCTGTAATTGGCCCCCTGTTGGCTGCTTTATTTTTATCCATGGGTGTTCCGCTTAAAGATATCTTTCTTTGGGCAATCGTGCCGGCAGTCATTACAGTGACTCTTGCTTTGTGCATTAAAGAACCGCAGAGGGAGGCCAACCCGCAAGCCAGTAAATTTAGCTGGTCTCTGAAAGGCATGCCAGATCAATTTAAAAGGTATTTAGTAGTAGCTGGAATCTTTGCTTTGGCCAATTCTTCAGATATGTTTTTGTTGTTAAGGGCGAGAGAGGCAGGGGTTCCTCAAGAGCAAATTCCGCTTTTATGGGCCGCAATCTCCCTCATCACTACTTTATTTGGAACACCTTTATCGGCTTTGTCTGATCGATTTGGGCGAAAGCTATTTATTCTGATTGCTTGGATTGCTTTTGCTTTTTTCTACATATGCATGGGTTTACCTGGGCTCACCACCTACCAAATATTTGCACTCTTTGGCATTTATGGTCTATTTAAGGCGGCTACAGAAGGGGTTGAGAAAGCGTTGGTAGCAGATATGGCCCCCAAGGGATTGGCTGGTACAGCTTTTGGTTGGTTTAATTTAATCACGGGATTAATGCTTTTCCCAGCCTCATTTTTCTTTGGTTGGATATACGAATCGGTAGCGCCGATTTATGCATTCATGTTCTCAGGCAGTTGTGCGTTAGTAGCTTTTGTATTAATGGCCTTTTGGGTGGACTATAAAAAAGAGACTTAAGTCCCAGCGCCAAATCTCTATAGTAGAAGTAGAAATGGATACCTTCAATAATCCATTCCATTCAGCCAAAAGAAAAGGGACCACATTGCTGTGATCCCTTTGCATAATTGGTGGGTCGGGCGAGATTCGAACTCGCGACCAACGGGCTTAAAGAGATTTAATTGGCTCAGACAGGGTTGCAACTTGCGCAAGCCTATTGGCTTTTCTCTAGTCGCTCAAGAATGAGATTGGCAAGAATGAGTTCATCGCCATTAAAGGCTAGCTCCATTGCTCGATAAATTTGCTCCTGCTCCAGGTCGGAGTAGTCGAGTTGATAGCCTGCTGATTGACTAAGTTGGGAGATAAATATGCGTTGTACGCGACCATTCCCCTCTCGAAAAGGGTGTAGGGCGTTGATCTCTGATAGGTAGTGAGCCAGTCTTTTTGACAGGGTGTCAGCATCCAGCCCCTTAAGCCAGTTTTCACGGGCTAATTTATTGAAGATATCGTTTGCGGCTGATTCAATAAAGCGCACATTGGCAAAACGACTATTGCCGCGACTAATATCTACTGTGCGGATCTTTCCGGCCCAATCATATACATCCTGAAAGAGGGCTAGATGAATGCGTTGAAGATGGGCAAGATCAAATTGACCAGCTACAGGATTTTCTAGAATTTCAATTGAACGCAGAGTGGATAGCTCCCCTTCGTAGGAGTCTAAATCTTGTGCGTTAGTAATTTCTGCTTTGTTTCGAAGTACGTCTGTACCTGGGTAGCAGTAAGTGTCATCCGCGTCGTAGCGTGACATAACGTTGTTTAGTTTCTTCCACTAATTGCGCAATACTCTTTTTGCCAGAAATATAGTCAGTAAGGTTTTGCTCTAACTGCTTAGTTGGAACAACGCCTTCAATACGAGCAGACGCTACAGCATTAGAAACGTTGTATTGGCGTACCTGAGATTGGGTGGCAAGCTTAATCGGCATACTACTATTTTAATAGATTTAAGGTGGATTTCCTAGTCAAAAAATGGCGCTAAAACGGGGTTTAAAGAGCTATTTTTGAAGGGTATCGTAATTAATAAAAAGCCCCGCATAAGCGAGGCTTAGTAATGCTGGTGGGTCGGGCGAGATTCGAACTCGCGACCAACGGATTAAAAGAAATAAAATTGTTCTAAAACAGTAACTTAGACATTGTTTTAAACCTGCCAAGAAAGTACCGCGATATCGGCGGGTCGTCTCCTGGTGCCGGATATGAACTGTTGGAATTCAAATAGCTTCGACAATACCAAGTTGGAGTGTCGTGTTTCGAGACACTGGTTTTGTCGGGTTAACCGACATCTTAGAATGGTTACTGTCGGCGATTGGTGAATCCTAATCCTGATTTTCAGCTTTAGTATTGACTAAAGCAGAGATTGACTGGCGATGCTCATCACAGAATAATGCTAACTCAACAAGTGTATTGAGATTAAGTTTATTTTTTAAGAAATTTCTATACATCTTGACGGTGCTTATGGATATCCCTAGCATTTGCGCCACTTCTATTTGCTTATGCCCCTTTCCAAGCAAAAGTAAGACTTGCGCTTCTCTACTAGTGATGGGAATTGGAGTATCAGGATGTTTACCTGCTGAAGAGCCTGATGAATCTTCATCCCTTATTTCTGCTATTTCAGTGAATAAAGATTTTAGTGTTGAGCTAATTTGTGCCGCACTAAATGGTTTTAGAACAAAGTCAACGGCGCCCCCATGCCAGGCTTCAATGATATCGGCCTGATTTGCGTTGCCGCTCATAAAAATAATGGGGTGGATAATCTTTAGCTGCTGAAGTTGATTCAATAGCTCCATGCCATTCATATCTGGCATTTGTAAATCAAGCAAAATACAAGTTGGAGGCCCATTTTCAAATGCGAGTTGGTTTATTGCTGACAATATTGACTTAGCTGAATCAAAGCATTGCACTTCATAGTCATAAGAGAGCCATTCAAACAACCCACGTCTCACCTCTTTGTCGTCATCAACGACTAAAACTCTGCAATTTTTCATGATTTAACTTGGGATAAGGGGATGGCGATAGTGAAATTTGCGCCTCCACCGGAGTTGTTCGATGCAGCAATAGTACCCTTATGTTTATCTATGATGGTCTTAGAGAGCCACAAGCCAATTCCAAGTCCGGATCCTTTTGAGGATTTATATAAGTCAAAAATGATTGGTAACAGCTCGCTCCTAATTCCTATACCCGTATCATGAACAGATACCATTGCATTTTTATCATCTTGCCATATTGAAATAGTGATTTCTTTATTAGGTAAGTTAGTTTCAGAAATCGATTCAATAGAATTATTCAAGAGATTAATTAGTACTTGCTGAATCTGAATTGGATCCGCATCAATTATCGGCTTAGATTGATAATTTTTAGTTAAAGTAATTTTTGGAGAATGAAGATTGAAATTTAGGATTTCAATGAGCTCATCTGTAATGCTAGCCAGATCAACAGAAGCTAATTGGCTATTCTGAGATTTAAATAGTTGCCTCAGGTTTTTGACTAAAACAGATAGTCTATTAATCTGTGAGCCGATGTTATCGAGCGACTTTATGGATCTCGTATTATCTGTGTTGATGCTGAGATCTCTTTTAACGGCCTCAGTTTGAAGGGCGATACTTGTTAGTGGCTGGCTAAGTTCATGTGAGAGTGAGGATGCAAGTGCGCTAACTCCGATCATCCTGTTGGAGTTTATGAGATTTTGGAGCAACTGCTCTTTCTCATGAATTAAATTAAAAAGGTTCCTATTTAAGAAGTTAATACCTGTATTGCCCATACTAACCCAGCTTATACGTAAGGACTGGTAGGTAATGTAGCGAAATACATTTAACGTTAAGTAGATCGCAAAAAATATAACGATGGGGCTTGTAACATTGGGGTTTCTTGGGGCGATAGGATCTGAGGTGAAGAAGCTAATAAAGCGAATCATGGATATTAAGCCTACGCCAATTTGTAAATAGGAAATTAATTTAAGAAACTGGTTACGCTTCAAATCTACATCAATACTTGTCCTACAGACGTAAGCAGCAATAAAAGCAAGTAAAGCAGAGACGCTACACTGGAATGCAATTGGTGAAGTGGCACCTAAATTAACCCGCGCGTATTCCATAAAAATGCAGTAGATAGCACTAAGAAAAATTAAAAGATATAGCTTTGTAAAATTTACTTTGCGATCAAGTCCATAGATACTAAAAATGAGCACAATTTCAGAGGTGATGACTAGAAAATTAGACAGAAAAAATAGCCATGGCACAGCGTAATTTGGATTTTGTCTTGCTAAAAAATTAAGACCGACAACTCCGAGCATCAATATCTCTACCGCGAGAAAGAGCATTGCCGAAGTATCAAACTTCCCTCTAAATGTGAAGTAAAGTGTTGCTGCTGTACCAAGAGTAATGAAGCTATAGATGATAATCAGCACGCTAATGGGTTGCATGAAGCCGTTTTCCTTTTAAAGTGCCTATTTCAAATCCAATTTCAACCACATCAATCCTGTGTGAATGAATAGTGCCCCAATTTGGGGAGAGGTATATCTAATTGAGCTTAATTAGATATTAACTTGAAAACAATGCTCCATTTTATAAGCCATAAAGTACTACATACTTTAGTACATAGTACTTTATGGTGTATTTCTTTATTGATAGCGCTGTTATTTTTCTCACATCGCAATCAAATGTCAATTAAGAATGAAACTTTCAATCAAACCTTTTTTAATTCTATCTATAGTATTTAATGCATCGTTGGCATTTGCTCAACCCGACCCTCAAGTAGCAACGCTTTATGAAAATGTCCGTGTTTTTGATGGAACTTCAGAAAAGCTAACGCCCCCAACCAATGTGTTGGTTGTGAATAATCTCATCAAAACAATTTCTGCCAAGCCCATTCAGATTCCAGCAGGTACAACTGCTACTGTGATTGCTGGTGGTGGTCGTACGCTGATGCCTGGTCTAAGTGATGCACATACTCATATCTGGTTAACACCAACTATGGATGAAATTCTCAAAGGTGATGTCAAGCAATTGAATGCGGCAGCCTCTGCAACAGCAAAAAGCATGCTGATGAATGGTTGGACTACTGTAAGAGATATGGCTGGACCTGTATTTCAGCTGAAAAGTGATATCGATTCGGGCAAGACTATTGGCCCGCGCATCTATCCAAGCGGCACCATGATTACCCAAACATCTGGTCACGGAGATTTTAGTGCGCCAGAAGCTCTTCCAAGAAGCCTTGGCGGCCCTCTATCTATTGGTGAGCAGCTCCGTATTTCTTCGGTGGTCGATGGTAGAGCTCAAGTATTAACGGCAACCCGTTTCAATCTTCGCAATGGAGCAACCCAAATTAAGTTGGCTACTAGTGGCGGCGTTTCTTCACCGGCAGATACACCTACAGTGCATGAATTTACTGCTGATGAAATCAAGGCAGCAGTAGAGGCAGCATCAGATTTTGGTACTTATGTTTCAGTGCACGCTTACAACATTGAATCAGTACGCAGATCAGTAGAAGCAGGGGTCAAAGTAATTGAGCATGGCCAGTTACTTGATGAACCAACTATTAAGTACCTAAAGAATAAGAACATATGGTTAAGCACTCAGAATTTTGAGGAATTCAGCGCCCCATATACCCCATTTCAAATCCATAAAGAGCATCAAGTTGTGATGGGTGAGAGCAATGTATTTAAATGGGCGCTTCAAAACAACATCAAATTAGCTTGGGGTACTGACTTTTTCTTCCAGCCTGATGGAGTTGTCCAAAATATCCAGCTATCCAAAATGAAGAAGTGGATGACGCCAGCAAGAGCGCTCAAAATGGTTACTCATGATAATGCGCAGTTATTTGCCTTATCTGGTCCACGCAATCCTTATACAGAGGGTAAGTTGGGCGTAGTTCAAGAGGGTGCTTATGCAGACTTGCTCTTGGTGGACGGCGATCCTACAGTGAATCTAGAGATCGTTGCAGATCCTGCTAAAAACTTTCGCGTCATTATGAAAGACGGCAAGATTTTTAAGAACACTTTGTAAGCTAAAAATTGAATCTACTCAGAAGTCTTCAAGTTGAGGGCTTCTGGATATAAACCACCTGATCGAAATTAAATTCCAATTAAGCCCTAATTTAAATGAAACACAAATTATTCAAGATCGTTAGCGCCACTACTATGAGTTTTTTGATGTCTGGCGCTTATGCCCAGTCAGATGGCTCTCCAATTCCAAAAGTGTCTGATCATTGGCGTTTTGAAGTCACTCCATACCTATGGGCTCCTGGAATTAACTCGACATTATTTTTTAACGACAAATATTTAAATACAGCAGCGTTGTCATCTAGTAATGTACTTGGAGATCTAAAATCTGGCGGCATGATCTCAGCAGAGGCCCACTATGGCAATTGGGGCATTATGGGTGATTTAGTTTCTGCAACGTTGCATCAAAATCAAACCATCAGTACTACGGTGCCCACAGCTCAAGGGGCCGTTCCAGCAAAGTTTGCTACCAGTGCAACCCTGCAACAGACTATTCTGACTGGTGCCGCAACATATACAGTCATTAGCAATAAAGATGCCTATTTTGATGGATTGGTTGGCGTACGAAGTATTGCCATTACTGCAACTCTTGGCTTGGTTTTGGATGGAACCTCATTAAATGCTAGCGACTCAAAATCAACCTCAACAGTTGATCCAATTGTCGGCTTCAAAGGTAGATATCGCTTAGCTGACTCTACTTGGTATATCCCTTTATATGCCGATATTGGTGGAGGAGGTGGCACAACCAATATGACTTGGCAGGGAATGATTGGCGTAGGCAAGACTTTTGACAAATGGATAGACGTTTCCTTGGCCTATCGTGCTTTGTATTACGACATGAGTAATAACGGTCTTTTGCAAAAAACAACTATGAAGGGCCCGCAATTGGCGGCAACTTTTAACTTTTAAAAATTAGTTACAGTTAGGGATACTTTGAATGGAAATGATTCCAGTTGCTTTTGGAAGTTTTATAGCTGTTTTTACAGCCTTATTCCCAGTAATTAACCCATTGGGTGATGGGCCAATTTTTCTTAATATGGTTCAAGGTTGTTCTAAAGAGGTTAAGAATAGATTGGCGCTTAGTGTAAGTATTTATTGTTTCATCTTATTGCTAACTTCAATGCTAATTGGAACTCAGTTACTGATGTTCTTTGGGATTTCGTTGCCAGCCCTAAAGTTAGCAGGTGGTGCGGTTGTCATTGGAATGGGGTGGGGCTTACTTAATCAGAAAAGCTCAAGTAAAGGTGATGATGATTCTGCTGGAATCACAGATGCTAATGCAAGTAGTAATGCCTTTTTCCCACTAACTCTTCCTCTGACAGCTGGACCCGGGTCCATCGCAACATCAATTTCTTTGGTAGCTGGCTATCAAGATGGTAGATCCCTAGATCTTTTTAAGGAAATGCCCGCAGTAGTTGGAACGGTACTTGCTTTATTTGCTCTTTCTCTAGTGATTTATGTGATTTATCGAGAATCCTCCCTCATTCAGAGAGTATTGGGTCCCGCAGGCACAAATGCAATCATGCGCCTTTTTGCATTCATATTGCTTGCAATTGGTGTCCAAATTTTCATAGGTGGAGTACAGGGTTTCTCGACTGAGGTATTTAGTTCGCTTCATGCTCATTAATTGAATAACCCATTACCAATAACTTGAACATATATATCAATTAACTAATTTTAAGAAAGACACGGACATGACTAACACTAATTTTGATTTGGTAATTTGCAATGGCCATATTGTTGATCCAGATTCTGGATGGGATGGACTGGGTAATGTGGGGGTTAATCAAGGGAAAATTGCTGCAATATCGAAGGATCCGCTTAAGGGTGTAAAAACAATTGATGCTACTGGGTTATTTGTAGCTCCTGGATTTATTGACTTGCATGCTCATGGGCAATTTACTAGCGCTAACTGGATGCAAGCATTTGATGGGGTTACAACAGCCTTAGAGTTGGAGTTAGGGATGCTGCCCATTGCGCAATACTATGAAAACCTTCAAAAAGAAGGGCGGCCACTAAATTACGGTGCCTCAGCCTCCTGTGTGATGGCTCGTGTTAGCGCCTTCGAAAAGGAGGTTCCACAACCAACTCTAGGCTGGGCTCTTGAGTCCATGGATAAAAGCGACTGGCAATATGACATTGCAACAGCCGATCAACTTAAAACTATTCTAAGTGAAGTTGAGCAGGGCCTTAAAGATGGCGGAATTGGAATCGGCGTTAATGCTGGCTATGCTCCGGGTTTAGGTTACAAGGAATACTATCAATTAGCTGAGCTTGCTAAAAAATACGATGTGCCCACATTTACGCATGTACGTTACTTTAGTACCAGTGAACCTGAAAGCACATTTCAAGCGATTGAAGAGCTAATTGGCCTTTCATTCAACCCCGGCGCTCATATGCATATTTGCCACTTGAATAGCGTATCAATGCGCGATATTGGTGATATTGAGAATATGGTCTCTGAAGCCAAGAAAAATGGCGCCAATATTTCTGTTGAAGCATATCCATACGGTGCTTTCAGTACGGTAGTTGGCGCTGCATTCTTGATGTTGCCTAACTGGGCAGAAAGATTAGGCGGTCTGCAAGCCAACGATATTGAATATAACGGTCTTCCGCTAAACGATAATTCGTTGCCGGCAATGCAGAAGGCAGACCCTGGCAATATTATTGTCTGCCATTTTTTACGCCCTGAAACCAATCCTCAAGATGCTGACGATTTGGCAAAATCTGTTCTATTTCCGGGTGGTGCAATCGCTAGCGATGCAATGCCATGGATGACATCGGGGCCCGACGTTAAAGTTCCTACATTTATTGAGGAGGGGGTATGGCCTTTACCAGATGATGCCTATTCTCATCCAAGAAGTTGTGGCACTTTTGCGAGATTTATTAAAATGTATGTTCGCGATGCCAAGAGCATTCCATTGCTAGAAGCTATTCGTAAGACGTCTTTGATTCCAGCGCAAATTCTTGAAAAATCTACGCCTCAAATGACCCAAAAAGGGCGCCTCAAGGTAGGGGCTGATGCTGATATTGTGGTGTTCGATCTGAACCAAGTGGAGGACCGTGGTACGTTTGTGAAGCCAAACCAGGTATCGACTGGGATGGTTCATGTAATAGTGAACGGGACTCTACTTATTGAGAATGGAAATTTGGATGTGAAGGTGCGCCCAGGTCGTCCAGTGCGACGACCAATTGCTGCCTAATATGCTCTAGGTAATGACTGAGAATAAAGGCAATACTACAGTGGTATACGCAATCCCAATCATTCTGATTGCGGGCTATCTTGGATCTGGCAAAACTACATTTCTTAATCGCCTACTCTCCGAAGCCCAAGGCCAAAGGCTGGCTATTTTAGTTAATGATTTTGGCGCTATAAATATCGATGCTAATTTAATCGATGGGGCTGTTGATGGAGTAATTGCATTACAAAACGGTTGCATTTGCTGTTCGATTGCTTCAGGTTTACAAGGCGCAATCTTCAAAGTTTTAAAACGTGAGCAACGTCCAGATGCCATCATCATCGAAGCTTCTGGCGCATCCAATCCAGGTGAAGTTCTAAGAATCTTAAGTGACAGCGCAATGCAAGACTATGCTGCTCTTGAAATAGTTGTTACTTTGCTAGATTGCGAAAGATTGCCCACTTACACACCAGAAGAATTAAAGCTAATTAAGTTGCAACTAACTTATTCTAATATTGTTTTTTTATCTAAGTCTCTCTCATTACCTGGGGATGCACGAGTTGCAGCAGAGGGTTTTGTGAGTAGCGTTAATCCGAGAGTGCTGCTATTCAATGAGTTATCTGGCCAAATTAATCTTGAATTTCTTTTGGGAGCAAGCACTAGGACACTTGGTCAGCAAGGTAGTAGTTTAATTTTAGATGGGTTGCAAATGCAGGTTCCTAAGGCGGAAGAGCTCTTTCGTAGTTGGATCTTTGAATCTGCGACCCCTACTACGGAGGCAGAATTTCAAAAACTATTAAACGAGCTACCATCTGAAACCGTTCGAGGTAAAGGCTTTCTGTATTTGAAAGAATATCCAGATTCAAAATTTGTCTTTCAACTAGTAGGTAAAAATGCAAAAGTAGAGCCAGCTGGCAACTGGGGTATGCAAATGCCACATAGCAAGATTGTTTTTATTGCCCTACAGAATAGCAATGCCCCAACGATAGTTGAAGCTAATAATTAGCTTTATTTTAAACAGCAATTAAATGCGTAATATTTTGACTAAACCTTTATAGGAGATTCGCATGTGTACAAGAGTTACTTACCTTGGCGACAATAATTTAGTTGTAACTGGCCGCTCAATGGATTGGGGTGAAGATATGCAGAGCGATCTATGGGTATTCCCAGCAGGTATGGCTCGCAATGGCGCTTGTGGCGCAGGTTCGCTGGAATGGACTTCAAAATATGGCAGCCTGATTGTTTCTGGTTACAACATCGGAACGGCGGACGGGGTTAACGAAAAAGGCCTAGTTGGTAATTTACTCTATCTGGCGGAATCTGATTACGGGACGTTGAATGGTAAGGCCCCCGTCTCTATTACCTTATGGGCTCAATATGCATTTGATAACTATGCAACTGTTGCCGAGGCCGTTGCCGGACTAGAGCTAGAGCCATTTAGAGTTATATCCCCAATCTTGCCTAATGGCCGTGCAGCGAGCTTGCACTTGTCGCTGTCTGATCCAAGTGGCGACTCTGCAATTTTAGAATACATTGAGGGAAAATTGACCATTCATCATGGTAGAGAATACCAAGTGATGACCAACTCCCCCGTCTTTGATCAGCAGCTTGCTCTCAATGCATATTGGAAGACCATGGGCGATGAGTTCTTGCCTGGAACAATTAGCGCAGCAGATCGCTTTGCTAGAGCTTCTTATTTTGTAGGAGTCGTTCCAAAGTCTATAGATAAGAACTACATCTCTGCCGTCCCAGAACAAAAAATGCAATATCAAGCCGTTGCTTCTGTTATGGGAATCATGAGAAGTGCAAGTACCCCCTTGGGTATTACCACCCCTGGCAAGCCTAATGTCTCATCTACTATTTGGCGCACAGTTACAGATCACCAAAATATGATTTATTACTTTGACTCTGCTACGACACCGAATACTTTCTGGGTTGATTTAAAGGATGTGGACCTTTCTAAAGGCGCGCCAGTTAAGAAGTTGGCTGTTGCAGGCGGTAAATATTACGCAGGCAATGCGGCAAGTTTTTTTGTCCCTACAGAGCCATTTGTATTTGGAACCGCTTAATTATTAGCTTGTAGACATTAATTAATAAACCACGAATGCAATTAATTTAGATCGATAAAAAAGGTATGCCCCCACATTTTTTGTGGGGGCTATTGCTGTAAATTTATCTAAACTGCTGCCATGAAGAATGAATTGTTTAAAACCCAAATGCAACGGACTGCATTATTAGTGCTTCCATATCCCTTGATTGTCACATTAATGTCGATTGATAGGCTTTTCGATAGCAATCAAAGTCTGAGTCTGTCATTTTGCTTTTACCTAGTCGCCACTCTCGTTGCCGGAGTGTTAGCTTTTACCGATCTAGGGAAAAGAATCGAAAGCCACCTGCAACATCGCAAAAGAAAGTTGGATTAGATGCAAGATTTTGATATCACCTTTTGGGATTTGGTCACCTTTATTACTTTGGCGTTAGTTGGCTTTATTTTGTTAACGATCGTACTGTTAATAGCAAGTATTCCAGGGCGAATTGCAAGTACACGTAATCACCCTGATGCAGAAGCCATAAAACTCATGGGTCTTCTGGGGTTGGTGGCAATTGTTCCTTGGTTAAAGGCATTTATGTGGGCATTTAACCCCAGTAGCATAGTAGATATCCGACGCTTTCCAAAGGAGGAGCAGGCTGCCATCAAGGCAGAAAATTCTGAGCTAAAAAATGAAGAGAGAGGTATTTTTACTAAAACATCTTCTTCTCACAGCGAATTAAATAAGAGTTGAGATAGAAATATGTTGCTGGGTTTCGTCATTATCTCTGCTGATATTTTTGTTTCTTGGTTGGTATTTGTACGCTTAAAGTGGTTGAAATTCACAAAGATATGGGCTGTATTATTAGTCATATCGTATATACATTTATATTTAATTTTTTTTATTGGTCTACGTTTTATGACGCCTTATTCAACAGAGGCTAATATGATTCAACAAACCATTCAAATTACTCCGCGATTACCGGAGCCTACTTTAGTTACTGATGTGCTCGTTCAGGCCAATACCCATGTAAAAAAAGGGCAGCCTCTATTCCAAATGGATAAACGCCCTTATCAGGACAAGCTTGATCAGGCTATAGCTCAACATGCAAAAGCAATGGGCTTAATGAATTACGCTTTGTACCAATTAAAGTTATCTAAGGACTTGGTGAGAAAGGGTGCCGGCCCACAAGAAGACGTTCAGAAATGGGAATCTCAGCTGGTGGCTGAAGAGGCAACTATCAAACTTGCAGAAGTGGCGAAATCTCAGGCTCAATTTTATTTGGATAACACACTTATTACAGCGCCAGAGGATGGATACTTAATCAATATTCAAGTTCGTCCAGGTACTCTTGCTGGAGATTATCGTGTTGGCGCAATTGCTTCATTTATTTGTGATGCTGACCGTTTTTTGCTGGCTGATTTCTTTCAAGAGAATCTGAAGTATGTAAAACCAGGTCAAGAGGTAGAGGTGGCATTTAATTTATATCCCGGTCAAATCTTCAAGGGGAAGGTGGAATCAGTATGGATGGGAAGTAGAGAAGGCCAATTGTTACCCAGCGGCTATTTGCCAACATTTAACTATAAGTCGCCCGATCGTCCAAGAAATCAATTTGGTGTGGCTATTAAGATGAATGACTCAGATCAGGTCAAGTTTCCGATTGGGGCACAAGCTAGAGCAACAATTTACACGCATCCTGCTAGCTTATTCTCTGCAATGCGAAAAGTAGATATTCGGTCATACTCTTGGACAAATTTCCTATACCCATTCTCTTTGTTTGAGTGATGCGTTTAAAGATCATGGGCACTATTGCTGCCTGCCTAGTGCTTGATGGTTGTGCCCTTGCGCCAAAGCCAACCCAAGATGAAATCATTAAAAATGCATTACCTGCCGATACAAAAATTCCAAGCGTTTGGAAGTCTTCTGAAAGCCAACAATTCCCTAAAGGATTTGTGGCAAATGATTGGCTGAAGTCTCTGAATGACCCTACGTTAGAGGCCATAGTACTCGAAGCAATTAAATACAACCCTGATTTAGTTATTGCTGCAGAGCGAGTCAGAGTAGCCCAGCAAAGTGTAGTTGTAGTGGGTGCGGCCTTATTACCAAGTATTGGTGCTGTGGGTGGAGGCAGAACTATTACAAGCGAGGGCGTGAGTGGCCTATCAAATTCAAAAATGGCCTATATTGGTGCGGCCTGGGAAATTGATGTTTGGGGCAGGTTTCGGTCTGAGCGGGCGGCAGCTTCTGAAGCATTTGAAGCTACTGCAATGGAGTATGCAAATGCCCGCCAATCTTTGGCTGCGACAGTTGCTAGAGCGTGGTACACAGCAATTGAAGCACATCGCCTCGTGCTACTTTCTCAGCAGAGGGTCAAAATTTACGGCGATTTACTCAACTTAGTAGAGGTTCGGGTTAAAGCTGGAAAAGATACAGAATTAGATTTGATGGTGATGAGGGCAAATGTTGACTCCGCACAAGCTGCTTTAGATGCAGCAGAAGATGCCTACTCTCAAATTCGTCGATCATTAGAGTTGCTACTTGGAAGGTATCCTGCCGCTGAAATTGCAGTTGCCAAGGAATTTCCTGAGTTAACGCCCCTACCCAATACTGGCGCTCCTGCGGAACTATTGAATCGACGCCCAGACGTCATTGCCGCAGAAAAAAGGGTTCTAGCCTCATTTAGACGGTCTCAAGCTACCAAGTTGGCGCTTTTACCTTCATTCCGCTTAACTTTTTTGGGTGGCGATATAGCGGATCCAGCACTCGCATTATTGAAATTAAATCCTTGGTTGGCAACAGGAGCATTAGGTGCTTTCTTGCCAATTTATGAGGGTGGTGCACTAAGAGCGCAAATCGAAATTGCCTCCGCCCAACAATCAACAGAAGTAGCCCGCTACGGAAGTGCTGTTCTTAAAGCATTTAGCGAAGTTGAGGGCGCACTTTATAACGAACAATACCTCATGAAAAGGGTATCAAGTACGCGTAAAGCTGCTTTAAATCGTGCTACTGCCGTCGATATTGCCACCATTCAGTACAAGGTTGGTAAGCGTGATCTTTTATGGGTTGCGAACCTTCAAAATGCCCAACTTACAACTGATTCAGAGCTCATTAGGGATAACGCACTACTGCGTTTAAATCGGATTGCCTTGTTAAGTTCGTTAGGAGGTGGGTACGATTCAAATCCATCAATAGACGTTTCTTCATTAGAGTTTCTCTTGGATGGCGATTCAAAGCCACTTTCACAATAATTTAGGTCTTAGTGAATTTACATTTATGACAAATTTCCAAAACCCATTAACTCTTATTGCTTTCTACTTTGAAAATATTTTCCAATTTAATGTGGTTGTTTTTGTATTAACGTCAATCGCCATATTTGCACTTCATGGATTTACTATTCTTCTTATTACGGAAAAGTATGAGCATTTTTTACATAACAATTCAATCGGCTTAAGGTCAAGGGTTAGCTTTATTCCGTATACGTTGACAATGCTTGTAATAATGTCTACTCATCTAATAGATTTGCTTTATTTGGCTTACATGCTAGATGGTATGAATGTCTTTTCTGATCATTTAACTTCTTTTTATTTTGCCGGTGAAATGTACACCACCCTAGGATATGGAAGCTATCAACTTGCTCCCGAATGGCGCGGCCTACCTTTTATTATTGGCTTTACTGGACTCTTCTCAGCCTCAATCTCGGGCGCCGGTCTTTTTACAATGCTCCAAGATTTAGGAAGCGTGAGGTCTAAAGCTAATTCCTATCAAAAATGAACATGAAGCCAAGAAAGTATTAGCAAATCATATTTTGGTGTCTTAAATTACAAACCAATTAATGAAGATGTCGCCTAAGTTATTAATTATTCTGGAATAAATAAGATGTTGAAAAAAACTACCCTATACCCGTTTCAGAGGGCTATTTTCTTGGTGATTGGTATCTTCAATAGCGCTGCAATTGCGCAAACATCTCAGAGCACAATGAGCGATGAGGCTAAGTCAGCTCAAAAGATGCAAAATGTGTTGTATCCACAGATTCAGTTACCGGTTACATACAACTATAACCAAAAGTTGGGTGCAAATAATTTATCCCAACAAAATCAATATGGCTTTAACCCGATCATCCCAGTAGCGCTTGGAAGTGATTTGCAGTTGATCGTAAATCCCATGCTAACTCTAAATCACAATACCAATGATCAGCAAGTTACTAATCAAGCTCAACCATTACAGTTAGCTACATATTTTGGGCCCGCATACGCAAAGTATTTTTATGCTGGTATTGGACCTTATTTTCAACTTCCCGCAACCAATACAAATAATGGCTCCAAGCAAACAGGACTGGGAATTTCAGCTGGCGCCTACTTTACCCCAGACCATTGGGTCATCGGGGCTGTCGCTTATAACTCATGGGGTGTTGGTAGCAATATGGCCGGGGGATCTGCCAATGTCTTCAATATTCAGCCTAGTATTTCCTATACAACAGATGCTGCCTGGACCTATAACTTAAGTAGTCAGATGACTTATAACTATGATGCCAAGGCAGCCACGAATCAGCTCACTTTGAGTGGCGGAAAAACTGTCAATCTCTTTGGTTACCATACTCAAGTGCAAGCTGGTCCAACCTATATGGTTACAACTACACCTACAAGTGCTAAGGGGTTTGGTGGATACCTAGGTTTGACTGTGCTTCTTCCAAAATAGGGGAGTACTTTATTGGATATGACATCTCCTTACTCCTTAATGATTTATCGAATTTAAATAATGCGTATTAGCGCCCATTCATAACTGACTAATCACAATGCCAAAAAATAAGATAAAGCTCACTACAAATACAGATACTTTAAATGTTGTATTGCGTTTACCTGCCGCTAATATTTATATTTACATATGAATATTAGTATTTTGTTGATCAACTTAAGCCACCCAGAAAGATGACTATGAAACAAACTATGATTAATAAAGTAGTAGCCGCTTCAGTTTCAGCTGCCCTAGTATTTTCCCCATTAATAAGTGATGCCTGTACCGCCGTCAATATAGTTGCAAAAGATGGATCGGTAGTTGCGGGAAGAACCATGGAATGGGCTTTTGATATGAAGTGGCAGCTCACGGCAAACCCCAAAGGCACGCCTATTTCCCTTAGCGCACCAGCATCACTAAAGCTGCCTGCAACAAGCCTATCGAGTAAGTATGCTTTTGTCGCAATTGCGCCCGGAGTATTAGCAGGGCCCCCTGCATATTTAGAGGGTCAAAATGAGGCTGGCCTTGCCATTAGCGGAAATTTTTTACCTGGCTTTACTGAATATCAAACCGTTACTCCACAAGATAAGAACTACGTTTCTATCTTGAACTTAGGAGGCTTTATTTTAGGCATGTTTGGCTCGGTTAAGGAGTTACGAAGCGAGCTTCCTAAATATAAGGTGTGGTTTGACCCAAACGAAGTTAAAGGTTTGCCAACTCCGCCTTGGCTGCATCTGGTGTTAACGGATCGTGGGGGCGACAGTATTGTTGTTGAGTTTGTGAAGGGTCAAATGATGATCCACAACAACGTTGCGGGGGTGTTAACTAACGCCCCGACCTATGACTGGCATCTTAATAATGTGCGCAACTATCTATCACTTACATCCACAGCAACGTCATCTGTAACTGTAGGCAATACGAATGTGACTGAATTGGGTCAGGGTGGTGGTTTAATGGGTTTACCAGCAGATTACACTCCTCCATCACGTTTTGTCAGAGCAACTTATCTGAAGCATTTTACCTATCAGCCAAGCAATAGTATTGATGCTATGCAGGCTGCTGATCATATATTGAATAACGTTGATATTCCTGTTGGAGTTGCTCGGTCAATGGATGGTAAGCAGATTACTTCTGATTACACACAGTGGGTCAATATCAAGGACTTAAAAAATAATCGCATGAAAATTGCAAACTATGCAAATCGTACGAACTTTATTGAGATTAATTTGAATGAAGTATTTAAGTCCGGCAAATCAAAGACTTGGCAGGTCGATAAATTACCATACCCACAAAATGATGTGACGACAGAGTTCTTAAAATAAGCTACCCCATAAAACCACCTTCGGGTGGTTTTTCTTTGGGTGTCTTCTACGAGTCGTTAGTTGCCTTTAGCTATCCATATATGAAATGTCGGTTAACCCGACAACCGTCGTGTATCGAGACGCTCAGTCTCTTTCAGCGCCCACCATCCCCACTCATCACGGTCCAACAGATCTTCTATTGAGTCCTCGCAGTGACCGCCGCATTTCATTCAACCAAAAGAAAAGGGACCACATTTCTGTGATCCCTTTGTATAACTGGTGGGTCGGGCGAGATTCGAACTCGCGACCAACGGATTAAAAGTCCGCTGCTCTACCGACTGAGCTACCGACCCAGTTAAGCCATAAATTATAGCAAGAAGTTTGTTGGTCTTCCTTAGGTCTGCGGGGCCTGCCCCTCAGCCCTTGTACTTACAAGTTCCTAGGAGTTGACCCGTCTGGCGACTGGTGGATTTTTGGAAAAATAATCCTTAATTCCTCTCAAAATAGCCTCCGCAATGCGGTCTTGATAGCCCTCATCATTCAATCTTGCCTCTTCCTGGGGATTACTAATAAAAGCAGTCTCAACCAGGATAGAGGGGATGTCTGGAGCCTTCAAAACAGCAAAGCTGGCCTGTTCAACCTTAGGTTTATGTAGTGCTGCAAAGCCACCGATTTGCTTCAGAATCGAATTGCCTACTTGCAAAGAGTCTTTGATCTGCGCAGTAGTGGACATATCGAGGAGTAGGTTCGCAACCTGCCTATCTTGTGTCTTGATATTGATGCCGCCAATCAGGTCAGAGGCATTTTCTTTATTGGCCATCCAGCGTGCCGTCGTGCTACTGGCACCCATTTGCGAGAGTGCAAATACTGATGCTCCCCTGGCTCTTGGCTCAATAAACGCATCTGCATGAATGGATACAAATAGGTCAGCTTCAACCCGTCGTGCTTTTTGCACCCTGGCATGTAGTGGCACAAAGTAATCACCATCTCTGGTTAAGAAAGGGCGCATGTACGCTTCGCCTTCAATCTTATCTCTGAGACGCTTCGCAATAGATAGAACTACGTTCTTTTCTCGAGACCCTGCTGCTCCAATAGCGCCTGGATCTTCGCCGCCATGCCCGGGGTCAATCGCGATTGTGATCAAGCGCTTGTATTTAGCGGGTGCAGGCAGCTCTTTAGTTTCTGGAATAGCTTGTGCTACAGGTGCCGCTGGAGTCTTAGCAAGCTCCTTTTCTTTCTTGGTGGCGAACTGAGCAATCAAATCTACTTCTTCATTGGATTTCTCTAGCGCGCTTTCTTTTTTGGCGCTACTTTTCACTAAAGCCATCAATGGATCTAATGGTGTAGTCGGATAAAGATCAAATACCATACGGTAGTTGTATTCACCAATGGGGTCTAAAGTAAAGAGTTGTGGTTTGATCGGCTCTTTAAGATCAAATACCAAACGTACTGTGCCTGGCTGAAATTGCCCAACGCGAACCTGTGAGATATACGGGTCATTGGGTTTTACTTTGGCTACCAAATCTTTCAGCGTAGGATTAAGTTCTAGTCCCT
Source organism: Polynucleobacter ibericus (assembly GCF_018687955.1). Lineage (NCBI taxonomy): Bacteria > Pseudomonadati > Pseudomonadota > Betaproteobacteria > Burkholderiales > Burkholderiaceae > Polynucleobacter > Polynucleobacter ibericus. The sequence goes on along the minus strand of NZ_CP061309.1, from coordinate 1,351,878 downwards.
GTACATCCACCACTAAACGATCTGGGTTCGTCAAAATCTGCTGGGTAATCGGTAGCGGTGTATCGGACTCTAAAGTAACGCGGGTGTAGTCCTCGGAAGGCCAGACACGCACGCCCAAGATTTTAGCTCCCCAAGCAATATCGACCTCAGTCAGCAAGAGCGCAAAGCTCAAGAACTTTGCTGAAGTCTTGAGATGCTGCCTTCGAGAGAGATTGGTCTTTTTTGTACTCATTAATTACTAATGTATTACTTCAGTTGAAACTCTTGTAATGCTATTTTTCCGGATGCAGTGATTGCATTAATCTTCATCGTGCGCTCATTTTCATCTGTACCTGCACTTAATTGAATCTGAATATCAAAACCTGGCAAAGTACCTTCTGCTTTTTCTGGCCACTCGATTAGGCAAATACCTGGAACATCAAAGTGTTCTGCAAATCCAGCCTCTTGCCATTCCAATGGATCGCGCATGCGATACAAATCAAAATGATGAACAGTGACCATTTGTTCTTGTAATTGCAGTGGATAGGGTTCACATAAGGTATAGGTTGGACTCTTTACTTTGCCTTCATGGCCGAGTGCCTGAATGAGGTATCTCGCAAAGGTGGTTTTGCCGGCGCCTAAATCCCCCTCCAGGGAGATATTGAGATGCGATCCAAGCTGCTTAGTCAAAAACTGCTCACAACTGGCAGCTAGCTGCTCGGCAATTTTGGCGGTATCGGCTTCCTGCCTACAATAGAGATCTATTGCAGTATTTGGGGAAGGGATTGCCTGTGTTTGCGCCATTTCTCTAGTTTATTCAATTATTGCGCTACATTCTGTATTCCATATGTCTTTATCTGCCAACCCTCAGTCTTTAGATGAGTCCAGCCTACGTGGTTGGCTTGGCGCTCAAGCTACGGCCTTGGGCTTTGATGGCTTGCGCATTACGGATACCCACCTTGGACCCGCCAGTGAGCGCCTCAATGATTGGCTAGCAGAAGGGCGCCATGGTCATATGGAGTACATGCAGCGTCACGCAGATTTACGCGCCAACCCAGAACTCTTAGTGCCCGGTACAGTGCGCGTGATTTGCGTGTCGATGAACTATTTGCCGCCTGATACTAATTTTGATGGCGAATGGCAACGGCTTGAAGATCCTAAGCAAGCAGTGGTGTCGATGTATGCCCGTGGGCGCGATTATCACAAGGTGCTGCGTAACCGTTTACAAGAATTTGCCAAGCTGATCAAAGAAAAAATTGGTGCGTTTGGGTATCGCGTATTTACAGACTCTGCGCCATTAATGGAGGTAGAGTTAGCGCGTAAGGCTGGATTAGGATGGCGTGGCAAACACACGCTCTTGCTCAATCGAGAATCTGGTTCCACGTTTTTCTTGGGTGAGATCTTGGTAGATGTGCCATTACCGCTAGATCAAGAGATTGAAGAGCATTGTGGCACTTGCACCTCTTGCATTGATGTTTGTCCTACACAAGCCATTACTGCGCCATATCTATTGGATGCGCGGCGTTGCATCTCTTATCTCACGATTGAAAATCCAGAGGCCATTCCGGTGGAATTCAGATCTGCCATGGGTAATCGTGTATATGGTTGCGATGATTGCCAATTGATTTGTCCTTGGAATAAATTTGCCAAGCGCACTGAGTTACCAGACTTTGCACAGCGCCATGGCTTAGGGCAGGCATCACTATTACACCTATGGTCATGGACTGAAGTAGAGTTTGAGCAACGCCATGAAGGAAGTGCTATTCGGAGAATTGGCTATAGCCGCTGGCGCCGTAATTTAGCAGTAGCCATGGGCAATGCGCTTGCGAGTGATCAAGTAGCCGATGTTGATAAGGGTGCAATACGCTTAGCATTAAGCGATGCTCTTGCCGATGCAGACACATTAGTGGCTGAACATATCAAATGGGCCTTGGGGCCTTAGAGCCTTGGAAGACTTACAAGGCTTACAAGGCTTACAATTCATCCATGTGTTCCTCTAACCAGCCCTCTATTGATCCTAGTGAAATCGCGCTAGAAGAGAACGCGGTTCAACGTTTTAAAAATCCAAGTCATGCATTTTGGTCTGGCATTCGGGATGCAGCAGGCGCTCCTGCGATGGTCCTCTTTGCTGGCATGGTGGGATTTGGGGCAATGGGTAAAACCAATGGCTTTGATGTTTGGTTTACGACCTTTACCTCATTTTTCATGTTCGCCTTACCAGGGCAGGTCGTATTGCTAGAGATGGCAATTACTGGCTCATCCGTTGTTGCCATTGCTCTAGCTGTCACACTCACCTCAACACGCTTTATTACGATGACGGTGACACTCTTTCCGCAGTTTCATCAAAAAGATCGCAATCGCAGTCTCTATGCTTCAGTACATTTGTTAGCTATGACAGCATGGGCGATCTCAATGAGGGAGTTTCATGCGATTGAGATTAAACATCGCCTGAGTTACTTTGTTGGGCTAGGACTCTTGTGTTGGTTGATCTCTGTACCTGGAACAGTCTTAGGTTATTACCTGGCTGGCATGGTGCCTAAGGCAGTTACCTTAGGCTTGGTGTTTATTAACCCACTGTTCTTCCTGCTGACCTTTACTGAGGTGAAGCCTTGGATTAATCGCATCGCACTTTTATTGGGATGCATCTTTGGCCCTATCTTTTTTATTATTGATCGTGACACCAGCTTGTTAACAGCTGGTGTAGTTGCGGGCACCTTGGCTTACTTTATTGATCGCAAGTTCTTGCGCAAAAAAGCTGGAGTGCTGGGATGAGCGGGGCGATGGATACTCTCAACCATATGAGTGATGCTCTTACTGGGTGGGGCTTATGGATCGCTTTGGTAGGCGCTTGTCTAGGCACTTACTTCTGCCGTGCCATTGGCGTGTTTTTGTCGCAGAGTATTAATCAAGATAGCGAGATCTTCCGCTGGTTAGCTGCAGTAACTTATGCAATGGTTGCTGCTTTAACTGTGCGCTTGATTGTGATGCCACTCGGCTTGATGGCAACTGTGCCTTTGTGGATCCGCATTCTGATCTGCGCTCTAGCGATTGGCGTAATGATTTCTAAACCCACCAAGCGATTGGTTCCGGCCTTACTGACGGGAACTTTGCTGATGGTGGGCTATGGAGTGATTCGTTAATCACGCCATAGCTGATCTACTTTTCTTCTTAGTAGTATTACAGGTGTGCTGCCAAGATTCTGGCGATATGCACCGCTTCTCTTTGCGTACCATCAGCAATTTGATGACGACAGCTCGTACCATCAGCCACCACCCAAGTATCTGGTGATTTGCGAATACTTGGCAATAAACTGGCTTCGGCCATTTGCTTAGAGACTTCAATATGCTCCGCCTCATAACCAAAACTACCAGCCATACCGCAGCAAGAAGATTCAATTAACTTTGGCTCAGCATTCGGAATGAGTTTGAGTAATTCCATTGCAGGGGTAACGGCTGCAAATGACTTCTGATGGCAGTGACCATGAAAGAGTACAGATTTATCTGCTGCTTTTAGATTGAGCTTGAGCTTGCCGGCTCTGACTTCACTAGCCAAGAACTCTTCTAAGAGTTGTGCTTGCTTAGAAACACTCACAGCACGCTCGCCAAAGCCCATCACTAAAGCTTCATCCTTTAAGGTAAAGAGACAAGAAGGCTCCAAGCCAATAATCGGAATGTTCTGATCTGCATAAGGCGCGAGATGATCAACTAACTCACCCAGAGTAGCTTTAGCTTTGTCGACCATGCCGGCTGCAAGATAAGTTCTGCCACAGCAAAACTCTTTAGAGCAGCCGCTTTCTGCTTTATTCGCTGGTTTAGCCGCATTGCTTTGACTCTTGCTTTGACTTTTATTGGGAATATGCACACGATAGCCTGCAGCCTTTAGCACCTTTAATGCTGCGATGAGATTTTCATCTTCAAAGTAAGCATTAAATGTATCGGCTAACAGCACGACACCTTTACCGTTTTCATTGCTTGCTAATTGTTCTGGAGTGTATTGATAAGAATTCTTGTCCTTCTTATTCCAGAAGTTCTTACCCTTCCAAATTGGCAAACTTCTTTGCGCTGAAATGCCCATGATCCACTCTTGAAGCTTGGCAATTGGTGCAATGTGGTTGCGCAAGTTTAGGATTGCTGGCAACAGCGGAATATTGCTGATAGTGCCCGCGTATTTAGGAAGATAAGCAACAGCCAGATCCCTGAGTGAGTGACCCACGCGCTTCTTATAAGCGGATAAGAACTCAATCTTCATCTTGGCCATGTCTACGCCTGTAGGGCACTCGCGGCGACACGCTTTACAGCTCACACAGAGCTCCATCACTTCTTTGATGGCATCGCTGCCTAGTGGAGAACTTTCATCTTTGATATCGAGTTGATTTGAAAGGGCAAGACGTAAGGTGTTGGCTCTACCGCGGGTGAGGTGCTTCTCATCGCGTGTGACGCGATAACTGGGACACATCACTTCCGCGTCAAATTTACGGCAGTGACCATTGTTATTGCACATCTCCACTGCTTTAGCCAAACCCATCGCTGGATCGCCACCAGTACCAGGTGCAGTTATAGCTTCAGTGACTGGATCGTTTTGCACGTTCCAGGCGGACCAGTCTAATGCTGGCTGCAGTGGAATGACTTTGTAACTTGGCGGAAATCTAAAGTGAGTAGAGTCATCCATCTTTGGTGGATCGATGATCTTGCCCGGGTTAAATAATCCTTTGGGATCAAAAGCGTACTTAATTTCTGCGAGTGCTTCGGTAATCTTTGGGCCAAATTGCCAGGAGATCCATTCACCACGGCATAAGCCATCACCATGTTCGCCGCTATAGGCACCTTTGTACTTACGTACCAAGGCGGACGCTTCTTCGGCAACTGCACGCATCTTCTGGGCGCCATCTCTGCGCATATCCAAAATAGGGCGTACATGTAGGGTGCCTACAGAAGCATGGGCATACCAAGTACCACGTGAGCCATATTTAGAAAATACATCCGTCAATGCCTGGGTGTAATCAGCCAAACTCTCCAGCGGAACAGCGCAGTCTTCAATAAAGCTCACCGGCTTGCCATCACCCTTTAAGCTCATCATGATGTTTAAGCCCGCTTTACGGACTTCCCATAAGTTCTTTTGCAGAGGTGCATCCGGCATTGGCACAACAGAGCCCGGTAATCCCAAATCGCTCATGAGCTCTTGGAGGGCCTTGAGCCTTTCTAAGAGCGGGGCATGTGCTTCACCCGAAAACTCTACCAATAAGATTGCTTCAGGAGTTTGCGCAGTGTGATCGATTAAGGCGGTTTCGATGGTTTTCTTAAAGCTAGGATTGCTGCGTGCTAAATCAATCATGGTGCGATCCACTAACTCAACTGCAGTAGGACCAAGCTTAACAATATGTTGGGCGCTATCCATTGCCTTATAAAAGCTAGCAAAGTTCACAATGCCCAGTACCTTGTGCTGTGGCAACGGTGCTAGCTTGAGTTTGAGTGACTTGAAATAGCCCAAGGTGCCTTCACTGCCAACTAATAAGTGTGCAAGATTGACGCTACCATCCTGGGTATAGGGCAACTCACTCTGTGGATGAAAGATATCCAGGTTATAGCCAGCAACTCTTCTCAATACCTTCGGAAAGCGCGCTTCGATTTCTGGTTGGAGGGTGGCGGCTAGATTTTTTACAAAGTCACCCAACTGTTTGGCAGCGCCAGTACTGCTGGCGTAATCACTAAAGTTGGCAATTCTTCCGTCTGCTAGCCAAGCGTCAATCCCTAAAACGTTGTGCACCATATTGCCGTAAGCAATTGAGCGACTACCGCAAGAGTTATTGCCTGCCATGCCTCCAATGGTTGCTTGTCCCGCAGTAGAAACATCGACTGGATACCAAAGACCATGCTGCTTGAGTGAGCCATTGAGGTGATCAAGAACGATGCCCGGTTCAACTTCAACATAGCCTTTGTCTAGATTGAGATCTAAAACATTTCTGAAGTATTTGGTGTTATCAATTACGAGTGCAGCGCCCGTAGTTTGGCCGCACTGACTGGTGCCACCACCACGTGGTAATACGGGTACTCCGAGCTCAGCTGCAATCTGAATAGCGCTCGCAATATCTTGTGCAGTTTTAGGCACAAAGACAGCGACTGGCATTGCTTGATAAATAGAAGCATCCGTTGCATAGCGTCCACGGCTCGCGCTATCCGTCATCACTTCACCAGAGGTCTCTTGGCGTAGGCGCTTAGCTAAAGCGACTTGATCAACCATGAGTTCTTTAAGGTCTAGGGGTTTGTTCATACTTTTGCAGCCTCGGATTGAAGTAATTGCGCAACGACATCGCGTTTATTTTTGACATGCTGAATCATGATCTTGCGCATACGGGCGCTATCACGCGCCTTAAGAGCGTCGAGCATTTCTTGATGTTCTTCTACGGCCTTCTCCCACTTCACGCCGTCTTGGTTGGAGCGAAAGCGTAGTGCTTCAATGCGAGCATTCACTTGAGTAAAGAGCTTTGATAGGACGGGGTTATTGGCAGCCTGATTAATCAGATGATGAATACGTAAATTCAGTTTGTAGTAAGTCGATAAATCACGACGTGCATAAGAAGCCATCATTTCATATTGAAGGGCCTCTAACTCGGAGAGGGTGGCATCACTAATATTGTTGGCAGCTAACTCTCCAGAGAATCCCTCTAAATCTGCAATCACATCAAAGGTATGCAAAACATCCTCAAGACTAAGTTGCACAGCGATCGCACCGCGATTAGCAATGAGCTCAACTAAACCTTCAGCGGCCAAGCGACGAATTGCCTCCCGAATTGGGGTGCGTGACACATTCAGACTCTCAGCTAATTCACGTTCATTGAGTTTGCTGCCAGGAGCGATCTTGCCTTCGACCAAAAGGGAGCGCAGCGTCTCGTAAGTTGCTTCATGCAAATTTTGTGAATTAGGCTGTTCTATCACTGTCATGGGTTAATCTCTGTTTAAGCGGTTCTCTGATTATTTTGTATACAAAAATAAGAATAAACCATCTTTAGGTATAAATACAGGCTTTAAATGCCTTATTAAGGCTTTATTTTGAGGATTATTTTAAATAATTTGTATACAAAATGGAAATTTCTGCATAATTGTCATACACTAGCGTCAGAAATAAACGCCCACTAACAATCTATAAAACCACCATAAGTGAGACAAAGCATGTTGAAACTTGATAACCACGCATCAGGACGCCATTTTTTACATATTCCTGGCCCAAGCCCTGTGCCTCCACGCGTATTGCGCGCCATCAGCTATCAAACGATTGACCATCGTGGTCCTGAGTTTGGTGCCTTTGGTCTCAAGGTGTTGGAAAACATCAAAAAGATTTTTAAGACTGAGCAACCCGTCATCATTTATTCCGCATCTGGAACAGGATCTTGGGAAGGCGCAATGGTAAATGTCCTCAATCCCGGCGACAAAGTGTTGTTCTATGAAACTGGTCAGTTCGCAAACTTGTGGCGTGCCCTTGGCAAGTGTCTTGGTTTGGATGTGGAAGTAGTTGGCAAAGCGGGGCAAGATACTTGGCGCTGGGGTGTAGATGCTTCTGTGATTGAAGAGCGTTTGCGCAAAGATACACAGCATGAAATCAAAGCAGTGTGCGTAGTGCATAACGAAACTTCTACCGGCGTTACATCGAATATTGCTGCTGTTCGTAAGGCGATTGACTCCTTGAAGCACCCAGCCTTATTGCTCGTAGATAGCGTATCTGGCTTAGGTTCAGCGGATTATGAGCATGACAAGTGGGGCGCTGACGTTACGATCTCTGGCTCACAAAAAGGTTTGATGTTGCCTCCCGGTATTGGCTTTAATGCTTTATCACCGCGAGCAATTGAAGTAAGCAAAAATAACAAAATGTATAAAGCTTATTGGGCGTGGGATGAAATTCTCGAATCCAATAAAACAGGCTATTGGCCAACGACTCCAAGTACTAATTTGATGTACGGCTTGCATGAAGCGATGGACATGATGATGGCCGAAGGATTGGATACGATCTTTGCACGTCACCAGCGTTTAGCTGCAGCTTGTCGTGAAGCAGTCAAAGCATGGGGTCTGGAGATTCAGTGTCAGGATCAAGATTGCTATTCACCAGTACTGACTTGTATTGCTACACCTGAAGGCATGGATGCGGATGTTTTACGTAAACATGCTTTGGAGAAATTTAATCTCTCCTTGGGAACAGGTTTGGGCAAGATTAAAGGCAAGGCATTCCGCATTGGCCATTTAGGCGATTGCAATGAATTGAGCTTGATGGCTGCCTTGAGTGGAGTGGAGATGAGTCTGGGCTCTATGGGCTATAAGCCCAAGGCTAGTGGAGTCGTTGCTGCCCAAGAATTTCTCAAATAGCCTCAAATATTCAATTAGTTGGGTGGAGACAGGGTGTAGCAAGGCTTCTAGACTGAAGTCGGGCTACACCCCTTATAATTCAAGTACTTATATTGATGGTACTTTCATCAGATAAAACAAATTCGAGACAGAAAGATTAAACATGACTGCTACTAAACCTTACTTAACTCAAGCTGATGTTCAAAAGATTTTGAATGCAGCTGATCAACATGCTGCTAAAAATAATTTTGCAGTAACGATTGCTGTTTGTGATGATGGTGGTCATATGTTGGGTTTAATCCGTCGCGATGGTTGCGCTCCTTTGTCTTCATACATTGCACAAGAGAAGGCGCGAACTGCAGCAATGGGTAAGCGCGAGACTCGTGTTTACGAAGAAATTATTAATAACGGTCGCCATGCTTTTTTATCTGCCCCGCACGTATCAGGCATGTTGGAGGGTGGCGTCAATATCGAGGTAAACGGGTTTACCATCGGCGCAGTCGGCGTTTCCGGCGTTAAATCAGCAGAGGATGCCGAAACCGCGAAGGCCGGCATTGCTGCCATTCTGTAAGTTACCTTGACAAATACTGCTACTGACTTAAATTCTTCATCAGGGGTTAGCGAAAGCGCTGCCCCTAGTGTTACCGACACGACTGCTGCAGCTTCTGCTGCACCCTCAGCAACAATCACTTTTGCTGACTTTGGTTTAGATCCGAAAATTCAAAAAGCGGTTCTCGAGCAGGGTTACACCATTCCGACTCCGATTCAAGCGCAATCGATACCGCATGTATTGGCAGGTAGCGACTTGATGGGCGCAGCCCAAACCGGTACCGGCAAGACTGCCGCCTTTGTATTGCCGATCATTCAAAAGATTTTGCGTCATGCTAGCAGTAGTGCCTCACCAGCACGTCATCCGATTCGGGCGTTAGTGTTGACACCAACACGCGAGTTGGCCGTACAGGTTTCTGAAAACGCTGCAAGTTACTCTAAACATACGGATTTACGCGCTGCTGTTGTATATGGTGGCGTGGATATGAAGGAGCAGGTAGCGATTTTGCGCAATGGCGTAGAAATTTTGATTGCTACCCCAGGACGTTTGCTGGATCACATTAGCTCTAAGGTTGCCAACCTCTCCCAGGTAGAGATCTTGGTTTTGGATGAAGCCGATCGCATGCTCGATATGGGTTTCTTGCCTGATCTGCAACGCATTATTGATTTGATCCCTGCGCAAAGACAAACCCTATTGTTCTCCGCAACCTTTTCGCCAGAAATTAAAAAGCTGGCACAAAGCTACTTGCGTACTCCAGTAACGGTTGAGGTAGCTCGTCAGAACGCTGCTGCTGATACTGTTAAACAAGTCGTGCATATGGTGTCCTCTGCGGATAAGCAACGCGCCATTGTTAAAGTCTTAGAAGCGCGTACCCGTGCCGGTTTATCACGTCAATGCATCATCTTTACCAATAGCCGTTTAGGTTGTGCGAAACTCTCGCGTGCCTTAGAACGCGATGGCATTAAAGCGGGCGCGATTCATGGTGATAAGAGTCAGGGCGAGCGTACTTTAACTTTAGATGCTTTTAAGTCTGGCGCAATTGAAGCCTTGGTAGCAACCGATGTTGCTGCACGCGGTTTAGATATTCCGGATATGCCGTGCGTGATAAATCACGAACTTCCTTACAACGCAGAAGACTTTATTCACCGCATTGGTCGTACTGGCCGTGCCGGTAGCAAAGGTGATGCGATTGCCTTGGTAGATGCTAGTGAGAAGCGCTTGCTCGACGATATCGAAAAGCTCATGAAGCGTAAGTTGGATGTGAAGCCTTTACCTGAAGGTGAACCTTCACAAAGTCGTCCATCGTCTAGTAGTTATGGCAGCTCAAGTGGATCCAGGAGCTCTTACAGCGCTCCAGCCAAAATGTCAGATCCTTTCTTCTATAAGCCTTATGAGCCATCTACTGCACCAGCATCTGCAACAGATGCTGCAAAGCCAGAAGAGAAAAAAGTTGGTATTACTCCAGCCAAGCCAGCTGTTGGTGCTTTGCTTGGCGGCTTTAAGAAAAAATAATTCACTTCAAATAATTAACTTTGCCATGCATGAGTGGCTGCCAATAGCCACTCTGTAATGGTGACATTCTCACCATCCGGCAAGTTTTTCATTCCCAAATGATTTGCTGCTTTGCGTAACTCAATTAACGCATGTTTTTCATCTTGGGTATTAATCTGTGTTGCTAGGGTTTGCTTGCTGAGTTTTTCGCCATGCTCATCGAGCACTAGTGGCAGGTGCAGATATTCTGGTCGCTTGTATCCAAGAACTTCTTGAAGATAAATTTGCCTTGCGGTGTTGCTCAACAAATCTTGGCCGCGAACAATGTGCGTAATGCCTTGCTCGGCATCATCAACAACGACGGCTAGCTGATAGGTGAATAAGCCATCGCTCCTGCGTAAGACAAAATCACCCACTTCAGTATTGAGATTTTGACTTTGCGGACCGAGCGCTAAATCCTGAAATTCAACATGGCAATTCTGGGGCAGGGCAATACGCCAAGCTTTTTTCAAATCCCCTAAAGTTTCTATGGGGTTGCTGACTAAATTGATAGGGCGACAGGTACCGGGATAGATCATTTCTTGGTTGCGAGGGGTCTGTATTCCTGCGCTTGCTAGGGCGTTAGCAATGGTTTGTCTGGAGCAGGTGCATGGGTATAGGCATTTGAGCTCATTTAAACGCTGTAAAGCCCTCTGATAAGCATCTTGGCGCAGAGATTGATAAACAACCTCCTCGTCCCAAGACAGGCCGCAGGCGAGCAATTGGGCTTGTATTTGCTGGGCTGCCCCGGGTACGCAGCGTGGAGTATCTAAATCTTCAATTCTGAGCAGCCATTTACCCCCATTTTTACGGGCATCTAGCCAGCTTCCGAGGGCGGCAACTAGCGATCCCGCATGAAGGGGGCCAGTGGGCGAGGGGGCAAATCGCCCGCGATAGCCGTCAGCTGGGGATGAAGGGTTTTTGAGCTTGGACACAGCTAAAATCATCTCATGGCTTCACCCCGTTTTGTACATCTTCGCGTCCATTCCGAGTTTTCGATTACGGATGGAGTCGTGCGCATTGACGATGCAGTCGCTGCTGCCGTTAAGGATGAGATGGGCGCCTTGGCTATTACTGATTTAAGTAATTTATTTGGTTTAGTGCGTTTCTATACCGCCGCCCGCTCTGGTGGCATTAAGCCTATTGCTGGAGCTGATGTTTGGATCAGCAATCCTCAAGATCCCGACCAACCCCATCGTTTATTGCTGCTCGTACAAAACCATTCTGGCTATCTCAATTTATGCGAATTACTCAGTAGGGCTTCTTTAGATAATCAATCGCGTGGCCGTGCTGAAGTGGATTCAGCTTGGTTCAGTGAGCCTGCTGCCAAAGCGGAAGATAAAGCAGCCAAACGAACACTCTCTTATGGCTTGATTGCGCTCTCTGGTGCGCGCATGGGCGAGATTGGAGCTGCTTTATTGGCCGGGCAAGAAGATCAAGCCAAGATTATTGCGAGACGTTACGAAAAGCTTTTCCCTCAGTCTTTTTACATTGAGGTACAACGTAGCGGCAATCCTCAAGATGAAAAGCAATTGCAACTTGCCTGTCATCTAGCTAGCGAGCTGGATTTACCGGTGGTGGCAACGCACCCAGTGCAGTTTATGCAAAAGAGCGACTTTACGGCCCATGAAGCCCGTGTCTGTATTGCCGAAGGCGAATTGCTGGGTAACCCGCGTCGTGCCAAAAAGTTTAATGATGAACAGTACTTCCTAACTCAGGAAGAGATGGAAAAACGTTTTGCAGATTTGCCAGCGGCATTGGCTAACTCAGTGGAAATCGCCAAGCGTTGCAATCTTTCTTTAGTGTTGGGTCAACCCCGCTTGCCAGACTTTCCAATACCACCTGGTATTACTTTGGAAGACTATTTACTGCAGCAATCCGAGGTCGGTTTGAAGCGTCACATGGAACGCAACTTCCCGGATGCGGAAGAGCGCGAAAAAGAAATGGCTCGTTATAACGAGCGGTTGGTCTTTGAAGTCAAGACAATTGCTCAAATGGGTTTTCCGGGCTACTTCTTAATCGTTGCAGACTTCATTAACTGGGCAAAGAACAATGGTGTTCCAGTAGGACCAGGTCGTGGATCGGGCGCAGGCTCTTTAGTGGCATATTCACTTGGTATTACCGATCTAGATCCATTGCGTTACAACTTGCTCTTTGAGCGCTTCTTAAATCCAGAGCGGGTATCGATGCCCGACTTTGATATCGACTTCTGCCAACACGGCCGTGACCGTGTCATTCAGTACGTAAAGGATAAGTACGGCAAGGATGCGGTGAGCCAGATTGCTACTTTTGGAACCATGGCTGCGAGAGCGGCGATTCGTGACGTAGGCCGTGTCCTCGAGCAAGGTTACAACTTCGTTGATGGCATTGCTAAGCTGGTGCCAAATAAGCCAGGTCAGTACATGACTATTGAGATGGCGAAGAAGGAAGAGAAGCAGTTAGCTGAGCGCGAAAAGAATGAAGATGAAGTGCGTCAGTTGCTCTCTTTGGCTCAGCAACTAGAAGGTATGACACGTAACGTCGGCATGCATGCGGGTGGTGTATTGATTGCTCCAGGACGTCTCACTGATTTTTGTCCTCTTTACACACAAGAGAGCAAAGATCAGGACAGTAGTTCGGTTATTAGTCAATTCGACAAGGATGACGTAGAAGCAATTGGCTTGGTGAAGTTCGACTTCCTGGGCTTGACTACCCTCACCATCTTGGCAGCAGCAGAGCGCTGGATTAAATCTTTGCATGCCGATCGTAAAGATTGGAATATCGGCGAGATTGCACTCGATGATGAAAAAGCATTTGACGTACTCAAGCGTGCTAATACCGTTGCTGTGTTCCAGCTAGAGAGCCGCGGCATGCAAGGCATGCTTCGTGAAGCTAAGCCTGACCGCTTTGAGGACATTATTGCCTTGGTAGCCTTGTATCGCCCAGGTCCAATGGATTTGATTCCTGACTTTATTGAACGTAAGCATGGTCGTCAAAAAGTAGAGTATCCAGACCCTCGTATTGAGCCCGTTCTACGTGAGACCTACGGCATCATGGTCTATCAAGAGCAGGTGATGCAAATGGCGCAGATGATTGGTGGCTACTCATTAGGTGGCGCCGATATGTTGCGTCGTGCAATGGGTAAGAAAAAGCCAGAAGAGATGGCTCAGCATCGCAAGATCTTTAGTGATGGCGCAAAAGCGGGCGGTATCTCTGAAGGTAAGGCTAACGAAATCTATGACTTGATGGAGCGATTTGCTGGCTATGGATTTAATAAATCCCACGCTGCCGCTTATGCTCTATTGGCCTATCAAACAGCTTGGCTTAAAGCGTATTACCCAGCTGAATTTATGGCAGCCAACTTATCACTCGCCATGGATGACACCGATAAGGTGAAGATTCTGTATGACGATTGCTTGGCGAATAATATTCGGGTGTTCTCACCAGACATTAATACAGGCGTCTATGAGTTCACCCCATTACGCGCACCGGATGCTGCTCCAGATTCTCCAATTAGTCATGTCCGCTACGGTTTAGGTGCGGTGCGTGGCACCGGTGAGGCTGCAATTGAATCAATTGTTAAAGCGCGTGAAACTGGTGGACCATTTAAAGATTTATTTGATTTCTGTGCGCGTGTTGATCGCCGCCAAGTGAATCGCCGCGCTATTGAAGCGCTGATGCGTGCTGGCGCTTTTGATAGCTTGTATCGCGACTCTGTTCCTGCGGGTGGCAACTTATATGACATTCGTTCTACCTTGCTAGCATCATTAGCGAGAGCAATCGAAGCAGCTGAGCAAGCTGAAGCATCGATTCACCAAGTGAGTTTGTTTGAAGTGGCTGGAGAAGAAAATCGCCATCTTCCAGAGTTGGTGCGCGAGCCTGTCTGGTCTGAGAAGAAGCGCCTGCAAGAAGAGAAGAATGCATTGGGCCTTTGTTTAACAGGCCATATGTTTGATGCCTATCGTGATGAGACTTCTCACTTTATTCGTCAGCCTTTATCAAAAGTTACTGAAGGCAAGGATCAGTTGATTGCCGGCATTATTACTTCTGCGCGGATGTTGACTGGTCAACGTGGCCGCATGATGATTGCGACGATCGATGATGGCACTGCTGCTCTAGAGGTTACCTTGTATAGCGAGGTATATGAGCCAAACCGTTCATGGCTTAAAGAAGACGAGCTTTTGGTAGCTAAGGTGAATGTGACGCCAGATAAATTCTCAGGCGGCGTGCGTATTGTGTCTGAGGCGGTAATGGATATTACTGGCGCACGTATGCGTTTTGCTCGTAATGTTCATGTATGCATTGATAACGCGATTGATATCAAGATGCTTCGTAGCCAAATCAACCCTTACCTGATGGCTAATCGAGTACGTGATCCCAAACAGGGAGCTCATGCTCCAGCTGCACCAGGATCAAATGAGGGCATGAAGGGCTTAATGTTGACTGCTGCCGTAACAACTAGTGGTGGCGCTTGTCTGATGCAATTTCCTGAAGAGCTCAGAATTTATCCGGATGATGCTTGTTTGCATGGCTTAAATCAAATTTTGGCTTCTAAGCAAAAAGATCCTGTCCAGATTCAATACCACTAAGCACTGCTTTTAGTACTGAAGTGGTTTAGTTTGGCAAAACTTTCAGGATTGCCTCAATCACTTGCTTAGGTTCAAGTAAATCCAAACACTCGCTATAACTATCCGCTTTGTCTAGACATCCTGCTTTGCGACAGGGTACGCATTCGCCAGGCCCCTGCAGGATGGTGACATTACCAACCGTTTGTATGCGGGCGCGTAACTGATAGGGCTGCTCACCAACAAAGCCATTGGGCCAAGGGCCAAAGTTTGTTGGCGGGGTGGCACCAAAGAGCGTAATGGTTGGGGTATTGCATGCTGCCGCCAAATGGGTAATGGAGGTATCAACTCCAATATATAAGGCAGCGTTACGAATGAGAGCGCCTGCCTGTGGAATGGATAATTGACCGGCAGCATTGATGACTTGTTTTTTGCTTTCATCATCGATTAAAGACATGATGTCGTGATTCAGTTGCACATCTTGCTTAGCTGGAGATGCACTCAATACCACCTGAAAATTTTGCTTTACTAGCCAAGTAATGAGTTCTTGCCAATAAGCTAGCGGCCAGCGTTTGTAGGCAGTCAGAGGGCCTGGATGTACAACGACATAGGGTTGCTTTAGTTCACTCGCAATAATAGGCGTTAATGGTTCTCCGGCGGGTGGAGTAACCACAATAGGCTTAGAAAATAACTCTGCAGGATTTCTAAAGAAGGGCTCTAGTAGACATAGTTTTTCAGTAATCACATGCTGTTTAAAGTAATCCACATCTACGGTATGCAGACAGATGAATTTCTTCCAAGCATTTTGCTTCTCACTCTTACTGCGCTTGTTCTGATCTTGAGCATCCTTGCCTTGGGGATGGCCACCGAGTACGCCAACCCTTCTAAAGGCAGCTACCAGCCCATACAGATAGGCGCGATCGCTTGGTTGCGTCACTATAGCCAAGTCATAGCGCTGAAAAAGGCGATTAAATAAGGAGAGGTACTCAGAAAATCCAGGACGATCTGAGGTTTCAATGACTTCGGCGATGTCGGGATTGCCATGCAGCATCTCTAGCTTGCCGCGATATCCCAAGAAATGAAACTCCGCATCAGGCCAAAGCTCTCTAGCCTTGCTAATCAGAGGCGTTGTTACTAAAACGTCGCCTATTTGCCGAGTGGCAATAAATAAGACCTTTTTAGGTTTGAGGGTGGAATAAGTAGTCATAACAGCCTGAATGCTTAAAGAGCCTTCGCCATAATCTTTTCACGTACGCGACGTGCATTCTCAGCAGCATTACTTTGGTCGTTAATTTTGTGAAAGAGATGCAGTACCTCGGTAGACCATGATCCTGATTTACGTCGAATGCCATGGTGTTGCAAACGAAAGATAAAGTCCGCATCTTCATGACCCCAGCCGGTCATGGTTTCATCAAAGCCATTAATGGCTTCAGCATCCGCTTTCCAGCACGCCATATTGCAGCCTTTAATGCGACGCCAAACAAACTTTTTGTAATCGCGCCAAGAGCCATTACCCAGTTTTATTTTGAGTGGCCAGTATTTATTAATACTGCCATTGAGGCGTCTGCTTAAAAGGCTTGAGCAGAATTTCTGAAAACTCCAGTTGGGCCAAGTAAGTAACTCTGCTGTAAGGCTTTCATTAAGCAAAATTCGGCTACCAGTGACTAGGTAGCCTGTTTGTGCGAGCTTGCGATGTTGTGCCACAAAGTCTGGTTGGACGATGCAATCACCATCTAAAAATACTAGGTAGTCACCATGCGCTGCATTAATGGCTTGATTTAGAATTTTGGTCTTCCTAAAACCTTGATCTTCCTGCCATAGATGCTTGATGGTGGCAGGATGTGAACCTTGAAGAGAATCGATAAGCTGTTTTGTGCTTTCAGTCGAGCCATCGTCTGCAATGATGATTTCAAAGTTTCGATCGGTTTGAGTGGCTAGCGATTCCAGGCAGAGCTTGAGCGCTTGCGGCCAGTTATAGGTGGCCAGCAAAATCGAAATCATTTACTAGCTTCCTGATTTAGATGCCACAACTTAATATATCGGTAGTAAGTGCCTTGACCATTGGATACTGCTAATGCAAATCCTTGAGGACCATCCAAGAATCCTGCGCGCAGAATATATGTTCGAAAAAATGCCCAAGCTCCATGAAGGACTGCTTTGAGTGGACTACTTGTTTTACCTTTAGCAAAGGCTTGCTCGGCCGATGCTGTGGAATATCGATCTAGCTTTTGTAGAACTTGGGAGTAGTTCATAAAGCTGTAATGCAACATGGGGTTTTCCAGTCTAGCAACTTGACCGTTCGGGACAAGGCGTTCATGAACGAGATCATCCGAAAAGCGAGCAGTTCCTCGTTTAAATAAACGATCGACATAATCAGGGCTCCAGCCGGAGTGGCGGATAAAGCGTCCGCAATACCAAGACAATCTTGGGATAGCAAAGCAATCTACGTGGGCACTATGGTGAATCGCCGTCAAAATTTCGGATTTGAGGGCCGGCGTCAATCTTTCATCGGCATCCAGGGAGAGAACCCATTCACCTGTAGCTAAATCCAATGCCCTGTTCTTTTGTGGCCCAAAACCAGGCCAGTCTGATGGCTGGGATATCGTCGCCCCATGGTTTTTGGCTATTTCCAGGGTGCGATCCGAGCTTTTGGTATCGACAACCACGATCTGTTGGGCAATACCCTCCAGGGAGGCCAGACAATCGTCCAAATTGGCCTCTTCATTGCGGGTGATGAGTATGACTGATAAGGTGGGCATAATTCATTATATGAATGCTCAAGACCGTACCGCCTTAAATCGCCTAATTACCTACCTAAAGCCCCATACTGGCTTGATTATTGGGTCACTTTTGGCTATGGCCGTAGTGGCTGCCGCTGAAACCTCTATTCCTGCCCTAATGAAGCCTTTATTGGACCGCGGTTTTACTGGACAGCTAAATAGCAAGCTTTGGCAGGTACCGGTTTTCTTAGTAGGCCTTGCATTAGTCCGCAGTTTGGCTCAATTTCTATCAAATTATTTGCTCACCCGAGTCATTAATTTGGTGTTGCTCAAATTACGAGAGCAAATGTTTCGGACGCTTTTGCACGCAAGCACCACTTTCTTTCAAAAGAACTCCGCATCTAATCTGATTAATGCTGTTGTATTTGAAGTCAATAATGTGCTTTCTGTAATGGGCACCATGCTGATTAGCTTGGTGCGTGATTCATTAACAGTTATCGGATTAATAGGTTATTTAATTTACCTAAACTGGCAATTGACATTAGTAGTCCTCATTATTTTTCCTGTTATTGCATTTGTCCTGAGTAAGGTGAATCGTCGCTTGAGATCACTTAATAGAGAGCAGCAAACACTTACCAGTGAATTAGCTTATATCGTTGAAGAAGCTGCTGCTGGTTATAAGATCATCAAAGTACATGGAGCTGAAGAGTACGAAATGCATCGCTTTAGGCAAAAGGCTGAACGCGCACGTCAGTTTGCCTTGAAATCTGCTGTTGCTGGAGGCTTGAACCAGCCCATTACTCAGTTGATTGCCTCTATGGCTTTATCAGTAGTGCTAGTGATTGCTTTGATGCAGTCTGCCACAGAAGGTACGACTGTTGGCGGCTTCGCAGCATTTATTACTGCAATGATGTTGGTGATTTCACCACTAAAACACTTAGCAGATATCAATCAGCCGTTACAGCGTGGATTAACTGCTGCTGAAATGGTCTTTGACATGATGGATCAGCCTTTTGAGGAGGGCGAGGATCGGAAGATTAATATGCAATCTTTAGACAAAGCAAAAGGCGCTATTCGTTTTGATGATGTTGGTTTTTCATATCAACAAGAGGCCGGACGAAAAGATGCTTTACGCAATATCAGTCTAGATATTAAACCTGGTGAAGTTGTCGCCTTCGTTGGGCCTTCTGGTGGCGGTAAGTCCACCTTGGTAAATTTATTGCCAAGATTTTTTAAGCCAACCAGTGGGCATATTTTCTTGGATGATATTCCTTTGGAAGAGATTGTCTTAGCTGATGTCCGTAAGCAGATTGCGTTTGTGAGTCAGGACGTTGTTCTCTTTAACGATACGATTGCTGCTAACGTGGCTTATGGAGCTGGCGGTGAAGAGGGTATCGATCGTGGCCGAGTAATGGAGGCTATAGAAGCTGCAAATTTAACCGCCCTCATAAAAGAATTGCCTGAAGGTATTGATTCAATAGTGGGTGACAACGGTAATCGCTTATCTGGTGGGCAACGCCAACGTATGGCGATTGCGCGTGCGATATATAAAGATGCACCAATTTTGATTTTGGATGAAGCCACTTCAGCGTTGGATTCAGAGTCTGAGCGTCAGGTACAGGATGCTCTCGATCATCTGATGGCGGGCAGAACTACTTTAGTGATTGCTCATCGCCTGTCAACAATTGAGCATGCTGATCGTATTGTGGTGCTAGAGCACGGCCAAATTATTGAAAATGGCTCTCATGAAGATCTCATCAAGCAGGATGGTCTCTATGCAAGCTTACACCGCATTCAATTTTCTAACGCTTAACTCAAATTAAGAAAACTTAACTCAGAACAATATCGTACTGTTCTTGACGGAAGCTGCCTTCTGCTTGAAGGGTGATCGGCTTCCCAATAAAGTCACCCAGCTGCGCTAAGAATTGATTTTCTTCTTCCAAGAAGAGGTCGATCACATCAGGCGCAGCCACAATTCGAAATTCTCTTGGATTAAATTGGCGATGTTCTCGCACAATCTCTCTCAAAATCTCGTAACAAATTGTTTGAGCAGTTTTAATCTCACCCTTGCCAAGGCAGGTGGCACATGGCTCGCAGGTGATATGGGCTAAGGATTCACGGGTGCGTTTTCGAGTCATTTCCACTAAACCTAAGGCAGAGAAGTCGCTGACTGAGGTACGAGCATGATCACGATCTAGGTTGCGATTTAGCTCATGTAATACAGATTCTTGATGATCTTTTCCGACCATATCGATGAAGTCGATAATGATGATGCCACCAAGATTGCGTAAGCGGAGTTGTCGAGCAATTGCCTGAGCTGCTTCTAGATTCGTTTTAAAAACAGTGTCATCGAGATTTCGTGCGCCGACATAGCTTCCAGTGTTGACGTCAATTGTTGTCATAGACTCTGTTTGGTCGATCATTAGATAGCCACCAGATTTAAGATCTACTCGACGACCCAGTGCCTTATTAATCTCAGCATCGACATCAAATAAATCAAAGAGCGCTCGTTCGCCTCGGTGCAAAGTTAGCTTACCTAGTAGGTTGGGCATATAAGCGTTGGTGAATGCTTTGAGTTTCTCAAAATTCTCAGCAGAGTCCACGCGGATTTGGGTAGTTTCTTCGCCAGCAACATCACGCAATACCCTTTCAGCCAGACTGAGGTCTTGATAGAGCAGGGTAGGGGCGGGATTATGTTTCATGGCCGCATGAATGTTTTCCCAGGTGGTGCGAAGGTAGAGCATGTCATGCTGAAGTTCAGTATCGGAGGCGTCTTGAGCGCTGGTGCGGACAATAATGCCGCCCTTTTCATCATCAGCCATGAGGCTGGCAAGACGGGCTTTAATTGCCTCCCGCTCTTCGGGTTGATCGATACGCTGTGAGACGCCAATATATTTTTCAGTCGCAGTATTGCTGCCAGCAGGAGGAAGGTAAACCAAATTACGTCCCGCAATACTCAGTTGCGTTGTTAAGCGCGCACCTTTAGTTCCCAAAGGGTCTTTTAATACTTGAACTAGGATCGTCTGACCTTCAAACAATAATTTTTCAATTTGTGCTTGAGGGTTATTTTGGGTGATATCAGCAACATGCATAAAGGCTGTGCGCTCAAGACCAATTTCGATAAATGCGGATTGCATGCCTGGAAGCACGCGTACAACTTTGGCTAGATAGATATTGCCAACAATGCCGCGTTGACGTGTGCGCTCAATCTGCAACTCCTGAACCGCCCCTTGCTGAATTAAAGCAACACGCGTTTCTTGTGGAGTGATGTTGATCAGTATTTCTTCGTTCATATGCTGCCGACTTGCGCGCGGTCTAATAAAAGCTGGGTTTCATATATGGGTAGACCCATGATACCGCTATAACTCCCCTGAATTGAGGGAATAAAGGCCCCAGCTAAGCCTTGGATACCGTATGCCCCAGCCTTGCCAAAGGGTTCGCCGCTGGCGATGTACGAGTTTATTTGCTCTGGAGAGAGGGTGGCAAATTGAACCTCAGACACCTGCACTAGCTGCATAGGTTTTTCATCGGGATTTGCAGTCACTGCAACGCAGCTCAGTACTTCATGAACTTTACCGCTGAGCATGGTCAAAATTCGTGCAGCATCTGCTGCATCAGCCGGCTTTCCTAAAATTTCACCTTCGGGACTATTGGGTAAGCTGACGGTAGTGTCAGCACAGAGAATTGGCGCCCAGGGTAAGCCACTTTTTTGCCATCTCAAAATTGCTGCGTCACTTTTTGCCAAGGTAACGCGCTCTACATAGATACGCGCTTTTTCTCCTATGAGCAGCGCTTCAATGCTTTCACTATCTTCACTCGGTAAAGGCAACAGCATTTCAAAGTGAATGCCCATTTGCTTTAAAAGCTCTTGGCGACGGGGACTTTGTGAAGCGAGATAAATAAAAGAATACAAATTTCTACTCACGATGGTAGGGGTGTCCTTGCAGAATAGTCCAAGCTCGGTAGAGTTGCTCTACCAATAAGACTCTGGCCATCGCATGAGGAAGGGTAAGACTAGAAAGGCGCCACATGGCTTGGGCTGTGGTTTTCAAGCTGGGATCGAGGCCATCGGCGCCACCGATTAAAAAGGTGATGTCAAAACCTTCTTGGCGCCAGCTAGCCAACTGTGTTGCCATATTTTGCGTAGTTTGATCTTTGCCGCGCTCATCCAAAGCAATGACTCTGGATCCTTTGGGTATGGCTGCTGCAATTTTTACCGCCTCTTTTGCTGGTGTGAGATCAGGTTTGATCTCTTTAATTTCAATACTGCAATCTGCGGGCATTCTTTTGATGTAGTCATGGGTTGCTGTCGCAACCCATTCAGGCATTTTATGACCAACTGAAACTATAGTGAGACGCATTGCTGCAAGTCTGGACGAGTTTACTCGTCGTCGTCTTCAGAATCGCTGGCTTTGGCAAGACCTTTGCTACCAGCTAATTTGACGCGAACTGGTTTGGCACCCCACATACCTTCAAGTTGATAGTAGGAGCGCAACATCGGTTGCAAAATGTGAACCACGATATCGCCACAATCTACTAATACCCATTCCCCGGTTTCTAAACCTTCGATGGAAATGACTTCACCACCTTTGGCATTCACCTCTTCTTTGACTGACATTGCCAAAGAACGCGTTTGGCGATTGCTGGAACCAGTGGCGATGATGACGCGATCAAATAATTCACTTAATTTAGTGGTGTCATACACGCGTATATCTTGCGCTTTGACGTCTTCAAGGGCATCAATTACGACGCGTTGTAATTTACGTAAGTCCATATTTTCTCGACAATAATTTTTCTATTTAGGGTGATCTTAGCTTGATTACTGATACAAGCCCAGTTTTGTAATGATTTCAAGGGTGTGGGTTGGAATTTCCTCGGAGGCAATGGCGCTCCGAGATGATGATTTCAGGCGATCCCTTAACTCAGTAGAGGAGAGATCAACATTGAGGCTTTCATCAAGGTATATGAGGCCATAAGCGCTATTTTCAAGAGCGGTGCTATCCATTGCCCGATGTTCCTTTAAAAACTTACTCACATCGGGACTGAGTTCAGGGTCCGTCTGCTCGTTTAAATCATGATGCGGTCTAGTGGCAACAGCAAAATTGACATACTGACTGAGTTTTTCCCAAGAATTCCAACTTGGTAGAGCAATAAGGGAATCTGCCCCCATAAGCCAAGTCAAACTGGCATCGGCTCCAAATCGTTCTCTCAGCGTTTTCACGGTATCAATGGCATAGCTTGGGCCGGCCCGATCAATTTCTATGCGGTCAATGCCAACCTGGGTAGATATCTTGAGGTACAAGAATGCCCGTGCTAAATCAATGCCTGCAGCCTCAGTTAATTGCAAACGAGTCTCGGCTGGGGTGATACCAGTCCCTTTTTGCCAAGGTTCACCGCTCGGAATGAGTAGTAGTGCATCTAAATGCAGCAGTTTGGCAAAGTGTGAGGCTAATCGAAGATGACCCGCATGAGGAGGGTCAAAGGTGCCACCCAGAATGCCTATTTTTTTAACGGTACTCAATGATGGATGCTCAGGCTAGCCAATCGCGTGGCTTGAGGTAGTAGTCATACAACTTGGCTTCAGGTGTGTCTGGCTTAGGTTGCCAGTTGTACCACCACTGGACTACTGGTGGCATCGACATCAGAATGGATTCAGTCCGTCCACCTGAGTGCAAACCAAAAATAGTGCCTCGGTCAAAAATCAAGTTGTACTCAACATAGCGACCACGACGATATTCTTGGAAAGATTTTTCTTCTGGTGTGAAGCTATCTTGATAACGACGTTGTACGATCGGTAGATAAGCGTTGATAAATGCATCACCCACTGCACGAGTCATGGCAAAGCTCTTCTCAAAGCCAAGTTCATTAAAGTCGTCAAAGAAAACACCACCAATACCTCGTGGCTCTTCACGATGTTTTAAGTAAAAGTATTCATCACACCATTTTTTAAAGCGAGGGTAGAGTTCTTCGCTAAATGGATCCAATGCATCTTTAGCGGTTTGATGAAAGTGTTTGCAGTCTTCATCCGCACCGTAATAAGGAGTGAGGTCAAAGCCACCACCAAACCACCACACTGGCTCTTTGCCGGGTGCTTGTGCAATAAAGCAGCGTACATTCATATGGGTAGTGGGTACTTTGGGATTATTGGGATGAAAGACCAAGGAAACACCCATGGCTTCAAAACTGCGTCCCGCTACTTCTGGGCGATGATGCGATGCAGAAGGGGGCATTTGATCGCCGCGCACATGTGAGAAACCAACCCCACCTTTTTCCAGAATATTGCCGCCATCCAAAATACAGGTGCGACCATAACCTTTGAGTTTGCTGTCTTCTGGCTTGTGCCATTCGTCAGCAACAAAAAGTTTGCCATCCAAAGCGCTCATCGCGCTGGTGATGCGTTCCTGTAAGCCTAAAAAATAATCCTTTAAGGCAGCGATATCAATTTGGGTATGTTGATCTGACAAGGCGTTCTAACTTAGAGGGTTTACTTAATAGCGCGATAGCCAATATCTTGACGATATTGCATGCCATCAAACTTAATGTGATTGATTGCTTCATATGCCTTTTGTTGGGCGCCGCGAACAGTATCAGCAAGACCAACAACACACATTACGCGCCCACCCGATGTCACCAATTTGCCATCTTGCAACTTAGTGCCTGCATGGAAAGTAATTTGATCTTCGGTATCGGCTGGAATGCCTGTGATGACATCACCAGCGCGAGGAGTGTCTGGGTAGTTATGGGCAGCAAGCACAACGCCTAGGGCGGTACGGCGATCCCATTCCAGTGCCACTTCATTCAGCGTGCCATCTACCGCATGATCCAATGCATTGACGAGATCGCTACGGAGGCGCGCCATGATAGGTTGCGTTTCTGGGTCGCCCATACGGCAGTTAAATTCCAAAGTTTTGATCTTGCCATCAGGGGCGATCATCAGGCCCGCATATAGGAAGCCTGTGTAAGGAATGCCGTCTGCCTTCATACCTTGAACTGTCGGCATGATGACTTCACGTAATGCACGTGCATGAATTTCTGGGGTAACCACTGGGGCAGGGGAGTAAGCGCCCATACCGCCAGTATTTGGTCCTTGGTCAGCATCTAGTAAACGCTTGTGATCTTGGCTAGTTGCTAAAGCAAGAACATTTTTGCCATCCACTAAAACAATAAAGCTAGCCTCTTCACCGGTCAGGAACTCTTCGATTACTACACGGGCACCTGCATTGCCGAGTTTGTTATCAGCCAACATCATGTCAACCGCAGCATGGGCCTCTTCGAGATTCATCGCGACAACTACGCCTTTGCCGGCAGCCAGGCCATCTGCCTTAATCACGATTGGCGCACCCTTGGCATTAATGTATGCATGGGCCTCAAGTGCATTAGAGAAGGTTTGATAGTCGGCTGTTGGAATGCCATGACGCTTCATAAAGGCTTTAGAGAAGTCTTTAGAGGACTCTAATTGAGCGGCCAGTTGAGTTGGTCCAAAAATACGGAGACCATTATTGCGAAATACATCCACGATGCCAGCAGCGAGTGGAGCCTCGGGGCCCACAACAGTCAGATGAATCTTCTCACGCTTAGCAAAATCAGCTAACTCCTGCAAACCAGTAATTGGCAGGTTCTCAATGCCCGCAGCAGTTTGCTTGGCAGTAGCTGTACCACCATTACCGGGGGCAACATAAACCGTTTGCACTTGTGGAGATTGGGCCAACTTCCAGGCAAGCGCATGTTCACGTCCGCCAGATCCGATGAGTAGAATTTTCATAACAAGCTATCTGTAGTAATTAACTAAAAAATTAAAGCGCAGCGTTCGTAAATACTTCTTGAACGTCATCCAAGCTCTCGAGTGCATCCAACAACTTTTGCATGCTTTCAGCTTGATCGCCCTCTAAAGCAATCTCAGTCTCAGGTCGCATAGCAACGGTTGCAAGCTCAGGCTTTAAACCTGCTTTGCTAATGGCATCTTGCACATTAGAAAAATCAGGAACAGGGGAGAGCACCTCAAAAGAACCGTCCTCATGAGTAATGACATCTTCTGCCCCAGCATCCAGAGCTACTTCCATGAGTTGATCTTCGCTCGTGCCTGGTGCGAACAGCATCTGGCCACAATGCTTAAATAAGAAGGCAACTGAACCTTCGGCACCCATATTGCCGCCATTTTTATTGAAAGCATGACGAACCTCTGCAACAGTGCGAGTACGGTTGTCAGTTAAACAATCTACGATGATGGCTGCACCATTCATGCCGTAACCCTCGTAACGAATCTCTTCGTAGTTCACGCCCTCAAGTGATCCAGTGCCGCGTTGAATCGCTCTTTGCACGTTGTCGTTTGGCATATTGGAGTCTTTAGCTTTATCAATTGCCAGACGTAAACGGGGATTGGTAGCAACGTCACCGCCACCTAATTTGGCAGCAACAGTAATTTCTTTAATGAGTTTGGTCCAAATCTTGCCGCGTTTTTCGTCCTGACGACCTTTGCGGTGCTGAATATTGGCCCATTTCGAATGGCCGGCCATACGGGTAAGTCCTTTTAATAATTTGGCTAGAAGACCTCATTTTAAGGGGTTCTAGACCCAAGGTAGGGGGTATCTAAGCATTTTTTGTTACACTCTCATGTCTTAGCAGTAACAAAGTAGCAAAGTAAGCAGAATTTCCACTGCAAACACCTGCCTCGGTGATGGAATTGGTAGACGTGCCGGACTCAAAATCCGGTGCCGCAAGGCGTGGCGGTTCGAGTCCGCCCCGAGGCACCACTCAAAGACTAATTTGTCCTTGAGCATTCCTAGACACTCTAAATTTCGTAAGAATCCGATTCGTTCGACATCGCTTGCTCAACTATTTTCTTGGTGAGTGTTGGCGAAAAGAGTTCGATGAAGGTGTAAACAAATGAGCGCAAGTATGCACCTTGCTTCACTCCAAGATGGGTAACGTTATTTCCGAATAAATGTCCGGCGGGAATCACTTTGAGATTGCGATCTCTGTCCGGATCATAAGCATGACCCGCAACAATGCCGATACCCATGCCCGTTTCTACATAGGTCTTAATCACGTCTGCATCAATTGCTTCCAAAATAATATCGGGTGTAATGTTTCTTTGGGCAAAAGCGGCATCAATCTTACTGCGACCAGCAAATGCTTTGTCATACGTAATGATGGGGTACTTAGCAATCTCCTCAAGCGTCAATGTGGCTTGGTTTAAAAGGGGGTGACTCAAAGGCACCATGAGTACGTGTTGCCATTGGTAGCCTGGTAGGGCTAACACACCAGGGGTATTGGCAATGCCTTCGGTTGCGATCGCAATATCAGCGCGATCGTGTGTCAGTAGTTCAGCAATTTGACCTGGGCTACCTTGCTGAATACTCACCTTTACCTTAGGGAAGCGCTTAGTAAATTCCGTAAGCACTTTGGGGAGTGCATAACGTGCTTGAGTGTGAGTAGTTGCAATGACAAAGCTGCCTTGATCTTGACTGGCAAAATCCTTGCCCACTCTTTTTAATGTTTCGACTTCATCGAGGATGCGCTCAATTGAGGTCAAGATTCGTTTGCCTGGTTCGGTGAGGGAGCGAATACGTTTACCGTGGCGACGAAAAATCTCCACCCCTAATTCATCTTCTAACTCAATGATGGCTTTAGAAACGCCTGGTTGAGATGTAAACAGCGCTTTTGCAGCGGTTGTGAGGTTAAAGTTTTGCCTAACGGCTTCGCGGACAAAGCGGAACTGGTGAAGATTCATGCGGACTCCTATCTATATATCAACAAAGATATAGGAATCAAATTCTAAATGATTTTTTGGTCTTAAGCCTTGGAGACCCAGCGTAATCCCACGAGCGCCAATAGGAAGTACAGCAAAGGCGGGGTGAGGGCTGTTATCAGTGCGGGCCACGATCCCAGCAGACCCACGTTAGAGAATAGGGAATTAAAGAGCTGAAAACTCATACCGAGCATGATCCCCCCAAATACCTTGATGCCAACGCTACCCGCCCGCACTTTTAAATAGGCAAAGGGGAGGGCAAGTGTCAACATCACAAAAATAGTGAAGGGGTAAATGATTTTTTTCCAAAAGGCGATCGAATGTCGATGTGCATCTTGCTTGTTATCACGTAGATGAGAAATGAAACGACCCAAGCTCATGATCGACATTTTTTCTGGGCTGATTAAAAGTACGCTCAAAATTTGCGGCGTGACTTCAGACTCTAAAGTAAGAATTGGGTGGGTAAAAGTTTTTGCAGAAAAAACAGGATTGAGTGGGTCAGATTGTTTGGTTTCTTTGAAGCGAGTTTCGGTCACATCATTTAAGACCCAGACACCACTTTCATCAAACTGTCCAGAGACCGCGCTGCGTATGGAGAGGAGGTGGTAGGAGTCATTAAACTCGTACATACGGATATTGTGAATCTCATTATCTTTATCGACTTTTCCTACGTTGACATAGCGCACTCCAGGACGAACTGGACCACTACCATCTTCATCACGCAAGCGATCTTTGACCCAGACGCCAGTTCTAAATTGGGATGAGTAGGCAGAGCCCATTGCCCTCATGCGAATTTGATCAGACTTAGCTTCGGTATACGGGCCAATCCATTCACTCATGATGAGGGTGAGCACAATCAGGGGGATGGAAATCTTAGTAAGGGTGATTAAACCCCGCTTAACGTCCAGCCCGGCGATACGTAAGATGGTGAACTCAGACTGGCTTGCTAGCATGGCAAACACATAAATACTGCCAATGAGGCCCGCAATGGGGATGATTTCAGAGATGCGGCTTGGGGCCTTTAAGAGAACGTGAAGTAATGCCAGAGGCAGTGTGTAGGCGCCTTGAACGGAGCCGAGCTCACTCAAGATATCAAAGAACAAAAACAAAGCAACCAAAGCAAATAAGATGAAGCCAAAAGCAGCATAAATTTGCTTAGCTAAATAGCGCTCATAAATGAAGGGGAAAAGTAATTTCATTTGCGAGTCACTGCGGCAGGCAGTTGACGCCGCCACCATTTCAGAGAAGGATTAATACGATTGCGAATCAGGACTGCTGCCATCAAGAGCGCAAGTAGATGAATTGGCCAGATTGCAGTAAACACACTTACCTTACCTTGCGAAACAAAATTCTGAGTAAGGTTAAGTAAGTTACTGTAAATCAGATAAATTAAGACTGCGTAGAACATGGCAGTGTAATTGCCTAGACGAGGGTTCACATAGGCAAGAGGTATGGCAATTAGCACTAGGCCTAAGGCCATTAATGGTAGACCAACACGCCAGAGTAACTCAGCACGATTAGCATTAATTGATGCAGGGTTGGGGTCATTCAAAAGCTCATGGACGGTCTTTTCGCGATCACGCGGTGCTGGTGCCAAAGCATCTTTACTGCGGATCTTAGTGCTGTATTCATCAAACTCTAGAATCCTAAAATCAGGCTGAGTGGGTTGTCCCTCATAGCGCCTACCGTTATTGAGTACGATGGATTTCTCGCCACCATCAGAGTTTTGGATATAGCCAGTAGAAGATACGGCAATACTTAGTCGACCATTCTTAGAATCAGCTACAAAGATGTTCTTCACTTCACTCTTATCAACGTCAAGCTCTTCAATAAAAAATACACGTTCTGCTTTTGCAGATTCTTTAAATTGTCCGGCGCTCACCATGGATACATCATCGCGTTGCTGAAAGCGTTGACTAATTAATGTTGACTCACGATTTGCCCATGGCCATACGAAAAGCGCTAACAGGGCGATGACAATAATCAGGGGGGTAGCAAATTGCAGAATGGGGCGAATGAGATTGGTAATACTTAAGCCGCTTGCAAACCAAACGATCATTTCAGAGTCTTTATACCAACGAACTAAAACAATCAGGGTTGCAACAAATAGGGATACTGTCAAAAGAACCGCAAGATATCCCAAGGTAGCCAAGGCAATTAAAACAAGGGCATCCTCTGGATTCACAGCCCCGTTGGCGGCATAACCCAAGATTCGGATGACCAAAGTAGTCACCATAATGGTGACTAAAACCAAAAAGACCCCGCCAGTCGTAAAACTGAGTTCGCGGCGAAGGGCCTGGTTAAAAATCATGTGAAATAAGAGTCTGGATTTGTGTGGTTATTGGTGGCTACAAATGGCTTATATTGATACTAGTAAGGGAAGTTCATCTCATGTCGGAGGATAATGGATAAACGTCCCAAATTAGCATTTACCTCCCTTTTGAATCGACCAAAATACCGCAATAGATTATGACAATCCAATTTAGTACCAAGATTTTCCCTCAAGCTGATCTGCAGAGCCTAAAACTCCAGAAATCTAGCCTCAAGACCTTGCTGAGCCAAAGCACCGACTGCGTAGTGTTGGCTTACTCGAAAGCGGATTTGGATAGCTTTTCAGGGGTTAAGAGTATTAAGGCAAAAACGGGCTTTTTATCGGAATTAGACCTACTGCTGGGAGGCTCGGTTAATCATGCCAATATCGTTGGAGATCTAGATTCCAAGCAGGCAAACGTCTGCATGTTGCGCGCAGAAAGATCTTGGTCTAGTAATGGCGTTAAAGCGAAAAGGGTGTTGCTTGTGAGTTTGGGTGATGTTCATCTTGCTAGCGAGCGTAGTTTAACGACCTATTCCAAGGTAGCTCGTGCAGCATTGAAGGTGTTGAGTGGTGGATCGATTGGGAATGCTCTTTGGTTTACTCCCAGCTTTGCGCTTGCACATCAAGCTGACTTCATTGCAGAAGAGGTACGCTTAACAGTTCAATATGCCGGCGATCAAGCTTATCGTTTTGGCGTACGTCAGCCTGCCATGAAATTCAAAGCAAAAGATAGTGCAGATGCATTTAAGCATTTGATATTTGCTGGTAATGATGCTTGCGCCAAGGAATTAAAGGCTGCTGTAGAGCAAGGTATATCTATGGTAGAGGGTATGAACTTGGCAAAGGATCTAGGCAATCTTCCGCCAAATATCTGTACGCCAACTTATTTAGGTAAGGCTGCACAGGGCTTAAGCAAGAAGACCAATCTCAAAGTTGAGGTACTGGGGCTTAAGCAGATTGAGGCTCTAGGTATGGGTTCATTCTTGTCTGTGGCCAAAGGATCCGATACGCCACCGCAATTTATTGTAATGCGCCATCAAGGCGGTAAGGCTGGAGAGGCACCGATTGTTCTGGTTGGTAAAGGTATTACTTTTGACACGGGTGGTATTTCATTAAAGCCAGGCGAAGCCATGGATGAAATGAAGTACGACATGTGTGGTGCGGCTTCAGTAATCGGTACGATGTACTCCGTTGCTTTGATGAATTTAAAAAAGAATGTGATTGGTGTAGTGCCTACTTGTGAAAATATGCCGTCAGGTAGAGCCACTCGTCCTGGCGATATCGTCAAGAGTATGTCTGGGCAAACCATTGAAGTTCTCAACACCGATGCAGAGGGACGCCTCATTCTATGTGATGCGCTTACTTATGTAGAGCGATTCAAGCCTGCAGCAGTCATCGACGTTGCTACCTTAACTGGCGCTTGTGTGATTGCCTTGGGTCATGTGCATAGCGGTTTATTCTCTGAGGATGAGAATTTAGTGAACGAACTCACTAAAGCGGGCCACGTTTCATTGGATACAGTGTGGCGTCTGCCTTTAGATGCCGCATATCATGAGCAACTCAAATCGAACTTTGCAGATGTTGCCAATATTGGTGGACGTCCCGCTGGTAGTGTGACCGCAGCTTGTTTCCTCTCTCGCTTTACTGAGAAGTACAAATGGGCTCACTTAGATATTGCTGGAACTGCATGGAAAAGTGGCGCTGCCAAAGGCTCTACTGGCCGACCAGTGCCGCTCTTAGTGAATTTCTTGCTTGAGCGTAAGTAATAAGACGGCAGATCACTGGATACCGATTGAATGGCGCGAATTGATTTTCATAGCAATGTTTCCGATAAGCTGGAATACGCTTGTCGTTTAACCCGCAAGATATGGAGTACTACATCCGAGGGTGAGCCGGTGCGCAATATTGTGATGGTAGGCGAGAAAGCGGATCTACAAAAGTTAAATGAGCTACTTTGGTCCTTTAGTGGCGTTGATTTTTTACCCCACTGCTTTATAGATGATGAAGCTGCTGCCGAAACGCCCATAGTCCTCACAGATGATTTTGCTTCTTCGGCTCTAAATAGTATTCCCCATGCGGACGTCATGATTCATTTGGGAATACGTATGCCAGCAGACGTACCGGCCCTGGTAGCGCGCTTCCCCAGAATCGTTGAGGTAGTTACCGTCAATGAGGCAGAGCGCTTGGCAGGGCGCGAGCGCTACAAGGCCTATCGGGATCTTGGTCATGAGCTGCGTAACTTTGACCAATCCAAAAGTTAATATCCATGTTGATTCATCCTGAGTTTGACCCTGCAGCAATTCGTATTGGTTCTTTTGCAATTCATTGGTATGGCTTGATGTATCTCATGGCCTTTGCTCAATTCTTGCTCTTAGGTCGCTTACGGATTCGCTCACCACGCTATCAAGCGCTCGGTTGGACTTATAAAGATCTGGAAGACTTGCTCTTTGCGGGCGTCCTTGGGGTAGTGTTGGGTGGTCGCCTGGGTTACATCCTGTTTTATATGCCTGGCTTTTACTTGTCTCACCCTTTAAGCATTCTCAAAATCTGGGAAGGCGGCATGTCTTTTCATGGGGGTTTGCTCGGAGTGCTGCTTGCACTGTATTGGTTTGCTAAAAAACGCAAAACCACTTTTTTTGTGGTGAGTGATTTGGTAGCGCCTTTAGTTCCATTTGGATTGGCTTTTGGTCGCTTAGGAAACTTTATCAATGGTGAGCTCTGGGGTAGGCCTACTGATTTACCTTGGGCCATGATTTTCCCATTCGTGGATTCAGTGCCGCGTCATCCATCGCAGATTTATCAAATGCTAGGTGAAGGTGTTTTGCTAGGAATTATTCTGTGGATCTATGCTGGCAAACCTAGAAGAATTGGTCAGGTTTCTGGGCTCTTCCTATTGGGTTACGGCATTTGCCGATTCTTGTCAGAGTATGCACGCGAACCAGATTCCTTTTTAGGTCTTCTGGGCTTGGGTTTATCTATGGGCCAGTGGTTATGCGTGCCCATGATGGTGTTTGGTGCCTATCTCATGACCACATTTAAAGCCAAGAGTCAGTAACTTATGTTGAATGAAGAGCTTACGCTACGCAAGCTAGAAATACTCTGCTCATTCGTTCGGACTGGAAGTCTTTCTAAAACAGCCGAAGAGTTGCATCTCAGTTCAGTCAGCATTCATAAGGCCCTCCACTCACTTGAGTCAGGAATTGGGTGTCCGCTTTTTGTGAAAGAAGGGCGCCAATTAAAGGCCCTACCTGCTGCCCTTTATTTAGCCGAAGAAAGCGCTGATTTATTGGGGGATGTAGATCGCATTCTCAAAAAGACCAGGGCTAAATCAGGTGTCGAGAGTGGACAGATTCGTCTAGGATCGATGTACTCATTGACTGCCAATATCATTCCACGAATCATCATGGGCACCAAAATTCGTAGGCCAGACCTAGATATTGATTTATATCTAGGTTCGAATGAAGATCTTATGAAGAGATTGACTGAGGGTAGTGTGGATGCGGTGGTAATCGCAGTCCCAGCAAAAGATCTCCCTGAAGGCTTACAGGTAGTGTCCCTTTTTGAGGACCAATTGTTTTTAGCTTCATCGAAAGGCGCTAAGCCCACTCAAGCTGAGGTCGACCTATCTGAATATCGACATGAAAAATTTCTGACCCTGCAAGATGGCTTTGCTACCACCTCAGGGTTTTATGAGGCTTTTCAGCTGGCTGGCTTTAAGCCTAATGTGGTCATGAAGGTTGGAGATATTTTCTCCCTCATGAACATGGTTTCGGGCGATTTAGGAAGATCTTTATTGCCCGGTAGGGTAAAAGCTTTAATGGGTAATGCGATTGAATTTACCCCTTTGCTACCAAAGTACCAGGTTATCCAAAGAATCGGCTTAATGTACCTTCAAGCTAATGAATCTAATCCCAATATATTGGCACTTGCAGCTGAAGCCCGCATGCTGCATCGCAAAAACTCCTGATTTACCCTAACCCTTTGCTTCTTTAGTTAACCTTAAGTTAATGAATACTCATTCAACTTAATTGATTTTGCATGTCTTGAGTAATAAATTGAATTGAATCTAATTTTGTCGATTTCTTTTTGAAAAGATTACATGCTAGAAAAGTTAGCAAAAGCTCGCAACCTATCGAAGGCAAATAACGCCATTAAGCGCTTGATTTCTGAGCGAGGCGAATCCAATGCCGTCAGCATGGCGGATGATGTAGTGAACAACTATCGCAAGTTGACTAAAGATCAGCACATTCCATTTTTTACTTACCTATTCGAGAAGTTAAACCCTCAAGTAGATGCCGTTCTTAAAGCGGCACAAAATTTTTCAGCCGAAGCTTCGGCGCGAAATTATATTTATCTGCAAAAAGTTTCTGAGTCCCCTCGGCAGGAACTATTTCGCCGCCTCAATCGTGCCGGTCATGGTACTGCTGCGGTAGTGCAAATGCGCCGCGACCTTTTGCAACTTCTGGACAAGAAGCCAGAGCTTGCTGCAGTGGACTTTGATATGCGTCATCTACTTTCATCTTGGTTTAATCCAGGATTTTTGAAGATGCATCGCGTTGATTGGAAATCTCCTGCTGAAGTTTTGGAAAAGCTTATTCAACATGAGGCGGTGCATGCCATTGATGGCTGGGACGATTTGCGTCGCCGCCTGCAGCCTGATCGTCGTTGCTTTGCGTTTTTTCATCCACAACTTCCCAGTGAGCCTTTAATCTTCGTTGAGGTAGCGCTATTGCCTGAGATCCCTACGGTGATTACTCCCTTGGTGGATAAGAAGGCGGAGACTGTAGATCAGCCATCTCAGTACAAAGTTGCTGTTTTCTATTCCATTAGTAACTGTGAGCCAGGTCTTCGCGGTGTCTCGATGGGCAACTTTTTGATTAAGCGCGTTGCTGAGCAATTGCATGCAGAGTTTCCGGGACTGAAAACTTTTGTTACCTTGTCACCGATCCCTGGATTTATGGATTGGGTATCTGCAGGCGCTAATTTGGGTGAGGACGTTCCAGTAGAAAGATTAAAGCCTAATTTAAGAGCAGCTCGTGATCAGGCTTTGGCCACCTTGAAATTAGATGCGCAATCTTGGACGGAAAAATTAAGTGCTGGATGGCATCCTGATTTAGCATCACCAAAAGAACAAGATGCACTACTTTGTTTGGCATCTATTTACCTTGGATTGGGTTCAACTGGACGCAATGGTAATCCGGTAGCTAAATTCCATTTGGGCAATGGCGCAAAACTTCATTTAGTGAACTGGGCTGGAGATTTATCGCGCAAAGGTTTGCGTCAGTCTGCCGGTTTAATGGTGAATTATCTCTACGACTTAGGTAGCGTGGAAGAGAATCATGAGAAATTTGCCAATGGAGAGATTGTCTATTCCAGGTCGGTAGGGAAGTTGATGGCACCCTAGTCAAGAATTCAGGAGGAGGCATTCTGGGGCAGAATCCAAAGAGGTTCACCTTAGAGTAAAAGAGCGAACTGGGCATTAAGACTCAGAAAGTAGTATGGTATCGGATTTGGTAGTTTTAATAATGTACATAGCCACAAATAGTGGCAGGTGGAGGAGATAACAATGTTTAATCAAGCAAGCCTTGCGGCCATCATCAAGAGAGTCGCTTTTTTAGTTTGTGCAGCACCCTTAGTAGTAATGGCGCAGGAATGGCCAAATAAGCCAGTTACGTTCGTAGTTCCGTTTCCAGCCGGTGGAGGAACGGATGCATTTGCTAGACCTTTAGCAGCGCAATTAACTAAGCAATTAGGCAAGCAATTTATTATTGATAACCGCGGTGGTGCTGGTGGCACTTTGGGCGCCTCTATTGCCTCTAAGGCTGCACCCGATGGCTACACCTTTTTTGTAGGTGCTGCGCATCATGCAATTGCGCCATCCATGTACCCCAATTTAGATTACGACATTGAGAAAAGCTTTGTCCCTGTTGCGATGATTGCAAGCCCACCTCAGGTGATCGTAGTAAATCCAAAGAACGTTCAAGTAAAAGACTTGAAGGAATTTATTGCACTCTTGAAGAAAAACCCAGGTAAGTTTAATTACGCTAGCGCTGGTAATGGCACTACTCACCATTTAGCTGCTGAAGATTTCAAGATGTTGACAAAGACTTTCATTACTCACATTCCTTATCGCGGCGCTGGGCCAGCAATGCAAGATCTTATAGCAGGTCAAGTAGATGTTGAATTTGATGGCCTTGGATCTTCGGCTCCTCAAATCAAAAATGGCTCTATCGTAGCCTTAGCAGTTGCTTCACAGAAGCGTGCCCCTGGATTTCCGAATGTACCTACAGCTGCTGAAGCAGGTTTAGTGGGTTATGAAGTTTCCACTTGGTATGGTTTATTTGCCCCTAAGGGCACTCCACAGCCTATCGTCGATAAGATGATTTCTGAAGTTCAAAAGGCGCTTTCCACTCCAGAGATCAAGGCCACTTGGGCAAACAACGGTTCTGAAACTCCAACTCTCACAGGGGATGCATTTGGCAGGTTTGTAAGTGCCGATATTAAGCGTTGGGCTGCTGTTGCCAAGGCCTCTGGCGCTAAGTTGGATTAAGAATTTTTATTAATATCACCCCTGGGGTTTGAGGTTCGAATGAATTTATATTCACTATTGGAAAAAGGTTTTCCAAAAGATAAAAAAGCATGCGCTCTCGAGACGCATGATGGTCTCTATTACTCATGGGGTGACCTAGAGGCAGCAACTGCCAAGCTGGCAAATTTGCTTGCCAGTTTGAAGTTACCAAAGGGGGCGAGGGTTGCTGTTCAGGTTGAGAAATCACCTGAGGCCCTTTTCCTGTATTTGGCTACTATTCGCGCGGGCTATGTGTATTTACCCCTCAATACTGCTTACCAATCTGCAGAGATCCAGTACTTCTTGGAGAACGCAGAGCCAGCAGTCGTGGTTTGCAGTAGCAAGAATCTCTCTTGGGTTTCTAAGGTGGCAGCGAAGGCGGGCACTAAACATGTCTTTACCTTAGACGAGAACCGTACGGGTACTTTATTAGAGCGTGCAGGTGGCTTAAGCGATCAGTTCAAGACTGTACCCGCTAAAGATGATGACCTGGCAGCCATTCTGTATACATCAGGTACTACTGGACGCAGTAAAGGTGCCATGTTGACCCATAAAAACTTGGGTAGCAATGCACAGGTATTGCAAAAGTTTTGGGGTTGGAAGAAGGGCGATGTCTTATTGCATGCCTTACCGATTTTCCATGTGCATGGTTTATTTGTAGCTGCGCATGGCGCCTTGATCAATGGTAGCAAAATGATTTGGTTGCCACGCTTAGATACGGCGCAGTTGCTCAAGCATATGCCTAAGTCAACTGTGATGATGGGTGTTCCAACATTCTATGTACGCTTGTTGGCTGACAAGGGCTTTAATAAAAACGTAGCGCGTAATATGCGTTTGTTTATTTCTGGATCAGCGCCTCTGCTGACAGAAACATTTAACAGTTTCAAGGAAGTTATCGGTCAACCGATTCTTGAACGTTACGGCATGAGCGAGACGGTAATGTTGGTCTCAAACCCATATAAAGGTAAGCGGGTAGGTGGCTCTGTTGGCTTGCCTTTGCCGGGTGTACAGGTGCGTGTTGTGAACGAAGACAATAAGCCTTGCAAAGTAGATGAAATCGGCGGCATTCAGGTGAAGGGCCCCAATATATTTAAGGGCTACTGGCGCATGCCTGAGAAGACGGCTGAAGAGTTTACGAAAGACGGCTGGTTTAAGACGGGTGACGTAGGTCGTTGGGGTGGTGATGCCAATGGTGGCAAAGCTCCGAAAGAATATTTATGCATCGTGGGTCGTAGCAAAGACTTGATTATTTCTGGTGGCTACAACGTCTATCCAAAAGAAATCGAAAGCTTTATCGATGATATGCCTGGTGTAGATGAGAGTGCTGTCATTGGTATTCCGCACCCGGATTTTGGTGAGGCAGTGATGGCGGTAGTGGTGCCTAAAGCTGGGGCAAAGTTAAATGCTGAAGCAATGATTGCTACATTGAAAACGCAAATTGCGAACTTTAAGATTCCAAAACGTGTTGAGATTGTTGCTGATTTACCGCGCAATGCTATGGGTAAGGTGCAAAAGAATATTTTGCGCCAACAGTACACTGCCTAGTTAGTATCCAAACGCTTTGCGGCTTTCATTAAACATGAAGGCTGCAAGCATTAACAGCATCACCCCGAAAATACGCTTCAGTTGCGCAACGTCTAATTTGCGTGCCATTTTTGCGCCTAGTGGTGCTGTAAATATACTAACTACTGCGATACAAACCACGGCGGGTAAGTAAACAAAGCCTAATGACCCCGATGGTAGGTTGGGGTGCCCCCAACTGCCATACATATAGCCCACAGTTGCTGCCGCCGCAATCGGAAAGCCCAAGCCAGACGAGCTAGCCATAGCAACGTGAGGTTTTACATTGCACCAAAGCATAAAAGGCACGGTAATAAATGCGCCCCCAGCCCCAACTAGGCTAGCAAGCGCTCCGGCAAATGCCCCAAAAGAAAATAGGCCGGCCGTCCCGGGTAGGTCTCTGCCAGGTTTTGGCTTTTTATTGAGTAGCATCTGTATGGATGTGTAAACAATAAAGATGGCAAAGAACAGTGAGAGCCAGGAGGTATTTAAGGCCTCAAAGATTTCGCTGCCACCGATTAAGCTCCCAATGATTAGGCCGGGACTTAAAGAGGCAACCAGCTTCCAATCAATCGAACCATGCTTGTGGTGTGCCCAAATTGCCGAGGTAGTTGTAAATAAAATAGTAGCCATGCCGGTAGCAATTGCCATGTGAACAATCACTTCTTGACTGAATCCTTGGTGATTAAAAACCAGGATCATGAATGGTACGAGAATCATGCCGCCACCAATGCCAAGAAGGCCAGCTAAAAAGCCAGAGATGCTGCCGCACAGCATCAACATCGCGATATCACTCAGTAACATGAATTCCCCGCCTTAGCCGCTAGGCCGTCATCCTGAACCCTAAGGTTCAAGGTGGAACGGCTACTCTGCTTCGGGTGCATTAAGAGGTTCAGGGAGTAACCAAGTCTAAGTTGGCACTGTGAACTTTCGAAACGCTCACGCCCACAAGGTAAAGATCGTTCCGGATGCTTGCGCATCGGTTCAAGGAACTATTGGCCTTGGCGAACCAGGCAGGGAAAGGGTTTGCATCAAAGCATCCACTTGATCTTCAAGCTCTCGAATTTGACCCTGAAGACGAGTCACTTCATCGGGGCTCACATTGGTGGAGGTGCTTTGTTGCGTTTGATTTTTTTGTAAGGTAATTAAATCGCCAGCAATTTTCAGTGCCGCCATCATGCTGGCACGTTCAATGCTGCGGTTACCGCCGTTGATCGCGAGTTGGATTTGCTCATCCACCAAAACGCATGCTGACCGTAATAAGGCTTCGTGCTCAGCACTGGTTGCTAAGGTGATTTTTTGGCCGGCAATACTTACTTCAATGCGTTGTTGGCTCATTGTCATCCTCTGGATTATTTGGTGGAACAGCTTCGCCAAGTAAGTTTAGTTGGCGACCATCGCTTTGCTCTGGTAAACGGCTCAGGATATGTTGAATACGCTTTTGGGCATCTTCAATCTTGGTTTCTTGTAGCGCACGATCTTGCGCAAGATTTTTTACTGAATCTTGAATTAAGGAAACTTTTGTGGCTAGGCGCTCAATGGCTGCAGACAAGACATCTAAGTCTGAAGGTGAGACGCTCTGGGGAGGGGAGTTTTGCTCGCTCATATCGTCATTGTAGCCTTAGCTCCCGGCTCCGGGTGAGGGCGCTACTTTAGATCCTCCAATGAGGAGGTTGAGGATCTAAAGCAGGTAAACCACTCTTGGAGTGTTTAATTAAAGTTGTATTTCAACGTTACAAAAACCGACCTCGGCTCACTGGGGTAGTAAGAGTATCTGCTGGAGACATTGCTTGGCGCAGTGCCATAAGTAGCATATTGGGCGTTGCCAACGTTTTTGACTGTAAGGCGTGCCTCAACTCCCTGGTATTTGTATGAAGTAAAAATATCTCCGATTACGTAAGAAGGCATTACAGGGGTGGCGCTATAGTAACTTGGCCCCGTATCGTAATGTTGGCCACTTACGTAATTGACTACTCCACCTAAGGTCCAGTTGGAGGTGATTAAGTAATTCGCTCTGGCATTGAGGAGAGTGTCAGGAACAACTGGAATAGCATTTCCGGAAAATGGCCCATTGGCGTAGTAAGACTTCTGATACTTTCCTCCAGCGCCAATGTTTAATGAGGAAGAAATATTGGAATTAATGTCCAACAATATACCGCCCCGATTAATTTGATAAATAGAGTTGTAGTTATAGCCTGTAGAAGGGTTGTAGCTAATCTCATTTTGCGTCATCGATTTAAAAATGGATGAAGTAATCTTTGAGTTCAGGACTTCCCAGTTGCCCCCAACTTCATAAGTCTGAGTGGTTTGAGGTTGCAAAATTCCGCTAAATACAGTTGATGTCGTTTGGGTTGTCGGGTTGTAAAGCAGGCCCCAATATTCATCGATATTGGGGAATCTGAATGACTGATTCCACTTCACATAAATGCGCTGTCCGGGAAGGTAGTTGGCATTCAGAGCCACATCTCCAGCATTAGCAGCATATTGCTGATTGCTGGAAACCGCTCCATTAGCTGCGGTGATTGCAGAGCTAGTGGTAGAAGCTTGTTGTACTTGCCGACGAAATCCTCCGCTGGCTTCAAGTATGCGTGTTAGCGGAATTTTTTGAATGATGTAGAGCGAATTATTAATTTGAGTTGCACTCTGAGAGTCGCTTGTCAGATTGTTGTAATAGGTTCCAAAGGGGTTATTTGCAGCATCGTATTGATTCGCGAGAATGATGCCTTGAGATTGAGGTGTATAGCTGTTACTGCCTGCTTGATTGGCTTTAGAGAAGTCATATCCAAAAATCGAAGTACCGATAACGCCAAAATTTGCCTTAAGGCGCGGCGATAGGGCGAGTTGCCATCCTTGTAAATTATTATTCATTGGGCTTCCAGCGGAGCCAAAGGCAGGGCTGGCAAAATAATCTGCTTGGGGTACGTAAAAGAAAGAAGATTTGTTGTTGTATGAGGTATCAACCTCTACAACATAACTTTCACTTAATGTCTTAGTCAGACCCTGACGAAAGCCAGAATTATTGGTTGTTATATTGTTGCCAGCATTTTGTGGTCGCACTGAAAGCGGATTGCCAGAGCCAACTAATCCCACCACAGGACTAGCTAGTTGCGAATTGGTGTAGCCATAGTACCCATCAATAAAGACGCGATCGCCTCCACCAAGATCTTGCGAAATCTTTGCGTCGACAGAATAGGCGTTCGCTGCTGTATTGGGTCGCCAGCCATTAGTATTCGACGTGTTAGCACTGACTTGATAAGTTGTTTTTTCAACTGTATTTCTAAAGATGGCATTGTTGATTGAGGTGCCCCAAGTGCCATAGGTAGCAGAGGCCTGGTTAATACTTTTTTTACCGCCATTGGTGATGATGTTAATGACACCTCCAACTGCGCCGTTACCATACTGAACGCTCGCCCCACCTTGGAGGATCTCAATACGCTCAATCGAATCGATTGGAATAGATGCCCAATCAACGCCTCCAGAATCAATGGGGTTAACTCGAATACCATCAACCAAAATTACGGTTGTACTACTGCCGGTTGGTCCGTAGCCTCCCATATCTACTGAGGCATCTAAGTTTAAAGAGCTCGAATTCAGGCCTCTTATTAGCAGGCCGCCAATTTGAGAAAGCACTTGTGGAATCGTATTTGAACTAGAGTTATCAATTTCATCCCGCGTAATGATCTTGATGTTTGCTGGTACCTCGTTGAGGTTTTCCTCAAAGCGTGATCCAGTCACAATCACGGTCGATTGGTTGGTTTGTGCAAATACTGCAGTGGTCAGGTTAAGTGTGATGAGTGCGCTGCATGCGAGTACTATTTTTTTCTGCTTCAACTGCTGTTTCATGAAAAACTTTCTGTTATCGATTGCCTAGCTAACTTCCCCGTTAGCTGGGTCGAACAGAATTTCACGTGCAGGAGCTTAGGCGTCAATGTGGCGTCAGACCATAGGGCAAACACATTCATCGGCGCGCGAAGGTCCCCGTCCGCAAAATTCCACCTGTCTTGGCCGGTATCCGGGCTAGTAAATATCAGAATCTGGCCTTCCCATGCGATTGACGCGCACAGTGGCTTTGTCAGATTCCTGACGTCTTTGAAAGCAAATAAAGACGCATTTACCTACCGTTGCGGGGGCAGCACACGTTTTGTGTTTCCCGTTTAACTTTATTGCACTGCAATAAAGCACCACGACCCCGTTATTCTAGCGGATCTAGACTGCTTGAAGTAGGAATCCAAGGCTCCAAGGGGTAAAAAAGCCTACAATAGACAGTCTTGGAGCAAAGATTTATGACGGCATTAGATAAGCACCCCGAAAAAAACCTGATTCGTTTGCAGTTAAGTCAAAACTCGGTCTTAAAAAGCTTAGATCCTGCAGCAATGGCAGATTTAGAGCGCCATTTAGAGATTGCTGACCTGAAAAAATCCGAAATCCTGTTGCACCAGGGTGATCACCAGATGGAGCAATATTTCGTTCTGGATGGAATCCTCAAGCGCATTGTTTCCAGTGCGGATGCAAAAGAGATGATTTTGCGTTTTGCCATCGAAAAAGATATTGAAACTAGTTATGCCGCTTGGCGTTTAAAAACTGCCGCCCCTTACAGTATTGCCTGTGTGACTAAGGCTCGCGTGGCTCGGATGCCAATGAAGAAGTGGGCGGAATTCCTTGAGCAGCACAAGCCCCTCAAGGAGAGCTTTGAGTTTGAGGTCATGCGCCTCATGAGTGAAATCATGGCTCATACCATTACCTTGCATATGCTTGATGCTCCAGGCCGAGTAGAGCGTTTTTTACGTAAATACGAGGACTTATTTGAGCTTCTCCCTAAAAAGGAACTAGCTGCTTACCTCAACCTCTCCCCTGAGACTTTGAGTCGGCTCAAAACAAAGCATAAAGAGCTCTTTGTCTAGGTCGGAAAAATGCCTGTAATTACAGGATTTAGAGGGAAATTGACCGAAGTCAATGATGAACCCCCTGCCCAAGCCTAATATTCAGTTCAGCCTAAGCGGGATATAAAACCCGTAGTGCGATTAATAACTACATTGGAGACGTTAGCGAAAGCTAGATTGCATCAACTCTTAAAGAGTGGAACCCGCAATTTTTATCAAAATTTCTATGACAACAGATAACCAAAACACACA
This sequence comes from Polynucleobacter ibericus, assembly GCF_018687955.1. Lineage (NCBI taxonomy): Bacteria > Pseudomonadati > Pseudomonadota > Betaproteobacteria > Burkholderiales > Burkholderiaceae > Polynucleobacter > Polynucleobacter ibericus. Next base: position 1,308,903 of record NZ_CP061309.1, on the reverse strand, counting down.
ACTAACGGATGGCTTCCATCTCGTCATTGACGCCTTGAAGGCAAATGACCTTAATACAATTTTCGGCCTGGTTGGTATTCCAATTACTGACTTATGTCGTTTGGCTCAGGCCGAGGGCTTGCGCTTCATCGGTTTCCGTCATGAGCAGCATGCAGGTAATGCTGCAGCGATTGCTGGTTATATGACACAAAAGCCTGGTATCTGTATGACAGTTTCTGCACCAGGATTCTTGAATGGTTTGACAGCACTTGCAAATGCAACTGTGAACTGCTTCCCAATGATTTTGATCTCTGGTTCTAGTGAGCGTGAAATCGTTGACTTGCAACAGGGTGACTACGAAGAGATGGATCAGCTCAATGCAGCTAAGCCATATTGCAAAGCAGCTTATCGTATTAATCACATTGAAGATATCGGTATTGGTTTCGCACGTGCAATCCGTGCTGCAGTTTCTGGTCGTCCAGGTGGCGTGTATTTAGACTTACCAGCTCAATTACTTGCTCAAACAATGCCTGTTGAAGAAGCCAAGAAATCTATCTTTAAGGTAATTGATCCAGTTCCACGTCAAATCCCAGCAGCTGATGCAGTTGCTCGCGCATTAGATGTATTGAAGGGCGCTAAGCGTCCATTGATTCTCCTTGGTAAGGGCGCTGCTTATGCTCAAGCTGATAAAGAGATTCGTGACTTGGTTGAAAAATCAGGTATCCCTTACTTGCCTATGTCGATGGCTAAAGGTTTGTTGCCAGATAACCATCCGCAATCTGCTTCTGCAGCGCGTTCATTTGTATTGGCTGAAGCTGATGCAGTTTTATTGGTCGGCGCACGTTTGAACTGGTTGCTCGCGCACGGTAAGGGTAAGACTTGGGGCAAAGAGCCTAAGAAATTTATCCAAATCGATATTCAAGCAAACGAAGTGGATAGCAACGTACAAATTGCAGCACCATTGATTGGTGATATTGGTTCATGTGTTAGTGAATTGTTAAAAGGGATTTCTGCTGTTCCTAAGCCAAGCGCTGAGTGGATCGCTGCGATCACTGAGAAGAAAGACAAGAACACTGCGAAGATGGCAGAAACATTGGCCAAAGAAGCAAACCCAATGAACTTCCATGGCGCGTTGCGTGTCATTCGTGATGTGATCAAGAAGAACCCAGATGTGAACTTGGTAAATGAAGGTGCAAATACACTCGACTATTGCCGTGCAATCGTGGATATGTACAAACCACGTAAGCGTTTTGACTCCGGTACTTGGGGCATTATGGGTATCGGTATGGGTTATGCGATTGGTGCTGCAGTAACCAGTGGCTTACCCACAGTAGCTATAGAGGGCGATAGCGCTTTTGGTTTTAGCGGCATGGAACTTGAAACAGTTTGCCGTTACAACTTGCCAATCACAACAGTTATTTTCAATAACAATGGCGTTTACCGCGGTACTGACGTAAACCCAACTGGCGGTGCTGATGTTGCTCCTACTGTGTTCGTTAAAGATGCGCGTTACGACAAGATGATTGAAGCATTTGGTGGTGTTGGTTACTACGTAACTACCCCAGCAGAATTAGAGGCGGCATTAACAGAAGCAATTGCTGCCGGTAAACCAGCTCTCATCAATGCTGTTATTGATGAAACTGCAGGCACTGAGAGTGGACGCTTAACGAATTTGAACCCATCTACTGCAGCTGCTAAGAAATAAGATATTTAAAAACGGTAATAAAAAGTTAATATTTTTTGACTAAATTAAATAACCAATAAGAAACATTTAAGGAGAAACAAACATGACTAAACCATTAGACGGTATCCGTATTATTGACTTCACACACGTTCAGGCAGGACCTGCTTGTACTCAGTTATTGGCTTGGTATGGCGCTGACGTAATTAAAGTTGAGCGTCCTGGCTCTGGCGACGTAACTCGTAGCCAATTGCGCGATATTCCTGGCGCAGATGCTTTGTACTTCACTATGCTGAACGGCAATAAGCGTTCTTTGACTTTGGATACCAAGACTCAAGAAGGTAAAGAAGTTTTAGAGAAGATGATCAAAACTTCTGACGTAATGGTTGAGAACTTTGGTCCAGGCGCTTTGGATCGTATGGGCTTCTCTTGGAAGCGTATCCAAGAATTGAACCCAAAGATGATCATGGCTTCAGTTAAAGGTTTTAGCGATGGCCACTCATATGAAGACTTAAAAGTGTATGAGAACGTTGCTCAGTGTGCCGGTGGAGCTGCTTCAACAACTGGCTTCTGGGATGGTCCTCCTACTGTTTCTGCTGCTGCTTTGGGTGACTCCAATACTGGTATGCACTTGGCAATCGGTATCTTGACTGCTTTGATGCAGCGCGCTAAGACTGGTAAGGGTCAAAAAGTATCTTGCTCAATGCAAGACGCTGTATTGAACTTGTGCCGCGTGAAGTTGCGCGATCAACAACGTTTGGACAAAGTTGGTTACTTGGAAGAGTATCCACAGTACCCACACGGTTCATTCACTGATGTAGTTCCACGTGGCGGTAACGCTGGTGGTGGCGGTCAGCCAGGTTGGGTATTGAAGTGTAAGGGTTGGGAAACAGATCCAAACGCATACATCTACTTCACCATTCAAGGTCATGCTTGGGAGCCAATTACTAAAGCTTTGGGCAAACCAGAGTGGGCAACTGATCCAGCATATATGACTGCTGAAGCTCGTCAAGACAAGATTTTTGATATCTTCGCAACCATTGAAGATTGGCTCAAAGACAAGACCAAGTACGAGGCTGTGGACATTCTCCGCAAGTTCGATATTCCATGTGCTCCAGTCCTCTCAATGAAAGAATTAGCTGCTTCACCAGACTTGCGTAAGAGCGGTTCTATTGTTGAAGTTGATCACAAGGTACGTGGTAAGTACTTAACTATCGGTAGCCCAATCAAGTTCTCTGATTTGGAAATCGAAGTTGGTCCATCACCAGTGTTAGGTGAGCACACTGACGAAGTATTGGCTGACCTTGGCTATAGTGCCGATGACATCGCTAAGTTGCATACAGCTAAAGCAGTTTAATAACGATAACATTCGCTTTTAATTTGAAGGCGCTCCTCGTGAGCGCCTTTTTTATTTCCTGCAGATTTATCAATCAGCAGCTGAAAAACTCTGTAGACTATTCATATGAAAACAAGCGTTGATTTACAGCAGCTGATAGAGTGTGTTGGAGATGCCGTTGTAGTTGCTGATGCCCATGAAAAAATCATTCTATGGAATCCAGCTGCCACTCGAATCTTTGGCTATTCAGAAGAAGAGGCGCTTGGTCAGAAACTAGATCTCATTGTTCCTGAGCGTCAACTTCAAAAGCACAATGAGGGCTACAGCCATTCCATGGCGACTGGCACAACTCGTTACGGCACATCTTTACTGAAGGTGCCAGCAAAGCATAAAAATGGCGGAACACTTTCGATTGCTTTTACCGTTGGGATGCTATTTGATGCCTCTGGCAAGGCTAATGGGGTGGTGGCGATCATTCGGGATGACACCGAGCGCTTTGCCCAAGAAAGAGCCCTCAAAAAGCGACTCTCTGATCTTGAAAATCCTCAGACATAGCCGCATATAGTTCTATATTGACGCCAATACAGGCTTAGACGGTAATTGTGCCCAAAAATTGGGCATGCTCCATTTTTACCTATTTCCCACTGGTAAAATTGCCTCAATTCAAAATTTTCATTCTTATTAGGACTTAAACCATGGCAAAAGCACTAGAAGGGGTCAAAATCCTCGACTTTACGCACGTTCAATCAGGCCCAACCTGTACTCAGTTACTGGCTTGGTTTGGTGCGGACGTTATCAAAGTAGAGAAATCAGGCGAAGGGGATGCAACACGTGGTCAATTGCGCGACATTCCTGATGCCGACAGTTTGTATTTCACGATGTTGAACCATAACAAGCGTTCTATCACCGTAAATACCAAAACCCAAAAAGGTAAAGAGATTCTGGAGCGCTTGATTAAAGAGTGCGACGTTTTAGTTGAAAACTTTGCGCCAGGCGCCCTGGATCGTATGGGATTTTCTTGGGAGCGTATTCAAGAGCTCAATCCCATGATGATCATGGCTTCTGTAAAAGGCTTTGGCCCTGGTCCATACGAAGATTGCAAAGTGTATGAGAACGTTGCGCAATGCGCAGGCGGTTCTGCATCAACCACTGGTTTTGATGATGGCCCTCCAATGGTGACTGGTGCGCAAATCGGCGACAGCGGAACTGGTTTGCATTTAGCGCTTGGTATTGTGACTGCTCTGTATCAACGTACTCACTCTGGTCGTGGCCAGAAAGTATTGGCAGCGATGCAAGATGCAGTATTGAACTTGTGCCGTGTGAAGTTGCGTGATCAACAGCGTTTAGAGCGTGTTGGCCTCATGCAAGAGTATCCACAGTTCCCGAACGGTGAGTTCGGCGACTCTGTACCCCGAGCAGGCAATGCTTCTGGCGGTGGTCAGCCAGGCTGGATTGTGAAATGCAAAGGCTGGGAAAAGGATCCAAATGCCTATATGTATGTGATCGTTCAGGCTCCAGTTTGGGAAGCAATTTGCAAAGTAATCGGTCGTGAAGATTGGATTACTGATGTGCGTTTTGCATCACCAATGGCACGCTTGCCACACCTCATGGAAATTTTCGGCGAGATCGAAAAGTGGACCATGACGATGACGAAGTTTGAGGTGATGGACGTATTGAATAAATACGATATTCCATGTGGCCCAATTCTGTCCATGAAAGAGATTGCTGAAGAGCCTGCATTACGTGCAACTGGAACTGTGGTTGAAGTGGATCACCCCATACGCGGCAAGTATCTTACCGTTGGTAATCCAATCAAGATGTCTGATAGCCCAACTGATGTGACTCGTTCGCCATTGCTCGGTGAGCATACTGATGAAATTCTTAGTGAGTTAGGTTACTCAACTGATGAATTGATTGCATTACGTCACGATAAGGTGATCTAAGATGCGGGTTGCTTTGATTGGGAGTGCGGATTTTGGTAAAGCTGCTTTAGAGGCTTTTTTAGATCGCGGCGATGAAGTAGTCGCCGTCTTCTGTCCTCCCGATAATCCCAAATCAAGCAAACCAGAAGTCTTAAAAGAAGTTGCCCTAGCAAGGGGTTTAAATCCCTTGCAGTTTGCCTCCCTCAAGAGTCCTGAAGCCGCTCAGGCCTTGATTGATAGCAATGCGGATATCTGTGTGATGGCTTATGTCATTCAGTTTGTGCCGCAAGAGCTCTGCAAGATTCCAAAACATGGAACCATTCAATACCATCCCTCTTTGCTGCCTAAATACCGTGGCCCGAGTGCCATTAATTGGGCTATTGCCTTGGGTGAGGGGAAGACTGGTTTAACGATCTTCCGCCCATCCGATGGCTTGGATGAGGGCGCAGTAATCTTGCAAAAAGAAGTAACCATTAGACCTAATGACACACTAGGAAAAATCTACTTTGATCATCTATTCCCGATAGGCGTTAAGGCATTGCTTGAGGCTGCTGACTTAGTAGTCGCAGGCAAGCACCAAGAAATAGTACAAGATGAATCCCAAGCCAACTACGAAGGTTGGTTTGATGCGAATGCTGCTCAGATTCATTGGGCAAGCCACATCAGTCAAATCTATAACCTCATTCGTGCTTGCAATCCTGCACCCGGTGCATGGACAAAGTTTGGTGAGCAAAAAGTCCAGATATACGACTGCCACAAGCATGTAGCCGCGACATTTGGTGATGTCAAAGGTAAGCCTGGTGAAGTGACTCAGATTACTTTAGATTCTTTTTTTATCGCCTGTCATGGTGGGCAGATTGAAGTCCTTAAGGCTAAAGGGTCTGCGGGTAAGGTTACTGGCGCTGAATTAGCTAAAGAGTTAAATCTCGAAGTAGGGCAGTTCTTTACGCTGTAGAGCTTTTCAAAAGCGATCACTGAATCTAGCGATGACTGAAGAAAGCGCTCAAACAATATCTCCCAATATGGAGGAGATTAAAAAAGATCAGCCTAAAACTCTTACCGAAAGTGATGGCTCGACTGAGCCTGAAAATCGTCATTCACGGAGAGCTGGACTTAGTAAGCGCGAAATCATGGAGCAGCTATCGCGCGAGAGATTCCCTTGGGACGAGTAAGTCGCAAGGAAATCTAAAGATTAAATCTCTAAGTTATCAATCAAGCGTGTTTTACCAAGCTTAGCAGCCGTCAAGATGACGAGTGGCTCACCAGTCTGTAATTGATCATTCGATGCTGGTGCTAAATCACTTTGCTGGCGAATGGCGATGTAATCAGGCTGCCAGCCACGGCCTGCAATAGAAGCAACAGCAGCCCTTTCAATCTCCGAAATGGATTGGGTATTGCGATCTTTAAGTTGCAGTACACGTTCCCGAACTTCTTTGAGTGCTTTCATTAATTCAGGAGCTTCAGCGCGTTCTGCAGCTGAAAGGTAGCCATTACGTGAGGAGAGGGCAAGGCCATCTTCCGCACGAATGGTCTCACCCGGAATAATGTCAACCGGTAGAGCAAATTGCTTAGCCATCTGACGAATAATCATCAGCTGCTGGTAATCTTTTTTGCCAAACACGGCAACCTTAGGTTGGACGCAAGAAAAGAGTTTGAGAACAACCGTACATACGCCTTTAAAGAACCCGGGACGAAACTCTCCCTCAAGGATGTCACCCAACTGTTGCGGTGGATCTACGCGATATTCTTGGGGTTGAGGGTATAGATCACGCTCAGAAGGTGCAAACAAAATGTATACACCCTCTTTTTCTAGCTTATCAATATCCGCTTGCATGGTACGAGGGTAGCTATCAAAGTCCTCGTTAGGCCCAAACTGCAAGCGATTGACAAAGATGCTGGCTACTACAGGGTCGCCATGCTGTCTTGCTAAGCGCATCAATGAGAGGTGGCCTTCGTGAAGGTTCCCCATGGTTGGTACAAATGAAGCCCGGTTTTGACCTCTTAAATGGTCGCGTAATTCTTGAATGTCGCTAATAATTTTCATGCAACAGGGGTATAGGCGAGACGCACATAAATTGGCGCATAAGGCTCAGCCTGAGTGATTTCTACTAGGGCTTCACGTGAGAGTTCAAGCATCGCAATGAAGTTCACAATCACCACTGGAATGCCTTTGCCAGACTTGATGGCATCTTCAAATAGCTCACCGAACTCTACAAATTTAGTACTTTGTAAGCGGCGCAAGATGCGTGTCATAAAGTCGCGCACTGATAATTCTTCACGAGTAATGGTGTGATGCTGAGTGAGTTTGGCGCGGTGTAGTACATCACGCCAAGCCATTTGTAAGTCATCTACATTGACATCTGGCCAAGCAATCGCAATAGTCGTATCCACATAGCCATGGGCTACTTGGAAGTCGCGACCTTGTTGTGGGATTTGATCGAGCTCTTGGGCCGCAAGCTTCATACGCTCGTACTCCAAAAGGCGACGAACTAATTCTGCGCGCGGATCTTCTACTTCTTCTTCGCTGTCCGCCTTCTTCATTGGCAGGAGCATGCGGGATTTAATTTCAATCAACATCGCGGCCATAAGCAAATACTCGGCAGCCAGTTCAAGATTGTGGTGACGAATTTGATCGATATAGCTCAGGTACTGTTGCGTCACCTGTGCCATTGGAATATCTAATACATTGAAATTCTGTTTGCGAATGAGATACAGCAGCAGATCTAATGGACCTTCAAATGCTTCTAAAAAGACTTCCAGTGCATCTGGTGGAATATATAAATCAGTAGGAAGCTTAAATAGGGGTTCGCCATATAGCTTAGCGAATGCAGCAGACATGCCATCGGTAACCGATGGAGTGCTATCTAGTAAATCCGATATTGGCTGAGCCATAGGCTCATTGCCCGACGAACTACCTGAGTTAGTCATTCGAATAAACGTAAGCGCGTTGCTTGAGTTTTGCTGCTTTGGCACGGCGCTGATCTTCAACGCTCAAAGGCTCTTTATCCCAAAGGAGGGCGCGACCTGCTTGCTGTTCAGCCTCGAGGTTTGGATGATCGGTCTTGAGTTCATTTAAGAACTGGGTGAATTCAGATTGATATCTTGCCATGGCATTTCCTAAAATACTCAATAAATTCAATAACTTAAGCAATTAATGCAAAAAGCTACCTAGGGACTACAACCGACATTATAGGTGCTTTTTAGGGGGCTTTTTATAAGTTTGCCGCCAGCAAAGCCTCAATTTGTGGGGCTTCCACACGGGTCATGAGGTGCTTATACGGCTTGACCGGGTTCTTACTGGAAAGGGGGGTATTAATGTCGGCCCAGGAAAGGGGTGACAAGGAAAGGAACTCCTCCACTCCAGCAGCTACCTGAGGGATTACCGGCTTTAGATACAGGCTGAGCATGCGGAATGCTTCTAAGGTGATGCTGCAAACACGCTGCAAATCCGCTTCACGTTCTGGGTCTTTCGCGATTTCCCATGGCTTGTTCTCATCTACAAAACCATTCACTTTGTCGGCGAGCTCCATTACTGTGCGCAATGCTTTTGCGAATTCGCGTCCCTCATAGAGCTCTGCAATTTTTTCACTAGCACCAGCAATTTCTTTCAGGAGCGGATTGTTCATGGCTTCATCAGAAACAACGCCACCAAAACGTTTTACCAAGAAGCCGGCGCTTCGACTTGCGATATTGATGTACTTACCCAACAAGTCACTATTTACTCGCGCAACAAAGTCTTGAAGATTTAAGTCCAAATCTTCCATGCTGTCATTGAGTTTGGTTGCGAAGTAGTAACGGAACCACTCTGGATTAAAGCCACACTCAATTACGCTATTTGCAGAAATCAAAGTGCCACGAGACTTACTCATCTTCTCGCCATCAACGGTTAAGAAACCATGGGCAAACACATTGGTCGGCGTACGATAACCAGAGAACTGCAATGTTGCCGGCCAGAATAAAGTGTGGAAATACAGAATATCTTTACCAATGAAATGGTATTGCTCAGTAGTGGTATCAGGCTTTACCCACTCATCAAAATTAAGGCCTTTGGCTTGGCAATAATTGAGAAAGCTAGCGTAATAACCAATCGGCGCATCGAGCCATACGTAGAAGTATTTACCAGGTGCATCAGGGATCTCGAACCCGAAATACGGGGCATCGCGGGAGATATCCCAGTCGCCTAGCTTGCTCTCACCTGGCTGACCGACCCATTCTTTCATCTTATTGCGAGCTTCAGGCTGCAAAGGTGTTTTGACTTGGGTCCACTCGCGCAAGAACTCTTCGCAACGTGGGTCAGATAACCTAAAGAAGTAGTGATCAGAAATCTTTTTGATTGGGGTTGCACCGCTAACTACTGAAAAAGGATTCTTTAAATCCGTAGGCGAATAAGTTGCGCCACATTTTTCGCAGTTGTCGCCATATTGATCTTTGGCGCCACACTTAGGGCACTCTCCTTTAATAAAGCGATCCGGTAAGAACATTTCCTTTACGGGATCGTAGGCTTGCTCAATCGCGCGCTTTTCAATTAATCCCGCATCACGTAACTTGAGATAAATGTCTTGCGATAACTTTTCATTCTCAGGGCTATCCGTCGTGTAGTAGTTATCAAACGAAATGAGGAAGTTATCGAAGTCACGCTTATGTTCTTTCCAAACATTGGCGATTAATTCTTTTGGGGTGATACCTTCTTTTTCAGCACGCAACATGATGGGGGTGCCGTGTGTGTCATCTGCGCCAACATAGTGAACTTCGTGACCACGCATCCTTTGATAGCGCACCCAAATATCGGTCTGGACATACTCCACCAAATGGCCAATATGGATCTGACCATTGGCGTACGGTAGGGCGGAAGTAACAAGAAGGCGACGTTGGGAACTGCTCATGTAATGCGGACTTAAATAAGAAGGTTAATCAGGGTTTAGCACTCAATTATGCTGGCTTATGCACTGATTTTAGTCTGCGGTTAAAGTAAAGCACCGTGGAGTATTGATAAATCCCGATAAACTTCAATTTAGCCCGACCCTTAGAGAGTTTTTATGGCAGCAAAACCAAACATTCAGATGTCTAACGCTTCAGTGCCTGTGGTGCATGAGGTCGAGGTCATGGATGAAATGGGCCGCCTTAAAAGGACCCATATTCCTGGTGAGCGCCCTCTAACCATTTATCTGGATAAACGTGAAGTCGTGACACTGATGACCCTAGGAAGCGCTCCAGAAGCCTTGGTCCTGGGTTATTTACGTAATCAGCGTCTCGTAGAGTCCCCGGATGATATTGAGAGCATTCAAGTAGATTGGGAGACGGATTCTGCTGCTGTCAAAACTCGTCGAAGTACGGTTGATATTGATGCCCTGACGAGTAAGCGGGTCGTAACGACAGGCTGCGGCCAAGGGACCATGTTTGGTGGCTTGATCGAAGAGATGGATTCGATTCAGCTTCCCGAAGGTCCGGCACTATCCCAGGAGGCAATAGTTACATTGATCGACTCTATACGGACCCATGATTCGATTTATAAGAAGTCTGGCTCAGTTCATGCCTGCGCTGTTTTTGAGCGAGATGGCAAGGATGGGGTGCGCCTCTTGCATTTTATTGAGGATGTTGGCCGTCATAATGCGGTCGACTCAATTTCTGGGCTCATGTGGTTAGCCAATAAACAGGGTAAGGAATTGATTTTCTTTACCACTGGACGCTTAACCTCGGAGATGGTCATTAAGGGGGCTCAAATGGGCATACCCTTCCTGCTAACCCGTTCAGGGGTGACCTTGATGGGTCTGGAGTTGGCGCGCAAGACGAATCTCACCATCCTCTCCCGTTGTTCCGGTAAACACTTCGAGATCTATAACGCCCCTGAGAGGGTCGTTTTTACCCAAAAACCCCAATAAATTCGTGGGTAGCTTGGACGAAGGTTTTACAATTCGTCCATGACTATTAAATCTGACCACTGGATCCGCCGCATGGGCGAACAAGGCATGATCAGCCCATTTGAACCTGGGCAGATTCGCCAAGACGCCGCCGGTAACAAAATCGTAAGTTATGGCACTTCAAGCTATGGCTATGACATACGTTGCGCAGACGAATTTAAGATCTTCACTAATATCAACAGCACCATAGTTGATCCGAAGAATTTCGATGAGCAATCTTTCGTTGATTTCAAAGGTGATGTTTGTATCATTCCACCCAATTCATTTGCATTGGCAAGAACGGTTGAGTACTTCAAGATTCCACGCAGCGTTTTAACTGTTTGCGTTGGTAAAAGTACGTATGCGCGTTGCGGAATTATTGTGAACGTGACGCCATTTGAGCCCGAGTGGGAAGGTTATGTCACATTAGAGTTTTCAAACACCACCCCATTGCCTGCCAAGATTTATGCGGGTGAGGGTTGCGCGCAAGTACTCTTCTTTGAGAGTGATGAGGTATGTGGCACCTCTTATAAAGATCGCGGTGGTAAGTATCAAGGTCAGCGGGGCGTTACCCTGCCTAAGACCTAAGCCATTTACGGCAGTGCGTAAATTTATTTTCAGTCGTAGTCCTGCGCGGATTAACTTAGATGAATATCGCGCCACACTCTCACGCACTGAAATAGCGCGCCCGGAAAATAACTTTTATCACTGGCTATTAGGTACCAGCTGGACTAGCTTCATGTTGCTAGTCGTGATTGTTTACCTTGGGGCCAATCTGCTATTTGCTTTTGCTTACTTAGCCTGTGGTGATGGTGCTGTTTCCAACGCAGGGGCTGGATCTTTATTAGATGTCTTTTTCTTCAGCGTGCAAACAATGGCCACCATTGGCTATGGACGTATGACACCTATTGGCACTTGGCCAAACGCGATTGTGACTTTTGAAGCCTTTTTTGGAATTGTATATTCCGCCTTAACTACTGGTTTGGCCTTTGCACGTTTTACGCGGCCAACCGCCGGCGTACGCTTTTCAAAAGTGGCTGTAGTTGGTAGTCATAATGGCGTGCAAACATTTAAATTTCGCGTGGCTAATGATCGTAGCTCTCATATTGTGGAGGCGCAATTGCGACTCTGGTTAATTGCAGAAAGTATGACAGCCGAGGGTGAACGTTATCGGCGCTCTGTTGAATTACCTTTACATCGCTCAGAGAGTCCAGTGTTCTCTTTAACCTGGACTGCTATGCACAGCGTTGATGAAGACAGCGCTTTAAAAGATTATTTGGGTAAAGCAGCGATTGAAAAGCAGTGGCATCTTCTGATTACCTTTACCGGTTATCACGAGAGCTTGGCCAATCAAGTCTATGCGCGACATGTTTACTTGCCCAAAGATGTGCAGCAGAATGCAACATTTATCGATATTGTCACAGTATTGCCAGATGGCGACCGGATAATTGACCTTACTAATTTTGAGAAGTGGCTTCCGAATACTTCGGACCGCACAGCAGGGGAGTTTTTATGAAATTTCGTTTCCCAATCATCATTATTGATGAGGATTTTCGCTCCGAAAATATTTCGGGTTCTGGTATTCGCGACCTCGCCGAGGCTATTGAGACAGAAGGCATGGAAGTGATTGGTTTAACCAGCTACGGCGATCTTACATCCTTTGCCCAGCAAGCCTCTCGCGCATCTACCTTTATCGTTTCTATTGATGATGAAGAGTTTGATTCTGATTCTGAGGATCACGATCTCCCGGCACTCAATAACTTACGTGCATTCATTACCGAAGTACGCAAACGTAATGAAGATATTCCGATCTTCTTATATGGTGAGACTCGCACCTCTCGCCATATGCCGAATGACATCTTACGTGAGTTACATGGCTTTATTCATATGAATGAAGACACCCCAGAATTCGTGGCACGTCACATCATTCGGGAAGCTAAGGTGTATTTAGATTCTTTGGCGCCGCCATTTTTCCGCGCATTAACTAACTACGCTTCTGAGGGCTCTTACTCTTGGCACTGCCCAGGGCACTCCGGAGGCGTTGCCTTCTTAAAGAGCCCGGTAGGCCGTATGTTTCACCAGTTCTTTGGTGAGAATATGCTTCGCGCTGACGTTTGTAATGCTGTCGAGGAATTGGGTCAACTCCTAGACCATACAGGTCCAGTGTTGCAGAGTGAGCGCAACGCCGCCCGCATCTTTAATGCGGATCATTTGTTCTTTGTAACCAATGGCACATCAACCTCAAACAAGATTGTTTGGCATTCGACAGTTGCTCCTGGCGATGTGGTTTTGGTGGATCGTAATTGCCACAAATCCGTGATTCATTCCATCACGATGATGGGTGCAATTCCCATTTTCTTGATGCCCACTCGCAATCACTTGGGCATTATTGGCCCTATCCCGAAGGAAGAGTTTGAGTGGAAAAATATTCAGAAGAAAATTGACGCCAATCCCTTTATTAAAGATAAAAATGTAGTGCCTCGCGTTATGACCTTAACGCAAAGTACCTATGACGGTATTGTGTACAACGTTGAGATGATTAAAGAAATGCTGGATGGCAAAGTTGACTCCTTGCATTTTGATGAAGCTTGGTTGCCGCACGCTGCTTTCCATCCTTTCTATAAAGACATGCATGCGATTGGCTCGGATCGCAAGCGAACCAAGAAGAGTCTGATGTTTGCGACTCAGTCGACTCACAAGTTATTAGCTGGTTTGTCTCAAGCTTCACAAGTATTGGTACAGGACGCAGAAGATACCAAGCTGGATCGTGATTGCTTCAATGAAGCCTATTTGATGCATACCTCTACTAGCCCGCAGTACGCCATCATTGCCTCCTGCGATGTATCTGCAGCCATGATGGAATCTCCTGGAGGTACAACTCTAGTTGAAGAATCGATTGCGGAAGCAATGGACTTCCGTCGTGCTATGCGCGAAGTGGATGATAAGTTTGGTGCAGATTGGTGGTTTAAGGTTTGGGGTCCAGATCATTTGGCTGAAGAGGGTATTGGTGAGCGCTCAGATTGGATCTTGGAGCCATCAGCCACTTGGCATGACTTTGGTAAGTTGGCCAAAGATTTCAACATGCTCGACCCCATTAAGGCAACAGTGGTCACGCCTGGTTTAGATATTGAGGGTAACTTTGGTTCCATGGGCATTCCGGCGAGCATCGTTACTAAATACCTTGCTGAGCACGGCGTTATCGTGGAGAAGTGCGGTCTGTATTCCTTCTTCATCATGTTCACGATCGGTATTACAAAAGGTCGCTGGAATACGCTCGTTACAGAATTGCAGCAGTTCAAAGACCACTTTGATAAAAACGCACCATTATGGAAAGTATTACCTGAGTTTGTAGCTAAGCACCCACGCTATGAGCGCGTTGGTCTAAAAGATATTTGCCAGCAAATTCATGAGTTCTATAAAGGTCGAGATGTTGCTCGCATGACTACTGAGATGTACACATCGGATATGGAGCCAGCCATGATGCCTTCAGAGGCATGGGCCAAGATGGCGCATAAGCAAGTGGATCGAGTGCCTCTTGATCAGTTAGATGGTCGCGTTACTGCAATGTTGGTCACACCTTATCCGCCTGGTATCCCCTTGCTTATTCCTGGTGAGCGCTTCAATAAGCGCATCGTTGACTATCTCTACTTTGCTAGAGACTTTAATGAGAAGTTCCCAGGATTTGAAACAGATATCCATGGTTTAGTAAAAACCAGTACTGACGGAAAGAGTGAATACTACGTGGATTGTGTCAGACAAGAGCGCGACATTACTCTTTAATCCAGCTTTAAGTTGCAATACGATGCCCCGCAGATGCGGGGCATTTTTATTTAACTGGCTTATCTAGCTGAAAATTTACCGGTGCATCCTCATCCACTTTCGCTGATGGTGTGTCTGGTTTATTTTCTTCACTAGTGAAATTAAAATCCTGACTCTCTACGACTGCAGCAGGTTTATCTAGGAAAGTGGTCACCAGGGCAGGGAAAGCAATCACCACCGCAACCATCACTAATTGCAGGGCTACCCAAGGCAGAGCACCCCAGTAGATATCGCTGCTTTTCACTTCCTTGGGCGCTACACCTCTGAGATAAAAGAGGGCAAAGCCAAATGGGGGGTGCATAAAAGAGGTTTGCATGTTCACGCAAAGCATGACTCCAAACCAAACCAGGGCGGCACTGGTTGCTGCCTGAGGATTGCCGTTCATAGATGCCAAAAGTACCGGCGCTAATAACTTGACTGCGACTGGCGCCAACATTGGCACAACAATGAATGCGATCTCAAAAAAATCTAAGAAGAAGGCTAAAAAGAAAACAAATAAATTCACAACAACCAAAAAGCCAACCCAGCCACCGGGAAGATTGGAGAATAATTCTTCAACCCAGAAGCCACCATCCACACCTTGGAAAACCACTGAGAAGCAAGTTGATCCAATCAAAATGAAAACAACCATGGCAGTAATGCGCATGGTGTTTTGATAAGCCTCCTGAATCAGCCCCCTTAGATTTGCAATCTTTGACCTTCGAATCCAAGCCAGAAGTAGTGCGCCCATAGCGCCCATGGCCCCAGACTCAGTTGGCGTTGCAATACCGGTCATGATGGTGCCTAGCACTAAGAAAATAAGAACAGCCGATGGAATGATTCCCATCAGACACTTTTTCCAAAGGGCCCAGCCTCTCAGGGTCAGTTCGCTCTCTGGAACTGGTGGCAAATAGTCAGGACGGATGCGACTTAAAAAGAAGGTGTAGAGCGCAAAGAGGGCGATCTGCAGAAGTGATGGACCCCAAGCGCCCAAATACATACTGCCCACATCAGCGCTGCCGCTTTGTGTTTTGAGTTGATCTGCCAATACGATCAGTACTAAAGATGGAGGTACGAGCTGAGTAATGGTTCCAGAGGCCGCTAAAACACCCGTGGCGTAGCGCATGTTATAGCCGTAACGCATCATCACCGGTAACGAGATCATCGCCATAGCGATTACCTGGGCGGCCACAGTACCAGTAATTGCGCCCAAAATAAATCCAACAATGATGACGGAGTAACCCAGCCCACCCCGCACCCGCCCAAAGAGCTGGCCCATGGAATCCAGCATTTCTTCGGCAAGCCCGCAGCGCTCCAGGATGGCGCCCATAAAGGTAAAGAAGGGGATGGCTAGCAATAAATCATTGGCGAGCACGCTGCCAAAGATACGCTGAGGAATGGCCTGCAGAAACGCCATTCCAAAAAAGCCTTCGCTAATTGCAATGAGAGAGAAAAATAATCCTGCCGCCATTAGTGAAAAGGCAACTGGAAAGCCGATCAACATAAAGACGATAAGCCCTACAAACATCAAGGGCGGCATCCACTCCAATGGAATCATTGCATGGGCTTTTCGTAACGAAGGTCTTCGGCGGGCAAAGTCATTTCACCTTTGAGTGCGCCGATACGCTTAATGATTTCAGATAAGCCCTGTAGGCTCAGCATGAAAAATCCAAATGGGACTACAAATTTAATGGGATAGCGTGCTAATCCACCGGAGTTTAATGAATGCTCCATCACCAACCAAGATGGATAAAAAAGAGTGGTCCATGAGAGCCATGTAAACAAACTGCAAGCTGGCATCAAGAAGAAAATTAACCCAAAGAGGTCAACCCACAAGCGACCGCGATCAGAAAGCTGTGAGTAAATTAAATCCACCCGAACATGCTCATTGCGTTTAAGAGTGTAGGAGGCGCCCAGCATGACTGCGGCAGCAAAGAGATACCACTGAAGTTCTAGTGGCCAGTTGTTGCTGATATCTAATCCATAGCGCAGCAGAGCATTGGTTGCCGATACTACGCACGACAGCAAAATCATGATGCTGGCTGCCTTACCCAGTAGCTGGTTTACACGATCAATGCCTGCAGAAAGTTTGGACCAAAACCCCATGCACTTTAGAGGTCTGCACGACCCCGTTTAATAGCTGCAAGAACTTGAGCAGGGGCGGTGCCACCAGCATGTTGACGTGATTGAACGGAGCCATCTACTGTCAGCAAAGCAAACACATCATCACTCATTAACTCAGGGCGATTATCTAGGCCGCAAGCAAAGCGCAGTTCAGAGAGGCTAAGGTCGGTCAACATACAGTTTCTGCCAACACAGGCTTTCACTGCGTGAGCAACAGCTTCATGTGCATCACGGAAAGCCAAACCTTTTTTCACTAAGTAGTCAGCCAAGTCGGTTGCTGTTGCAAAACCTTCTTCAGCAGCCTTCTTCATCACTTCAGCTTTGACTTCAATGTGTGGAACCATGTCAGCAAAAATACGCAAGGTATCTTGCACGGTATCTACCGCATCAAACAAAGGCTCTTTATCTTCTTGGTTATCTTTGTTGTAGGCGAGGGGCTGACCCTTCATCAAGGTCAACAAAGAAATCAAGTCGCCATACACACGTCCAGTCTTACCGCGAGCTAATTCTGGTACGTCAGGATTTTTCTTCTGCGGCATGATTGAGCTGCCAGTGCAGAAGCGGTCTGGTAGATCAATAAAGCCAAAGCGTGGACTTAACCAAAGGATCAGTTCTTCGGATAGACGTGATACGTGCATCATCAAAATCGATGAGAAGGCGCAGAACTCAATAGCAAAGTCACGATCGGATACGGCATCCAAAGAGTTATTGCAAATGCCGTCAAAACCAAGCGTCTTGGCGACTTGCTCGCGATCGATTGGGTAAGTAGTTCCTGCTAATGCTGCCGCACCCAAAGGCAAGCGATTAAAGCGAGCACGCAAGTCAGTTAAGCGACTTGCGTCACGACTAAACATTTCATAGTAGGCCATCAAGTGGTGGC
Source organism: Polynucleobacter ibericus (assembly GCF_018687955.1). NCBI lineage: Bacteria > Pseudomonadati > Pseudomonadota > Betaproteobacteria > Burkholderiales > Burkholderiaceae > Polynucleobacter > Polynucleobacter ibericus. The sequence continues at coordinate 1,291,286 of NZ_CP061309.1, read as the reverse complement.
CAAAAGTAATGGGCTGTGCTACTTGTAAATGGGTGTGACCAGGCATGATGGTTGAAGCATGCTTCTCAGCCAAATCCAACAATGCCACACGTAAAGATTTCAGAGTCACAGCAATGTCATCGACGCTGCCACGCAACCACAGACGTAAATCCGTTGCTACTTGGTCATTGCGTGAGCGACCGGTATGCAGACGCTTGCCGGCATCGCCAACTAAGGCAGTAAGGCGAGCTTCAATATTGAGGTGAACGTCCTCAAGAGCGAGTTGCCAATTAAATTGACCAGACTCGATCTCACTCTTAATTTGCGCCATTCCCTTTTGAATATCGGCTAAATCTTTGGTGCTAATGATTTTTTGGGTGGCCAGCATCTCAGCGTGAGCCAAGGATCCGGCGATATCTACCATCGCAAAGCGTTGATCAAAGCCGATAGAGGCTGTATAACGCTGTACTAGTTCGTCAACGGGTTCGGCAAAACGGGCCGACCAAGCTTGGGCTTTGTTGTCTAAGGAATTATTTGATGAGCTCATAAACACAGTATATTGGTGTAGGTCTTTGATTATTTTAAATGTTATGTCCCAAACCCTGAATTCCACCCCATCGGCAGCCCCAAAGCGCCTCGTAATTGCCTCCCGTGAAAGTCGCCTAGCCATGTGGCAGGCTGAGCACGTCCGAGATTGCCTTAAAAAGCTCTATCCGGACTGCGATGTCCAGATTTTGGGGATGACTACCCGTGGCGACCAGATTTTGGACAGAGCGCTCTCCAAGGTGGGCGGTAAGGGCCTTTTTGTCAAAGAGCTCGAAACCGCTCTCGAGGATGGTCGTGCAGATTTGGCGGTGCACTCTTTAAAGGACGTCCCTATGGTGATGCCGGAGGGTTTTGACCTTTCCTGTGTGATGGCAAGAGAAGATGCAAGAGACGCTTTTGTTTCTAATGATTACGCTAGCTTAGAAGATCTCCCTCCTGGAGCAATTGTTGGTACATCGAGCTTGCGACGTGAATCCGTTTTGCGTGCCAAGTTTCCGCACCTCGAGATTCAACCGTTACGAGGTAATTTAGATACCCGCATGGGTAAATTAGATAAAGGCGAGTACCAAGCCATTATTTTGGCTGCTGCTGGTTTAAAACGTTTAGGCCTAGAGTCACGTATCCGTGCATTCTTGCCATACGATCCTTACACACCTGCTGCAGGTCAGGGCGCTCTTGGTATCGAAACACTAAGCAAGCATCCCAATATCAAGCAATGGCTTGCTCCATTAAATGATTTGCCAACTCTGTTTGCTGTTTCTGCTGAGCGGATGGTCTCTCGTCAATTAGGTGGTTCATGTGAGGTGCCTCTAGCTGCACACGCTGTATGGGATCAAAATCGAATGAATATTCGCTCATTTGTTGCAAGCGTCGATGGCAAAGCCATTTGCCTAGCAAATGGCAGTGGGTCGGTTGAGTCGGTTGAGGATGCAGAAGCATTGGGACTCGCTGTTGCACAGGATCTGCTATCGCAGGGCGCAGCAGACTTAATCCCAAAGATTTCTAAATAAACGTATTGGTAGCGATGAGCACTAAAACAATTGTCGTTACCAGACCTAGCGGCCAAGCTCGTCAGCTGATTGAAGTGCTCACTCGTGCAATCGAGGCCAGCGGAGTGGGAAAACGAAGTCTCCCTGAGATATTGTCATTACCTTTGCTCACTATTGCTCCAAAGTCCGATGAGAACTTGGCTGACCATATCGCTACAACATTAAGTGATGCAGATCTTGCTATCTTTGTTAGCCCCAATGCCATTGAAAGTGTGATGCGTTTATTAGAGCGCGATTGGCAAGACTTTTCTAAGAAGATTATTCCGATTGGTGTGATGGGTGGTAGCAGTCAGCTGGCTTTGAAAAATCACGGCATTGGATTAGAAGAGAATCCTACCCTCGTCATTATTCCCAAAAATAATGAGAATTGGGATTCAGAAGGCTTATGGCATGAACTCCAATCCCTGCAGTGGAATTGGCAGAATAAAAAAGTAGTGATCTTTAAAGGTGAGGGCGGTCGTGATTGGCTAGCGGACACATTGCAAAAAGCGGGTGCTACTGTAGAAGCGATCTCAACCTACGCCCGTGTGCCCTTGGATATTGATAATCCGGCTTGGCATGCGATACGCGAAATGGACTTTAGTAAATCACTTTGGCTACTTACATCATCTGAAGCGGTTCGTTATCTAGGCGAGGTGATTAAAGATCAATTTGCACATAATCTGAATACTGCTAGCGCGCTATGCCCGCATCACAATATTGCCGATGCAGCCGAGTTAATTGGATTTGGTGAGGTATTTACCAGTGAGCCTGGTGATGAAGCCTTAATTAAATCTACTTTAGCTTGGCTAACAATCTAAAAGTAACGGTGAAGAGCTAATCCTTCGTAGCATCCAATAAAGCAGGCAAGAAAATTTCATTCACTAATAGTGGATGACCCTTTAGGCGATAAAGAGTACGTCGTGCCCATAAGGGCGAGCTCAAACCAGAAAAATGCTTAGAGCACTTTTTCCATAATTCGCTACTTTTATCTAAGCGTGCAATATCGCGCGGAGGTTTTGCTTGCGAGTATTTGCGTGTCTTGGCAAAAAGGACGGCCCCTAGAGGCTTTTTACCCAGGCGTAGAACGCCATGATTGCTCCCGCTAGAGCTTAAAGTGGGTATGACGCTATGCGCCATTACCAAGGGGATCCCGTTGGAGCAGAGTAGCACTTCGCGTACCCTGCAACGTCTGAGCTTGAAATGAAAATAGCGACTTTCGTCGCTATTGAGTGATTGAGGACAGTCACGCAAAACCTGAACTTCGAGTTTTTGCCCAATTGCTTGCTCAATTTTTTGGGTGAGAGACCCGGTATCGCTTAGCCAAGGTTGCCACTTGCGTGGCGCCCGATGGATTTCACCGGAACCGACTCGATTCCATGCAGAACGGAGGCGATTTCGGTGAATCATATTTAGCTACCGCTAAAGTTGCGACGTTGACCGCCAGCTTTTGGTTTAGCAAAACGCGGACCACCTGCTGGACGTGAGTCACCAGAGCGTGCCGGACGTGAGTCAGCAGAACGCGCAGGACGTGAGTCAGCAGAGCGTGCTGGACGTGAATCGCCTGAGCGACCACCAGCATTGCCACCACCGCTACCGCCACCGCCAAAGCGAGACTCTGAACGAGCGCCTGAACCGTAACGACCACCGCCGCCACCGCCAGAGCGATTGCCACCAAAGCCACCGCCTGAGCGACCGCCACCAGGGCGACCACCGCCACCACCAAAACTAGGCTTAGCTTGTGGCTCAAGACCAGCGATGACTGAGGCAACGATATCTTGCTGTGTAAAACGCTCGATATTGCGGATCTTAGCGCGATCACGATGTTCAACCAAAGTGATAGCAACACCATTGCGACCTGCACGACCTGTACGACCGATGCGATGCGTATAGTCTTCTGGTTTCATTGGCAAGCCAAAGTTAATCACGTGACTAATACGTGGCACATCGATACCACGAGCCGCTACGTCAGTGGCAACCAAAATTTTGGTATGGCCTTTACGTAAAGACTCGAGACGGCGCATACGCACAGCTTGAGGCATTGCACCATGCAGGGCAGTTGCTTCATAACCGTTAGCACGCAATGTGTCGGCGATTTTTTCGCTTTCAACCTGAGTGCTAGCAAACACAACCGCTTGATCCAAATCGGCATCAGCCAAAATGTGCTCTAGCAATTTATGCTTGTGTGACATGCTGTCAGCCCAATGTAACTTCTGTTCAATGTTGGCGTGCTTCTCACCTGCATGAGCAAGTTCGATACGCTTAGCATCTGTAGTCAACTCATTTGCTAGAGACATAATCTTTGGCGCGAAAGTTGCAGAGAACATCAACGTTTGGTTACGGCCTGCGCAACGCTTATCAATAGCCTCGAGGTCATCAGCAAATCCCATGTCGAGCATGCGATCGGCTTCATCGATAACGAGTTGTTTAACATCATCTAGACGAATTGCTTTGCTGTCACACAGGTCGAGCAAACGACCTGGGGTTGCAACAACTAACAATGCACCTTTCAATGCCTGGATCTGCTTGCCATAAGGCATGCCACCCATCACAGTTGCGATACGGATACCTTTCATGCCACGAACTAAGTTCACTGCATCGGCGGCAACCTGTTGAGCTAATTCACGAGTAGGGCAGAGCACTAACACTTTAGGTTGTGCGCGACCTGGTACAGGTGAGTTGTTCGGGTTGTCTTCGATGAGTTGATTAATCAAAGGCAATAAAAAGGCTGCGGTTTTACCGCTACCGGTTTGGCTGCTGACCAATAAGTCACCACCAGCTAAGGCTGCAGGAATAACCTGAGCTTGCACGGAAGTGGCTTGGGTATAACCCAGTTCAGCAACGTTTTTAAGGAGTGATGCCGCTAGGGCAAAATTCTGGAATTCTGTTCCAGTGCTCTTTGAGTCTTTCGACTCGATTTTAGTTTCTTTAGAAAAAGTCATGCTATTACACATCCCCTTTAAGGGATGTCTCCGTATGTTGCACCCATGGTTTTTTATAGGGTGCGATGGTCAAAGGCATCGACCATCAGACAAGCGGCAGCGTTGTTGTGTTTACGACTTCTAAACTAATCGCTGAAATAGAGCTGGGGGGCGATGAATCAAATTGCTTTAAAAAGCCTCCTATTATGGCATTTTGAGCATCAGATTACAAGGGTTTTCCCGAATTAATTATGATGTAGAAATGGAATGGATCAATTTGGAGCTCTTATCGCCAGCAAATGCAGGCATTGTTGATTTCTCGGGCTACTTGCTGGGCACCTTGCTCATCATCTTGTTGCCTGGACCTAACTCTCTTTATGTTCTAACTATTGCTACACAAAGAGGATGGCGCTCTGGCGCATGGGGTGCATTCGGAATATTTGTAGGAGACTCTTTATTGATGATTGCGGTTGCATTAGGTGCCGCATCACTTTTGATGTCGTCTCCAGTCATCTTTAGTCTAGTGCGTGGAGCAGGTGCACTGTATTTAGCCTGGATGGGTTTTGGTTTGTTACGCAGCGGGATGCAGCGCTGGTCCTTGGGGGCACAAGCAAAGACTTATGAAATCCAGGTACGTTTAATGCGGCTGCATCCAATGCTCGCAGCATTATCACTCTCGTTAACCAATCCGAAGGCGATCTTTTTCTTTATTGCCTTCTTCTCGCAATTCATTCGTCCAGACACTTCTAATCCTGGGTATACATTCATGTACCTGGCAATTGTTTTGCAAATCATGAGCATGACCTATTTGGGCGCCCTGATCTGCGCAGGTCAATTCTTCTCCAAGTACTTTGAGAGTCGCCCTCGATCTGCTGCAGCTCTTTGGATGATGGCTGGCTTGCTGTTTATTGCTTTTGCACTACGCCTGGTAATTACTTAGCCTTTTTATTTAAGGCGTTTGATCAAGCGCTCAGTGCTTTTGCTGTAAGGAGGGCGCGCAGGTTTAGTGCCTTTTAGTAGATTGGTACCCAATAGACCACGCACTTCCAGAATCGACTTTTGATGGCTGAAAGTATCAAAGCCAGCTTTGCCGTGGTACGAACCCATGCCGCTAGTACCAACGCCGCCAAAGGGAAGTGACTCAACTGTCGCATGCAAGAACACATCATTAATGGTGACGCCGCCAGAGCGAGTTTCTCCTAATACTCGCTGCATATTCTTTTTATCTTTACCAAACCAATAGAGCGCTAAAGGATTTGGTTTGTTGTTTACATAAGCAATTGCTGCTGACGTATCAGCTACTGTCACGATCGGCAAAATAGGCCCAAAGATTTCTTCATGAAGGACGCGAGCTTCCGGCGGGACATTAACTAATGCAATGGGCTCAAATGGTCTTGCGCCAGCACCAGGGTTATTTAGCAAGGGAATTACTTTTGCGCCGCGATCTGAGGCATCGCTAACGAGATGTTGCCAATATTCCAGCTGCTGCTCATCAATTGGGCCAGTCAGTTCCTCTGGATTGCTAAATTGAGTTTGTGCAGCTGTTTTCAGTTCTTCAATAAATGCATCGCGATTTGTTTCATCAATTAATACATAATCTGGCGCAATGCAGGTTTGACCTCCATTGAGTAGCTTTCCGTAAACAATGGCTGCAGCTGCGTCCTTGAGTTTGGCTGAGACATCAATCATGGCTGGGGTTTTGCCTCCTAGCTCAAGAGTCACGGGAGTAAGGTTTTCTGCGGCAGCGCGCATCACTTTTTTGCCAATCGCTTCTGATCCTGTAAAAAAGAGATGTGCAAACGGTAGCACTGCAAATTGCTCGGCCACATCAGCTCCGCCAGTAGTTACACAAAATTCGCTAGAGTGAAAATATTCCTGAATCAAGCTTGCTAAAAATCCAGAGGTACGTGAACTGCGCTCAGAAGGTTTTAGCCAAACACGATTGCCAGCAGCAAGTGCTGCGATTACTGGGATGAGTGCTAATTGAATTGGGTAATTCCATGGGCTCATGATGCCAATAACCCCTAATGATTGACTTTGAATCCATGCTTGCGAAGATCCCATAAAAGAAGGGGTTTCCATTTGCACGGGCTTCATCCATTCCTTCAGGTGTTTACGAGTGTATTTGCAGGCTTGATACACCATCTGAAATTCAGCAAGGCGGGTTTCTATGGAGTGGCGAACGCCAAAGTCTGCGGTAAGCACTTTGCAGATTTTTTCTTCATTTGCTTCAAGCATCTTTTCAATGCGACCAATACGTTCCAACCTCACTTCAATCGTAGGATTTGGTTCTGCAGCGTAGGCTGCTTTAATTTCATCGAGCTGGATAGTGAAGCGATTCATAGTGGATTAATAGTTGGCAAGCATTTAAATAAGGCATTAGGATAAAGCCATGGATACAAACTTAGATAAAAATGAACCTGTTCTAGAGCGCGCCACCTTGGGTGGGGGCTGTTTTTGGTGTCTTGAGGCGGTTTATCAGCAAATTACTGGGGTCAAATCGGTCGTCTCTGGCTATGCTGGGGGTGCAAGGCCCAATCCTACCTATGAGGCGGTTTGTACTGGTGTTTCAGGGCATGCCGAGATTGTCGATATCTTATTTGATCCGCAGGTGATTTCATTTAGAGACTTACTGGAAATCTTTTTTGTGATTCATGACCCGACTACCTTGAATTACCAGGGTAATGATCATGGCACGCAATATCGTTCAGTCATTTTTACCCATAGCGCTGAACAGTCAAAGACTGCGCATGAAGTGGTCAAAGAGCTTGAGGATTCAAAAATCTACTCTAATCCAGTGGTGACCGAGATTGATGCTGCGCCAACGATTTATCCAGCAGAAGACTATCACCAGAATTATTTTCAGCAACACCCCAATCAAGGTTATTGCATGGCAGTAGTCGCTCCCAAGTTGGCTAAATTTAGAGCTAAATTTAAATCACTGATAGCTCAGCAGTACTCCTGAGGGTTCGACTTTTTAAGGCGCTAGGCGATTGACTCGCCATTCGAGGCCTTCTAATTTGTAATGCATGCGGTCGTGCAGTCTAGAGGGGCGCCCTTGCCAGAATTCAATTTCAGTAGGGTGCAATCGATAGCCACCCCAATGCTCTGGACGTGGAGGTGTTTCTCCAAACTCCGTCTTAAAGCGCTTTTCAGCCTCTTCCAAGAACTCACGATTCGGAATAGTGGCACTTTGTGGAGAGGCCCATGCGCCGATTCTGGAGGCAGCTGGGCGTGAATGAAAGTACTCATCACTTTCCGTTGCGCTTACTCGCTCTACAACACCTTGAACGCGGACTTGGCGCTCTAACTCATGCCAATGAAAGAGTAGGGCAGCCTGTGGGCGCACAGCTAAGTCTCTGCCTTTTTGACTCTCGTAGTTAGTGAAAAAAGTAAAGCCGTTCTGATCTGCACCTTTTAGTAAGACAATACGGGCTGATGGATTGCCAGCTTGGTCCGCTGTTGCTAGGGTCATGGAGTTGGGTTCTGGGCACTCTGCTTTCACGGCTTGATCAAACCAAAGCCTGAAAAGCTGCAGGGGGTCATGCGGAACCTCAGTCTCTGTGAGCTGACCAAAGGTATAGTTTTTGCGGAGTTGTGCAATAGAGTCCATTTATTCAGTATAAAGAGAAGCTATGGCAGATGACAATATAGAAGGCAGCTTAGAAAATCGACGTTTTGGTGGGGTCTCGCGACTCTATGGACCAGAACTGCGTGAGCGCTTTCTCAATGCAACAGTGGTTGTGGCCGGTCTCGGAGGGGTTGGGTCTTGGGCAGCAGAGGCTCTAGCTCGCACTGGTATCGGGCATCTTGTTTTAATTGATTTTGATCACATTGCTGAGAGCAATACTAATCGTCAACTGCATGCTTTAGAAGGTCAGTATGGCAAGGCAAAAGTGGAGGCAATGACACAACGTATTTTGCAAATTAATCCAGAGATCAAGCTAACCTCATGCGATGAATTCCTAGAGCCAGAAAATCTAGATCGACTCATCCCATCAAATGCATTGGTATTGGATGCTACGGACTCTGTTCAAACTAAAATTGCTTTATCAGTTTGGGCTGTCAACAATAATCGTGCCTTAGTGATGTGTGGCGCAGCAGGTGGAAAATCAGACCCAACCTCAGTGCGCTGTGATGACCTGTCGCGCACTGAACAAGATGCTTTATTGGCTAAAGTTCGTCAAGGGCTTAGACAAGATCATGGTTTCTCTAGAAATCTGAAAAAGAAAATAGGCATTCGTGCGATCTACTCGCATGAACCACGGGCTGGTGCTTCTAGCGGTGGTTTGGCTTGTTCTGGTTATGGTTCCACGGTGATGGTCACAGCCGCTTGTGGTCTAGCCGCTGCGGCAGAAATTCTCAATCTCATTTCAACGCAGTAAGCTTTTTTCAAAAAGCACCGCAAATCCTTAAGGGGATTCCCTGTAAGAAATTACTGATTATCTTGCAGTCAGAAATAATTTATACAAAAGAGCAGTCTTGATTTCAAAGACATTTTTTTATTTGCTTGCATATATTTATTCAATTAATCACTTTAGTAGTTTTTCCCCTCTAGTGCCTGCTACTACTCCTCCCTAGACTTTGCTTCGTTGGTATATCGCCAACAGCAAATCGAAAGGAGATCTCTCTTGCAGACTGAACACACAGGCTTAAAACGCCATCTCAAAGTACGCCATATTCGTTTGATGGCATTAGGTTCCACGATCGGCGTAGGATTATTTCTTGGATCAGCAAGCGCCATTCAAATTGCTGGCCCATCCATTCTGCTGGGCTATTTACTTGCGGGTATCGTGGCCTTTATTGTCTTGCGCACGCTTGGCGAAATGGCTGTACACGAACCAGTAGCAGGTTCGTTTGCGGCATACGCCAATAGCTATGTTGGCCCGCTAGCGGGTTATATGGTGGGTTGGGGCTATTGGACCTATTGGATCGTAGTCGGTATTGCTGAGGTCACAGCAGTCGGTATTTATATGGGAATTTGGTTTCCGGAGACTCCGCAGTGGATTTGGGCGCTTTCCTCGATAGTGATGATGGGTTTAATCAACCTCATTGCGGTCAAAGTATTTGGTGAGTTCGAGTTTTGGTTCGCCCTGATCAAAGTGGTGGCAATCGTTGCAATGATTGCACTGGGAGGCTCAGTCATCTTATTTGGCTTTACCAATGACTGGCAGCCGATTGGCCTGAGTAATTTATGGCAACACGGCGGCTTCTTCCCGAATGGTATCAGCGGCATGTTGCTCTCACTGCAGATGGTCTTATTTGCATACGTTGGTATAGAGATGATTGGTCTTTCTGCTGGAGAGGCAGAGAACCCGCAGAAAACAATTCCGATGGCAATTGATTCTTTGGCTTGGCGCATTCTGATTTTTTACATGGGTGCAATTCTCGTGATCCTGGCCATCTTCCCGTGGAATCAAGTGGGGCAGCATGGCAGTCCATTTGTAGTGATGTTCGAGAGATTGGGTTTACGTGAAGCAGCAGGCTTGATTAACTTTGTTGTGATTACTGCAGCATTGTCCTCTTGTAATGCAGGCATCTTTAGTGGCGGGCGTTTGTTGTACTCCTTATCTTCTAATGGATATGCCCCTAGGTCTTTTTCAAAGTTGTCTAAGTACGGCGTTCCTCACCGTGCAGTAATGAGTACGGTGGGAGTGTGCATGTTGGGCGTCGTCCTCAATTATTTTGTACCCGATAAGGCCTTCCAATACATGATGGCTGCAGTGACGTTTATTGGTTTAATGGTCTGGATCGCAATCTTAATTACGCAGATTCAGTTCCGTTGCTCATTATCAAAATCCCAAGTAGCGCAGTTGGCTTATCGCACTCCTTGGTGGCCGTATTCCTCGTGGTTTGCTTTGGCATTTATTGGTTTAGTAGTCGTGCTGATGGGCTTTCACGAGGATGCACAGGTCGCATTAGTGGTGGGGCCGTGCTTATTGGGCGTGTATCTCGTAATGTTTTATGTTGCGGGCCTACATCGCAAAACTGTAATTGAGCGTGAATTTAAATAATAGGAGATAGCAATGATTATTGGCGTACCTCAAGAAGTAAAAAATAATGAGTTCCGAGTTGGTTTAACACCGGGCAATGTCAGCGGACTGTGTAAGCAAGGACATTCTGTATTGATACAACGCGGCGCAGGCGAGCAGATTGGCTTAAGTGATGAGGCTTATCGACTCGCTGGTGCTAGCTTGATTAATAGTGCTGCAGAAGTTTTTCATAAAGCAGAGATGATTGTCAAAGTAAAAGAGCCTCAAGCACAGGAGTGCGCCATGTTGCGCGAAGATCAAATTCTATTTACGTATTTACATCTGGCGCCAGATCCTAAGCAGACTAAGGCCTTATTGCAATCGGGCGCAACCTGTATCGCTTATGAAACTGTTACCGCCATGAATGGCGCTCTACCTCTATTGGCCCCAATGAGTGAGGTAGCGGGTCGCATGTCTATTCAGGCTGCCGCATCGCATTTAGAAAAGACGAATGGTGGTCTTGGGGTTTTGATGGCTGGTGTACCTGGTGTTTCTCCTGCCAAGATTGTTATTTTGGGCGGTGGAGTTGTGGGGCGAAATGCTTTGCAAATAGCGGTAGGTATGGGTGCGGATGTTTGTATCTTTGATCGGGATATTGAGCGCTTAAGGCAGATTGATATGTTCTACGGTAATCGAGTCAGAACTTTTTACTCAGATAGCTTGCTAATTGAGCAAGAAGTTTGCGAGGCTGATGTGGTGATTGGTGCGGTTTTACTTCCAGGTGGCTCTGCACCAAAGCTAGTAACTCATGACATGATTCGAAAAATGAAGCCAGGTTCAGTGGTGGTGGATGTTGCCATTGATCAAGGTGGCTGCTTTGAAACTTCTAAGCCAACAACCCATGCAGACCCTACCTTTTTAGTGGATGGGGTTTTACATTATTGTGTCGCCAATATGCCTGGAGCGGTAGCACGGACATCAACATTTGCCTTAACGAATGCGACCTATCCTTTTGTAGAGGCATTAGCAAATCGTGGGGTGATGAAGGCACTATCGATTGACCATCATTTGCGTAATGGTCTGAGTGTTCATAAAGGGGTATTGACCTCAAAGCCAGTTGCAATGGCGCAAGGATTGGACTTCGCATTGGCAGAGGAGCTTTTAGTTGCTTAGGTGGGTAGTGCAAGTAACCTAGTATTTAATTTGTCCGGTAGGTGTGGGGATATACACTATGTCTATTCAGCAAGACATTGCTCAACCTATCGGATTTTCAATTAATGGATTTTTCAGCATTAACCCTTTCTACTGGGGTAGTTGCCTTAGCGGAGATGGGGGATAAAACCCAACTTCTTTCACTGATGCTTGCAGCTCGCTACCCTAAGCAAGCCTTAGCAATCATTGCAGGCATTTTCATTGCCACGATTGCAAATCATGCCTGTGCCGCCTTCTTGGGGCACTGGTTAACCACCTTGGTTTCACCAGATGTAATGCGCTGGATCTTAGGCTTGAGTTTCCTGGGAATTGGTTTGTGGTTGCTCGTACCAGATCATATTGATGATGCCGCAGGATCTAAGGTGGCTGATAAGGCACTTCAAGTCTTTATGCTGACAGTGGGCTTATTCTTTTTGGCTGAGATGGGTGATAAGACGCAAATTGCGACGATTGCCTTGGGAGCTCGCTACGATGACGTGGTTTCAGTAACCATTGGAACCACACTGGGGATGATGTTGGCCAATGCCCCAGCGGTCTGGATTGGTCAGAAGTTCACTAAACGTATGCCGATTAAATGGGTGCACGCAGTAGCTGCTGTGACCTTTATTGCTATTGGCTTAGCTACCCTAATTTGGGCGTAAGTACCTAGGGGAGCAAGTCTTCCCGCCAAGACTTAAAATAAGATCATGAAAACTGATCTCCCGCAGAGCTTTCGTCGGCTCGAATACCTCCCGCCTGTCTATACCTTCGATCAAGTCGAGCTCGACATTGCTTTAGATCCGGCGCGAACGATTATCAAGAGTCGTATTGAAGTGTTGCCAGGGAAAAGCTTTGTGCCAGGAGCCTCCTTAGTCTTGGTGGGGCATGAACTAGAGTTTGTGAGTTTGCGCATCAACGGCCAGGCGCATCGTGAATTTGAATTAACTCCAGAAACGCTCACGATTCATTCTTTACCAAAAGAGGGTAAAGAAAAATTTGTTGTTGAAATTATCTCTGTCTGTGTACCTGAAAAAAATACGACCTTGATGGGTCTGTATGTTTCCAATGGAAACTTCTTTACCCAATGCGAGGCAGAAGGCTTTAGAAAGATTACTTATTTCTTGGATCGCCCAGATGTCATGGCGCGCTATCGGGTGACATTACGAGCTCGTGAGGCAGAGTGCCCGGTATTACTATCTAACGGCAATCTCTTAAATACTGAAAAACTCCCCAATGGCTGGCACAGCGCGACTTGGGAAGATCCTTTTCCAAAGCCTTCCTATTTATTTGCTCTGGTGGCGGGCAAATTGGAATGTATTGAAGAGACTATTACCACTAGTAGCGGAGCCAAGAAGCTTTTGCAGATCTGGGTTGAGCCGCATGATCTGAAAAAGACTCGCCATGCCATGGACTCTCTGATTGCCTCGATTCACTGGGATGAAAAGCGCTTTGGACTTGAATTGGATTTAGAGCGTTTCATGATTGTGGCGGTAAGTGATTTCAATATGGGCGCGATGGAGAATAAGGGATTGAATATTTTCAATACCAAGTTTGTTCTTGCGCAACCGGAGACTGCTACAGATGCAGACTTTGCCAATATTGAAAGTGTTGTAGCGCATGAGTATTTCCACAACTGGACTGGTAACCGCGTTACCTGTCAGGATTGGTTTCAGTTATCACTTAAAGAGGGCTTAACTGTATTTAGAGACCAAGAATTCTCGGCTGATCAAATGGGCAGTGAATCTGGTAGAGCAGTGAAGCGTATCGAGGATGTCAGGTTATTGCGTCAGCTTCAGTTTCCAGAAGATGCAGGTCCGATGGCACATCCGATTCGCCCAGATGAATATCAAGAAATTAATAATTTTTATACCGTTACCGTGTATGAGAAGGGTTCTGAAGTAGTCAGAATGTATCAAACCCTTCTGGGTAAAGATGGTTTCCGTAAGGGCATGGATCTGTATTTCCAGCGCCATGATGGCCAAGCAGTTACTTGCGATGACTTCTTGGCGGCGATGGCAGATGCCAATGGCAAAGATCTAACCCAGTTTAAAAATTGGTATAGCCAAGCAGGTACCCCCCGGGTGAAGGTGCAAGAAAGTTACGATGCTGCCAAAAAACAATATCAACTCACACTTACCCAGAGCTGCGCACCAAGTCCTGGTCAGCCAGAGAAGAAGCCTTTTCATATTCCGCTGAAAATGCGCTTGCTAACTAAAGCAAATGATCAGAAAGAACAGTTATTGGAGTTGACGCAAGAAAGTCAAACTTGGACCTTTGACAATATTGAAGAGCGTCCCGTACTTTCGATTAATCGCAACTTCTCTGCGCCGATTAATTTAGATTTTGAGCAGTCTGAAGCAGATCTTCTGACTTTGTTCTCCAGCGATGACGATGCCTTTAATCGTTGGGAGGCCGGACAGAAGTTGGCAATGCAAATGATTTTGAACAATCGCTTGCCGGACGCTCAATTGATTGAGGCCTATCGCAATATCTTGCTTGATCCCAACCTAGACCCTGCATTTAAAGATCTCGCTTTAACGCTACCCGCAGAGTCTTATTTATATGAGCAATGCAAGAGTGTTGATCCGCAGCAAATTTTCTCGGCAAGACGTGCTTTCCGCGGGGAGATCGCTAAGCAGCTCCAGCTGGAGTGGGCTGCCTTGTATCAGCAAATGCAAACTCCCGGCCCATTTAAGTCTGATGGGGCCGATGCAGGTAAGCGGGCTCTCAAGAACTTATCCTTAAGCATGTTGCTTGAGGCTGCTCCAGCAATATGGGCTCCAATGGCTGCCAATCAATACCAAATTGCTGACAATATGACGGATCGCTATGCAGCTTTATCCGCATTGGTGGTTCATGGTGCAAAGCAGGCTAAAGAGTGCTTGATTGATTTCTACAATCGCTTTGCAAATGACGCCTTGGTCATTGATAAGTGGTTTGGTTTGCAATCAAGTCGGCCTCCAGTAGACGGTTTGGAATCTACGCTAGCTGAGGTTAAGAAATTGCGTGAACACCCAGCGTTCAAATTAAATAATCCAAATCGAGTGCGCAGCGTGATCCATGCATTCTGTGCCAATAATCCAGCAAGCTTTCATCAGGCGGATGGTAGCGGTTATGAGTTTTGGGCAGACAGTGTCCTAGCTCTCGATCCCATCAACCCTCAGGTAGCAGCTCGTCTTGCCAGAGCCTTGGATCGCTGGCGTTTGTTTGCCCAGCCCTACCAAGATCTCATGAAAGCGGCTCTGGAGCGGGTTTCTGCTTGCCAGACACTCTCTCCAGATGTGAGGGAGGTCATAGGAAAAGCGCTGGGTAACTAAGGACTAATGGAGCTTATTGCTGTACGAAACACCCAAGCGAACCGCAAGCTTTTCCAGGCTTTTATCGAAAGTCCAGAGCTGAGCGTTTTCTGAAAGCAGGGTTGATGCAAGAAGCGAAACGTCGATTGCGCCACATCCAGATTCTTGAAGCTGATGCTTTTCAATAAAGTCTAATATTTCAGTTGGGGTAGCCACAGTTGCTTGTTGCAATTTTTTAATATAACTTAAGGTATTAGCGCGTGGGGCAGGTGGTGAACCACATGCCAATTCAATTAAAACCAAGGGATGGCAAAGAATTTGGTCGTTTATCAAAAGGGATTCAAACGATTCATTTGATTTTCTAAAGTGGGCCACCCAAACAGATGTATCAACTAAAACCATGGTCATAATCACTGACCATCCTTCATTTTGCGGCGAGGAATAGTTTTCATCTGCGGGGCTTTTCCGCCCAGCGCTGCCAATCTCTTTGCTACTTGCACTCTTATGAAGACATTAATTGCCTCCCTGAAGAGGTCTGCTTTATCCATTTCGGGATCAGCGAGATCCAATCCCCTCTGGTAAAGGTCGTCGTCAATGGTGACAGTGGTTCTCATGGTTACTCCTCATCAATAATGATGCATTATAACATCAAAAATAACATCAAAGATAGCAGGGTTGGTTGTAAAGAGAGCGGTTTATTGAAGAAATAGTCAGTTTTTCAGATTGGCATTGAGAACAGGGCAAAATAGATCCTAATTTCAATAGAGTTTTGGAGAGATGCCTTTGTCCTCGAGTACCCATATTCATTTCAAGCAATATTTGACCTCCGCAAAACCATCAGGCACTCCTATTCCTGCTGGATTGCAAGAGTTGCTGATTGCGGTAGTCAATACCTGCTCTACTCTGAGTCATGAAGTAGCGCAGGGCGCCTTGATTGGCTTGTTGGGCTCTGCTGGTACTGGGAACGTACAGGGCGAAGTTCAGCAAAAGCTTGACATCATTGCCAATGATTTACTAATTGAGGGTGTTCAGGGTTGCAAGTCACTTGCTGGTTTAGCTTCTGAAGAAATGGAGTTACCAGTTCCAGTTCAGGGTACGGGTGATTACCTCCTTCTATTTGATCCACTCGATGGCTCCTCTAATATTGATGTGAACGTTTCAATTGGAACAATTTTTTCTATCCTGCAAAAGCAGGATTCAAATGCTCCCTTGCAGACCTCAGACTTCTTGTTATCAGGACGCCATCAAGTTGCAGCAGGTTATGTGGTCTATGGGCCTCAAACCACCATGGCTTTGACTTTGGGAGATGGTGTGGTGATGTTTACTCTCAATAAAGTGACTGGCGAGTTCTTGTTGATCAAAGATTCAGTCAAGATATCGCATGCGACTAAGGAGTTTGCGATCAATATGTCTAATATGCGTCACTGGGCTGATCCAGTGCGCCGCTACGTTGAAGAGTGTTTGGCTGGTGTGAGTGGAACGCGCGATAAGGATTTCAATATGCGCTGGATTGCATCTATGGTCGCTGATGTGCACCGCGTTTTATCCCGCGGTGGAGTCTTTATGTATCCATGGGATCAACGTGAGCCCCACAAGCCAGGAAAGTTGCGTTTGATGTATGAGGCTAACCCAATGAGCTTCTTGGTAGAGCAGGCAGGTGGTGCTTCAACTAACGGCACAGATTTAATAATGGATTTACAGCCAACCGATTTGCATGAGCGCGTTTCAGTGATGCTGGGCTCCAAAGAAGAGATTGATCGTATTCAGAGTTATCACGCATAAGCTAAATCAATCTGTTCAAATAAAAAACCCAATCACTTGATTGGGTTTTTTATTGTTCTGAAGAGCATTCAGAAGTGGGTAAGCCATTCCGATTACGGCTTTACCTTTTCCTTGAGGTAGGCTAGTGACTCCTCTACTTGGTCAATCAGGATTAAGCAAATATCGCCAGGGGAGAGCTCACTCAAGGCAGTATCAATCGCTTTGAACTCGCCATGAATTTCTTTCACTTCTTTTGCCTTGGTTGCGCCAACGAGGCCTTCTTGCAGCAATCGTAATACTTCACCATCCTCACGGCCACGCTGGCATGCATCTTGATAGAGAATCACGTTGTCAAAAGCATTGCCTAAGATACGAGTGAGATCGCGGATATCTTCATCGCGACGATCACCTGCACCACTAATCACCACATGGCTCTTCTTAGGCTTCATTGCCTCAACAGCGCTTGTGAGAGCACGCATCGCATCGGGGTTATGGCCGTAGTCGGCAATTACTGTGGCGCCATTATGTTGAAATTGATTAAAGCGACCTGGAACTGAATTGGGATCGCTTTCAAAGCTGTGAAGACCACGTGCAATTTTTTCTGCATCCAGGCCAAGCGCCCAAGCTGCACCAATGGCAGCCATAGCATTTTCAATTTGAAAGCCGAGCACGCCATTTTGAGTAAGCGGAATTTCACTTACAGGGAAGCGGTACATGACACGTGACCCTTTAGAGGCAATAATGTAAGCGCCGTCAAAGAAAATCACTTTCTTGTTTTTAGCGCGGTGTGCCGTGATTACAGGGTGATGTTGATTTTGTGCAAAGAAAATTACTCGACCAGAGCACTTGTCGCCCATCATGGCAACCATGGGGTCTGCAGCATTGAGGACGGCAGCACCTGTGGGTGCAACGTTTTGCACAATCACACGTTTGAGAACTACTAAATCCTCAACGCTGGTAATGTAGTTCAGTCCAAGATGGTCGCCTTCACCAATATTGGTAACAACTGCCACTTCGCAGCGATCAAAACCCAAGCCTTCACGCAACAGTCCACCGCGAGCTGTTTCCAGAACGGCTGCATCTACATCGGGATGCATTAGTACGTTGCGAGCACTCTTAGGACCACTGCAATCACCGGTATCGATTAAACGATGGTTGATATAAACACCGTCAGTACCAGTCATACCAACGCGAAGACCAGTTTCATTTAAGAGGTGAGCAATCAGGCGCACGGTTGTCGTTTTGCCATTAGTACCTGTAACTGCAACCACCGGAATTCTGCCATCCTCACCATGTGGGAACATCATATTGACGATATCTTCACCAACAGGACGACCTTTGCCATAAGAGGGCTTTAAATGCATACGCAAACCAGGGGCTGCATTGACTTCAACAATGCCACCGCCTTGTAGCTCCAATGGTTTGTAGATCGATTCACAGAGGATATCTACTCCAGCAATATCTAGGCCAATCATTTGAGCAGCAGCCACAGCGCTCGCCGCTACATCTGGATGAACATCGTCAGTCACATCAGTAGCTGTTCCACCAGTACTCAGGTTGGCATTGTTGCGTAAGAGCACGCGTTCACCAGTCTTCGGGACGTATTGCGGCGTAAGTCCATTGCCAGCGAGATGCGCTAGTGCAATATCGTCAAAGCGAATTTTGGTGAGAGCTGTCGCATGGCCATCACCCCGTAATGGATTCTGATTTTCTTTTTCAACTAATTGAGCAACGGTATGCGTACCATCACCAACTACTTGTGCAGGCTCACGGCGTGCAGCTGCGGAAAGGCGGTTACCCACAACGAGTAAGCGGTAGTCAGCGCCTGGCAGGTAGCGCTCCACAATAGTTTCACGTCCAAAGGCTTGCGTAACAATAAAGCCCGCACGTACCTCTTCTTCAGTTTGAATATTCGCTACAACGCCTTTACCCTGATTGCCATCTTTGGGTTTGAGCACAATCGGCCCACCAATTTTTTGTGCGGCACGCCAAGCATCATCAGCAGTAGTTACCACTTCACCAATGGGAACGGATACACCAGCGGCAGCGAGTAAGTTCTTGGTGAGTTCTTTATCTTGAGCAATCGCTTCAGCAATTGCACTGGTATTACTGGTCTCAGCGGCCTGAATACGCTTCTGTTTACTACCCCAGCCAAACTGCACCATGCTGCCTTCAGTCATACGGCGATAGGGGATATTGCGCTGAACAGCGGCATCAACAATCGAGCCAGTACTGGGGCCGAGGCGGACGTCTTCATAAAGTGCTTCTAGTTCAGAGAGGGCGGCCGCGAGATCAAAAGGAGCGTCATTGAGAGTTGCCTGAATTAAAGCAAAGGCAAAGTCAAAGGCCATGCGACCTACAACTTCTTCGGTGTACTCCACAACAACCTGATAGACACCAATGTCTATAGTTTGTACGGTACGACTAAAAGTGACTGGACAACCTGCTTGAGCTTGGAGGCCAAGTGCTGCATGCTCAAGGGCATGAGCAAGTGACAGTATTTCATTATGACCACCGCGACGCATACTGCCGAGTTGCGGAAAGCGCTCACGAATCTTGGTTTCAAATTGCGGGATTGAGTCAATAGAGCGTTCTGATTCATCACAAGAAACAATTGCTTCTAAAGCAGTGTGGCGGCTCCATAAATTTGGGCCGCGCAACATACGGATACGGGTGATTTCCAATTAAGCCCCTGTAGCGGTTGTGGCATCAGGCACGAATGTTTCTGCGCCTGCTTCAATAACATTAAACGGGATGTCTAAGGCCCAGGCTGCAGCAATTGCCGCTCCTAAATTCTTAGTTTTCCAGGGAGAAGTGCTGTTAGCTTCTGAATGGCGTGGAACAGGAATTGATTTCTGATCCAACTTGCCAGACTTCAGAGTAATTTGTTGTTTACCGATGGCAACTACACGACCACCATTTAGCAAATGATTTTTGATAATCTCAGAGTCAGGATTCTCGCTAAAGAAAATTACTTCGCCATCGCAAAGCTCTGCCATTTGAACGCACATTGCATCATCGGCATTTAGAACAGCTACGCCAGTTGGCAGTACGACATCTACTTGTGTGCGAACAATACTGAATACTTGATCTTCATCGTAGATTGCATACTGCGGGAAGTTAGCCTGAGGATCGACATTGAGCACAACGCCAACCTGGCAGCGATCGTAGGCTAAGCCTTCAATCAGCATGGATAAGTGATTGTTCTCAATTACGACGGCTTCTACAGCACGATTGAGAAGGGTGCGACGCGCATTTTCCCAATTAGATGTATTCGAGTTTGGAATAGCGCGGTTACCAAAAAACAAGCCTTTACTACAAGAGAGACCAACATACACATTGGTTAAACGCAAAAAGTGGGCAATCATTTCAGCGACTGGGGTTTTGCCCTGTTCGCCACAAATACCAACCACCGGGATGCGGAAGTCTGCACCTGGAGGGAAGAGATGATTGGCAATTTCTTTGCCAACTGGCTGTGGTTTGCCACTAGCAGGCTTTAAGTGCATCAATAAACCTGGTCCAGCATTGACTTCAACAATGGCGGCATTTTGTTCGGCCAGTGGCTTACTAATATCTTGCGCTACTAAATCAACGCCTGCAATTTCTAGACCAACAACGCGGGCTGCTAAAGCCACTTGACTGGCTACATCAGGATGAATTAAATCGGTAACGTCAAACGCAACGTTGCCGTTACTTTGAATGAGTACTTTGTGATCTGCTGCAGGTACGCTTTCGCCGGTGAGTTTTTGACGCGCTAACTCTAGCTCAACTGCTGAATCAATCCTTACTGGATTTAGAGGATGCTCTTCTGCGGAGCCACGACGAGGATCGGAATTAATTTGAATCTGAATCAGTTCATAAACAGAGTGTTTGCCATCGCCGGTAACCCAAACAGTTTCACCTTTTGCGGCAGCAACGACTTTATTGCCAACCACCAGTAAACGATGCTCATCGCCAACAATGTGGCGCTCAACCAATACTTCGCTACCTTCATCAATTGCCACTGCGTAAGCAGCTTCAATTTCTTGTTGGGTATACAGATTAATAAAAACACCGCGACCGTGATTGCCGTCAATTGGCTTCACTACTACTGGCAGGCCAATATCTTGTGCAGCTTCCCAGGCGTCATCAGGGCTGGTTACAGTTCTACCTTCGGGTGTGGGTACACCAGCGCTACGCAGTAAGCTCTTAGTTAAATCTTTATCACGAGAAATAGTTTCAGCAATTGCGCTGGTTTGATCAGTCTCTGCAGTCCAGATACGGCGTTGCTTAGCGCCATAACCCAATTGAACTAAGTTGCCTTCAGACAAACGAATCGATGGAATGCCACGCTCTTCAGCTGCATTCACAATGCATGCGGTACTTGGACCGAGCAAGAGGTCGTCACCGAGTTCGCGGAGATTTTCAATAATGGTCTGCGCTTCAGCTACACAATCTTTGTTGTCTTGCGCTAAGGCCAGATAGAGATCGCGAGCATATTTGAGTGCAGTGAGGGTCACCTCTTCGTTGATGGCACTCACCATGACTTTGTATACGCCACGCCTATCGCCATCACGGGCTTTACCAAAGCCACCAGGAATGCCAGCTAAGTTTTGTAATTCTAAGGTCAGATGTTCCAATATATGGGCTGGCCAAGTACCTTCTTCAACGCGCTTTAAAAATCCGCCAGTTTCGCCATAGCTACAGCGATGTTCAACGAGGCTCGGAAGCGCTTTCACTAGGCGGTCATAAAAGCCGGGAATCAGGTTAGAGGGGTAGTCCTCTAAATCGCCAATATCGAGCCATACCTCTATAACAGGATGGTAGGTCCACATATTGGGGCCACGGAGATGTTTAACGCTCAGAATCTCAATGGATTTATCTAGTAATTGGGGCATATGCAGTGTTGCGATGGCCGGCGCCAAGGGTTTTGGCGTTGACGCGTCAGACGGTCTCTCTGTTTCTAGTAGTTATCAAAAAACGTACAAAATTAGCAAAAATACATAAAAAGGCCTATTTAGACAATTTAACGGCTTTTGACCTCCTAAAGTTGACAGGAGCAATAAATCTAAATAATTCAGCTCCACTATACTTTTAAGGTCAATGAAGCCACCAATCCTACCTTTTGCTCCCGTGCTGCCAAGCTATTGGGAAGCGGTTTTAGCCGATCAAACCTCCCCAGTAAAGAGCCCCGATGCCTTACTAGCATGGGTTGAGCTCGATCTTGACGCTGAATTACGCTTTGAAAAAAGCCTTCTTTTGCTCAGCGAGCAGGGCTTATTTTGGACGGACGGCATGGTATTTGAGTCCTGGGAACTGGCTCAAAACGCCCATTTAGTCCACGGTGATCATGCTGGAGTGGGGCATTTGCGCCTAGAAACTGCCGATCAATTACTCAAGTCTTGGAATTTCACCTTGGCCGTCAATCCTCAGGTGCTTCGGCTGCAGTCTAGTTTTAGACAACTTACTCGTGGTGAAGAAATTAGCAATGGCGAGGTGAGTGAGTACGACAAACAGGTTTGCCCAGTTTGTTTAAGTCCAAAACCAGCCAATTCTGACTCCTGTCCAACATGTGACCCCGAGGAGGATGCGCCGCCATCTACTTGGACGCTTTTCAAGCTGTGGCGTTTTGCCCGTCCATACAAAAAGCAATTACTGCTTGGCTTTGTATTGACGCTACTTTCCACGGGCGCGACTTTAATACCGCCTTATCTCACGATGCCGTTGATGGATCATGTGTTGATTCCGTATGAGAAGGGTAATCCGATCGATTTTCATTTGGCTAGCATGTATCTCGGAGCTTTGTTTGTTGCTGCCATCGTTGCCTGGGGTTTAGGTTGGTGGAAAACGTATTTGCTGGCTTTAGTGAGCGAGCGTATTGGTGCCGACTTACGTAACACTACGTTTGAGCATTTATTGAAGCTTTCATTGGAATATTTTGGTGGTAAGAGAACCGGTGATTTGATTGCCCGTATTGGCGCAGAGACCGATCGCATCTGCGTTTTTCTGTCTTTGTATGCGTTGGATTTTGCTACCGATGTCTTGATGATTACGATGACTGCAGCGATCTTGGTATCGATTGATCCCTTGCTGGCATTGGTTACCCTGGCACCATTGCCATTTATTGTGTGGATGATTCATGTAGTGCGTGATCGTTTGCGTTTTGGCTTTGAAAAGATTGATCGTATTTGGTCAGAAGTCACCAATATCTTGGCCGATACGATTCCTGGTATTCGTGTAGTGAAAGCGTTCGCTCAAGAAGATCGCGAACTCAAACGCTTTGTTGATTCCAATAAACACAACCTACAAATTAATGATCGCGTGAATCGCGTGTGGGGTCTGTTCACACCTACAGTCACCTTGTTAACGGAGACTGGCTTACTAGTAGTGTGGGGTTTTGGTATTTGGCAGGTTGCACATCAGAAGGTTACCGTTGGTGTCTTGATTGCATTCTTGGCTTACATTGGCCGTTTTTATATTCGTCTTGATTCGATGAGCCGCATTGTTTCTCATACGCAGAAAGCTGCTGCTGGTGCTAAGCGAATTTTTGATATTTTGGACCACGTATCTAGCGTGCCAGAACCAATTAATCCAGCGCCATTAGGTGAAGTCAAAGGACGTATCTCTCTGCGTGGCGTGGGCTTCCGCTACGGTAATCGTGCGGTTTCCAAGGGTATTGATTTAGACATCGCTCCTGGTGAAATGATTGGCTTAGTGGGGCACAGCGGTTCCGGTAAGAGTACTTTAGTGAACTTGATTTGCCGTTTTTATGATGTGAGCTCCGGTTCGGTATCTTTAGATGGGCGCGATATTCGCAGCATTGCTATCGCTGACTATCGCAAGCGTATTGGTTTGGTATTGCAAGAGCCATTCTTATTCTTTGGCACGATTGCAGAGAACATTGCCTACGGCAAGCCAGATGCAACACGTGAAGAAATTATTGAGGCCGCTCGCGCAGCACACGCCCATGAATTTATTCTCCGCCTTCCTTTGGGTTATGACTCATTGGTAGGTGAGCGCGGTCAATCCTTGTCTGGTGGTGAGCGTCAACGTATTTCGATTGCGCGTGCATTACTCATTAATCCTAGTATTTTGATTTTGGATGAAGCAACGTCATCGGTTGATACCACCACTGAAAAAGAAATCCAACGCGCCTTAGATAACTTGGTTAAAGGCCGCACGACGATTGCGATTGCCCATCGTTTATCCACTTTAAGAAAAGCAGATCGCTTAGTTGTTTTGGATAAAGGCGAGATTGTAGAGATTGGCTCGCATGATCAGTTAATGGAAGCGCAAGGCGCCTATTACACCTTGTATCAAGCGCAGTTACGCCATGCCGCTGAGTTGGTGGAAGGTGGCGCAATTGGCGAAAGCTTGGAAGAGGATCAAACAGAGAAACAAGAAGAGCAGCAAGAAGAGCAACTTCAAGAAGCAGCCAAGAATATTGGGGGTGGAGTATGAGTCAAAACCATCAACTCGAACGTGATGCATTAGGACGTCTTATCTTCATTGATGGCAAAGGAGAACGACATGTTGGCGTTTATCCTGTGAGGGCGTTTCCGATCACTGCGCCGGACGCTGGTATTGCCATCATGAATCAATCTGGCAAAGAGCTTTGCTGGTTCCCAAATACAGCTGCGATTTCTGAAGCCGAGTTAGGCTTGATCGAAGAAGAGTTGGAAGAGCGTGAATTTATGCCGGTAATTGAAAAAATTACCAAGGTATCTACCTTTGCCACTCCTAGTATTTGGGATATTGAAACTGATCGGGGTCCAACTCGAATTCGTTTGAAGGGTGAGGACGACATTCGTAGGATTGCTGGAAATACCTTGCTCATTGCTGACTCTAACGGTCTGCAGTTCTTGATCAAAGATTCCACTGAGCTAGATAAAGTCAGTAAAAAACTGCTGGATCGCTTCCGTTAATCAGCGCTGTTCTGCATTTAACTTAAGGGAAAACCCTTAAATTAATTTACGTAATTGAATCATTATTCACATGTGCATTTTTCGTGCAAAAAATGCAGTTTTTATCTTCAGATGTAAGTACACTATCTACGGTCTTTGGCTTGATTTATAAGGGTTTCTACTAGATTTGAGAAGCCCATGTGGAACGTTTTTGAAATTATTGATGGCAGTCAAGTTCTGCTTGCACATCTTGTTTAAAAATCGTCTTCACATTAGATAAGCCAAATTTAAATTGGTTAACCACAACGGAGACTTACTTTATGAAGATGAAGTTAAAAGGGGCTTTGATTTCTACCGCGCTTGCCCTCGGCGTAGCTGGTGTTTCACCTGCATTTGCAGCATGGGAGCCAACCAAGCCTGTTGAGTTCATTATTCCTGCGGGACCTGGCGGCGGCGCTGACCAAATGGCTCGTATGATTCAAGGCATCATCACAAAAAATAACTTGATGAAGCAGGCTGTTATTCCTGTGAACAAGGGTGCAGGTGCTGGTGCAGAAGGTTTCTTGGCAATGAAAGAAGCTAAAGGCGATCCAAATAAGATTGTGATCACACTTTCAAACTTGTTTACCACTCCATTGGCAACTGGTGTTCCATTCAACTGGCAGGACATTACTCCAGTAGCGATGTTGGCACTTGACCAATTCGTTTTATGGGATAACGCTGAAAAGCCATATAAGACTGCTAAGGAATATATCGACGCAGCCAAAGCTGCTGGTCCAGGCAAGTTCAAAATGGGTGGTACAGGCTCCAAGTCCGAAGACCAGATCATTACTGTAGCGATTGAAAAAGCAACTGGTGCTAAGTTCACTTACATCCCATTCAAAGGGGGTGGCGACGTTGCGGTTCAGTTGGTTGGTAATCACATCGATTCCTCTGTGAACAACCCAATTGAAGCAGTTGCTCAATGGCGTGCAAATAAATTACGTGCATTGTGCGTATTTGATGACACACGTATGCCATACAAAGAGAAAGTGACTGATACCCAATCATGGTATGACGTACCAACTTGTAAAGAAGCAGGCGTTCCAACTGACTACGTTATGTTGCGCGGCATCTTTATGGCTCCAGGTGTAACTCAAGAGCAAGTTGATTTCTATATCGACTTGTTTAAGAAAGTACGCGCTACACCAGAGTGGAAAAAGTTCATGGCTGATGGTGCATTCAATCAGACATTTATGACTGGTAAAGAGTTCAGAAACTGGCTCACATTAAATGAAGCTTTGCATAAGCAGTTGATGTCTGAAGCTGGCTTCTTAGCTAAGTAATATTGTGAAAATAAGATAGGACCTCCAGTAGGGGGTCCTATTTTTTAAGTAAGTGCGTTAATTAACTTTATTAAAAATATAAAAATGTCTGAACATACAAATAATTCAAATCAAGAATCAGCAATCAGCGTTAGAGCGATGGATATCATCACTGCGCTAGTATTCATTGCGATTGGCCTGACAGTCATGGTCGGTAGCTTGAAATTAGGCGCTAGCTGGGGTGCGGATGGTCCTGAGGCAGGATATTTCCCTTTTTATATCAGTTTGATTATTTTGCTTTCAAGCACAGTCACCCTGTACCAAGCAGCTATCGTTAATAAGAAAAAGAAAACAGAATCATTTGTCGATAGAGAGCCCTTAAAGCAAGTGATGGCGGTACTTTTACCGGCTATCGTATTTGTGTTGGGTGTGCAATTGATTGGTATTTATGTTTCTTCTGCCCTTTATATCGCGCTCTTTATGGTGTGGTTAGGCAAGTATCCAATTTGGAAGGCAGTTGCTGTATCTGTAGGTGTGAGCGCTGCCCTCTACCTGATGTTCGAGTACTGGTTCCAAGTTCCATTGCCACACGGCGCCTGGTTTAACCCGCTCGAGTTCTTGGGTGTGCAATAAAAAAGAATAACTATTAAAAAAGATTAAATAAGGAGTTCAAGTTGGAAGAAATTAGCGCTCTATTCAACGGCTTTGCCGTTGCAATGACACCCTTTAACTTATTGCTGATGTTAGTTGGTGTAACCCTCGGTGTGATCATCGGTGTGTTACCAGGCTTAGGCGGTGCAAACGGTATTGCGATTCTGTTGCCGTTGACATTTACAATGCCGCCAACCTCCGCAATCATCATGTTGTCCTGTATTTACTGGGGCGCGTTGTTTGGCGGAGCGATTACATCAGTGCTCTTTAATATTCCTGGCGAGCCATGGTCGGTTGCGACAACCTTTGACGGTTATCCAATGGCCCGTAATGGTAAAGCTGGTGAAGCATTGACCGCAGCCTTCACATCTTCATTCGTAGGTGCTTTCTTTGCAATCGTGATGATTACTTTCTTGGCACCATTGGTGGCGAAGTTTGCCCTCCAATTCGGTCCGCCAGAATTCTTCTCGGTCTACTTACTGACGTTCTGTAGTTTCGTAGGGATGAATAAGGGATCGCCATTCAAGACTATTTCAGCAATGATGTTGGGCTTTGCATTGGCTACCGTAGGTATGGATACCGTTACAGGTCAGTTGCGCTTGACATTCGGTAACCCAGAATTGATGCGTGGCTTTGACTTCTTGATCGCTGTGATCGGCTTGTTCGGTATTGGCGAGATTCTCCTGTCTATGGAAGAAGGCTTGGCATTCCAAGGTGCTGCAGCGAAGATTCGCGGCAAAGTGGTTTGGGAAACTTGGAAGCAATTGCCTAAGTACTGGGCTACTTCATTACGCAGCTGTTTAATTGGTTGCTGGATGGGCATTACTCCAGGCGGCGCAACACCTGCTTCCTTCATGGCTTACGGCGTTGCTAAGCGTGTATCCAAAGAAGGCGACAAGTTTGGTACCGGCAAGATGGAAGGTATTGTTGCTCCAGAAACTGCAGCTCACGCTGCTGGTACTGCAGCACTGCTCCCAATGTTGTCTCTCGGTATTCCAGGATCACCAACAGCAGCGGTATTGCTCGGTGGCTTATTGATCTGGGGTCTACAACCTGGTCCATTGCTATTCGTTGAGAAGCCAGACTTTGTTTGGGGCTTGATCGCTAGTATGTACTTGGGTAACTTGGCTGGCTTGTTTGTTGTATTAACTTGCGTGCCATTGTTTGCTTCTATCTTGAGAATTCCATTCTCAATCATTGCACCAGTCATTATTGTGATTTGTGCGGTGGGTGCATACACTGTTCATAATGCCATGTTTGACGTTTGGTTGATGATGGGCTTCGGTGTTCTTGGTTATGTCTTTAAGAAACTCGATTACCCCATGGCTCCAATGGTCTTGGCCTTGGTATTGGGTGATCGTGCAGAAGATTCATTCCGTCAATCCATGTTGTTCTCACAGGGAAGCTTAGATATTTTCTTCTCTAACCCATTGGTGGGCGGTATTACATCTTTAGCTTTAGTGCTCCTCTTCTGGCCATTGATTGGCAAGTTTGTAGGCAAGAAAAAGGCTGCAGCAGCATAAGTAACTCGCTAGAAATAGCGATTTCAAAGGAAAAAGGGGCGTCAGCCCCTTTTTTCATGCAAGAAATAATAGAAATACAAAATTCCGATAAAATTCACCCATCATGAATTTCCATAAAAACCGCCTCATTCACTGGATTGCTGCTTTTGCAATCGCAATGAGTGCGCTTGCACCTGCGGTATCACAAGCGGTCTCGCTTGCGAAACATGGTCAAGGTTTTGCGATGGAGATTTGTTCGGTTGATGGCAGTAAGCTGCAAATCAATGTGCAAGGCGAAGATCAAGAAGTAGCAGAACAAACTCAGCCATGTCCGTATTGTGTTGCTCAAAATAGCATCACACCAGCATTCAATACCAACCTCACATTCCAAGCGCCGCAAACTTTAGCTTTGTTGCCTGCACTGTTCTATCAGTCACCCAAGCCACTCGCAGTTTGGGTAACCCCACCTTCAGCAGCTCCACCAGTAACGGCCTAATTAAAAATTAGGGCATAGCCTAGCTATGTAGTTGGCAACAGGGCATCAGCCAAGTTGCAGAAATATTGTGTGGAGAAGTAAATGTATTTATCTGAAAAAATTTCACTGCGCCTAAAGCGCGTGTATATCGGTATTGCTATCGGGCTCGCCATTTGGCTTTTATATGCCAGCTACCTCATTATTTCGAGTGCAACAAGTGCTCATACCTCAATAGGTAGCTACGAGCTCGTGCTCACGCCCATTGCGCCAATTCAGAAATAGAACGCATTCAAATCATTAAAAAACACGGAGTAATCATGAACGCATTAAAAGTAACGCCTATGGCATTAGTTGCATCTTTGATGCTAACTAATGCATACGGTCAAACTGCGCCCACTATAGATACCTTGACAGTGACGGGTATTCAGGAGGCGCCACTCACCCAAACAATCCTCGCGGGCAAGCAACTTAATCAGTCACGCGTAAATACACCAAACACTGCAGCGATGTTGCTCAATATTCCTGGCGTCAGTATGTACTCCGGCGGCGGCGTCTCTGGATTGCCATCGATACATGGTTTAGCAGATGATCGTGTAAAAACGAAGGTTGATGGCGTGGACTTGATTTCTTCATGTCCGAATCATATGAATTCTCCCTTGTCATACAT
This sequence comes from Polynucleobacter ibericus, assembly GCF_018687955.1. Classification (NCBI taxonomy): domain Bacteria; kingdom Pseudomonadati; phylum Pseudomonadota; class Betaproteobacteria; order Burkholderiales; family Burkholderiaceae; genus Polynucleobacter; species Polynucleobacter ibericus. The sequence continues at coordinate 1,262,110 of NZ_CP061309.1, read as the reverse complement.
TAGCCCATCCAATGTGGGTAGTGTCAAAGTAATTACTGGCCTTTCGCCAGTAAGTGCTGGTGGCGATAGTTTGGGGAGCGTGGTTTCTGTGCAGTCTCTTCCTCCCGTGTTCGCTAATAAGGGCGAAAATTTAGCGCAGGGTGAGGTTGGTGCTTCCTATAGTAGCAATGCAAGCGCGATTGGCGGCAATCTAAATATCACAGGGGCTACTGATGAATTTAGTGCTAACTACACCATTGATTCTGTTAAGGCGGGTAATTATACGGCAGGTGGAAACTTTAAAGCTCCTGGTAACGGCATATCACCAAGCACAGTCGGAGCATCAAGATATATCGCCACTAATCAACAGCTCAATCTAGCATGGCAAAAAGATAATCACTTGGTTGAATTTAAGGCAGGTTATCAATTTATTCCATTTGAAGGTTATTCAAACCAACGTATGGATATGACTAAAAATCAAAGCGAGCAATTTAACTTAAAGTACACCGGCAAATATGACTGGGGCACTCTAGAGGCTCAAGCCTATAACCAGATGGTTAACCATCAGATGGATGACAACACGGGAGCAAGAACTTCGCCAGCAATGCCAATGCTAGCAACTAGCTCGACGAATGGAGCCATCATTAAGGGCACTATGTCACTCTCCGATACTCAGTTAGTGAGATTGGGTGCGGAATGGCAGGGTTATAAATTAAATGACTGGTGGCCTGCTGCATACTCCACCACGGGGATGATGGGGCCAAATACATTTCAAAATATTAACAATGGCACAAGAGACCGCCTGGCCTTATTTAGTGAACTTGAGCAGCAATGGACTCAAGAGTGGATGGGACTAGTCGGTGTGCGTGTAGAGCAAGTTGGAACAAATGCTGACAACGTTCAGGGCTATAACAATATGGCCATGTATGGTTATGGACCAAATGCAGCTACATTCAATGCTCAGCAACATATGCAAACAAATTACAACTGGGACTTGACTGCATTAACACGTTACAACACAGATAAAACGCAGAATTATGAGGCGGGCTATTCTCGTAAAACTAGATCGCCAAATCTTTATGAGCGCTACACTTGGGCAACCACGCCAATGGCAGCAATCATGAATAACTTTGTTGGCGATGGCAATGGTTATGTAGGCAATATTTCTTTAGCACCAGAAGTAGCTAACACTATCAGCCTGGCAAGTGATTGGCATGACGCCAATAAAGAGGTTTGGGGCTTTAAAACAAATCCTTACTATACCTATGTTAGTAATTACATTGATGCAACATGTGTTGTAAGAGGCGGCAGTGCTATGGTGAGAAATACATGCGCGGCCAATCAATACAACGTTCTTAATTATGTAAATCAAGATGCCCAACTTTATGGGCTTGATTTATCGGGCAATGTCATGCTGGGTAAATTGCCGCAGTTAGGTAATTTCCAGATGACGGGTTTGGCTTCCTATACTCGTGGTCAAAACGTAACGGCAGGCACCAACCTTTACAACATCATGCCGCTTAATGGCAAGGTTGGCTTGGTGCAGTACCTAGGTGCCAACTGGACCAATACTATTGAAGGGCAGTTTGTTGCAGCTAAGACAAACCTCAATACCGTTAGAAATGAGATTGCTACTGGCGGATACTCTCTGTACAACTTACGTGCATCTTATGACGATAAGAAATATCGCGTGAACTTTGGCATTGAAAATTTGCTTAACAAGCTTTACGCATTACCACAGGGCGGGGCATATCTAGGTCAGGGTAATACGATGTCCATGAATGGTGTTCCATGGGGTAATGCAGTTGCTGGCATGGGCAGAACATTCTATGTTTCAGCCAATATGAAGTTCTAATCAGTAATTAAGAGAAAAGAAAGGCAGGAGATGATCTCTAGAGTGTTCAGAATGCTGACTATGTTGGCGACCATCTCCTTGTCTTTATCAGCTTTTGCGGCCAAAGAACCGATCTACATTAATTTGGCCACTAATGATTCAGATAAAGTGGTAATGGCATTGGATGCTGGTCGCCAATATTCGGAGCATGGTTTTCCAATCATTATTTATTTGAATGACAAGGCAGTCATTCTTGGGATTGAGGTTGGATCAGGACCTATTTCTAAAGGACAAGTTGCGATTAAACAAGCAATAGCAAAGGGGGCAACCGTGATTATTTGCCCGACTTGCCTAGAGAATTACGGGTTTACCCGCATCAATTTAGTGCAAGGCGTGGTGCTTGGAGCGGAACATCAAAATAATCGATAAAATTCCATCATCATGAATCTCCATAAAAACCGCCCCATTCACTGGATTGCCGCTTTTGCAATCGCAATGAGTGCGCTTGCGCCAGCCGCTTCCCAAGCGGTCTCGCTTGCGAAGCACGGTCAAGGTTTTGCCATGGAGATTTGTTCGGTTGATGGTAGTAAGCTGCAGGTTAGCATGCAAACCGAAGGGCAGGAGGCTGCAGAACAGGCTCGACCATGCCCATACTGTGTTGCTCAAAACAGTATCACTCCAGCATTTAATACCAATCTCACGTTTGAAGCGCCGCAAACTTTATCTCTGTTACCAGCGCTTTTCTATCAATCCCCTAAACCACTCGCGGTTTGGGTAACACCTCCCTCAGCAGCGCCTCCTACACAAGCCTAAATCTTTTTAGGGCATAGCTTAGCTATGTAGTTAGCAACCAAGTCAATCTGTGGTTGCAGTCATGTTGTGTGGAGAAGTACATGTTTTTATCTCAGAAGAAATTTTCTTCAGCAAAACAAATTTGTTTAGGCATTTTCCTGTTCGCCGTTTTTGGGAGCGTTCTTGCCCATTCTCAAACTAATGAAGTAAGCCAAGAAAAGATCAAGGCACTTATTTCTAAGTCTTTTGATCAGCCTAACTTAAAAGTTAAAACCAGTCCTATTGTGATTGAGGGCAAGGTTGCCATTGCTGATTGGGTTCAAGGACAAAAGGGCGGTCGTGCACTTCTGCGCAGAAAGCATAACGAGTGGGAAATCATTGCCTGTGGAGGTTCTGGATTTAAAGACCCAGAGGGGATTGCCGCAATTGGCATCTCTAGGGAGATTGCGACCAACATTACTGCAAAACTCAAAGATGCTGAAGCCAAGCTTAGCCCCCAGCAAATTAAACAACTCGATTCTTTTGATGGCGTTGTGAATATGGCTCACGACGCCAAGCGCACACCAAATTCAAAACATTAATTCAGAATACGTATGAAACTCAAAAAAACTAAATTAGCTTTAGCGGCATCTTTGATGCTAGCAACCCAGGTATATGCGCAATCAGTCCCCAATCTTGTGGTGACTGCCAAGCCGGATATCGCTGAGATTGAGATTGATAAATTCTCAAGCACCTCAGCAGTCATTACCGATGAAACAATTCGAGATTTGCATGCAGCTGACTTGGCCTCGGCATTGCGTAATACCCCAGGAACTCAAATATCACGTTACAACCCAGTCGGATCATTTGGTGGAGCTGAAGGTGGTTCGGTATTTATTCGTGGCATGGGCCTCAGTCGTCCTGGTAGCGAGATCAAGACCTATATCGATAACGTTCCAATGTATATGCCGATTTGGAATCATGCCTTGCTAGATTTATTGCCAGTTAATGGCATGAAAGACATCACAATCTATAAGAGTGCGCAGCCACAAGTAACGGGTAATAACTTCGCATCTATCAATATGAATACGAAGACAGCCGGCCCTGGCAATGGCGTATCGGGTAATGCCCGTGTTTCTTATGGCTCATATAACACCGTGATTGAACAGGTGGATATGGCCGGTCGATATAACGATGTTGATTTCAATATTGCCCAAGGATTCTCAAAATCCAATGGTCAAAGAGCAAATGCTAGTGGCCAATTAAGCAACATCATGGGCGGCTTAGGATTTAAGCTAGATCAAAATTGGTCTGTTGGTGTAAGCGGTATGGCAATTAACAATACTGCCTCTGATCCAGGCAACAATACGCTTCCAGCCCCAGCAATTGCGCCAACCTATGATTCTGCGGCGCAAATGGTTACTGCTTTTATTAAGCATCGCTATGACTTAGTCGAGGGCGAATTCCGCTTCTATAGCAATACCGGCAAAGGAAATATTAATAATGACAATGGTCAAGGTGGTTGGGGTACAGAAAATAACCCATTCACTATGCAAGGCTTTCGCTGGAAAGAAAACATTACCCCATGGTCTGGCGGTAATTTGGTGGCTGGATTGGACTATGACACTACCTACGGAAGCGTGACCCAGACTAGTCCGGCCGCAGGATTACCTTTTTTCCCCGGCGATCCTACACCAGTAAATCCCCCTACAGTAAAAACTAATCTTCCGACATTTAAACTAACTTCTCCATATATTGGCTTGAGTCATAACTTTAGACTGAGCGATGCTTGGTCTTTGCAGCCTTCTGCCGGAGTTAGAACCTACCAAAATAATTACTACGCTGCTAAATCAGCACCATACGGCGGTATCTCATTAATCTCTGATGCGGTAACTCTGTTTGCTAATGCTTCTAAAGGCATTAACTACCCAGGCTTAGAGGGGCCCGCCATGAATGCCGCCAATGCAGTTTGGGCAAAACGATTTGGCGCTACCGCTAACAACTCTTGGGCCAATCTCTCGCCTGAAGAAATGAATCACTTAGAGGTTGGTGGTAAGTTTTATCCAGATAAGAAATCCAGGATTGATTTGAGTTTGTTCCAGGACACGATTTCTAATCGCTACACCTTTACCGAAACCGCTCCGATAGTGAATTGGGTAACCGTGGGTCAATACACCACCAAAGGTGTCGAGCTCTCTGGTCAGCGAGAAATTATTCCTGAACTCACTGGCTTTTTAGGTTGGACCTATCTCAACAACAACAGCACGACAAGTCTCCCTTATATGCCGCAAAATGCATTTAATGCGGCGATTACTGGCTATGTTTATAAGTTCCGTGTTTCTGTGGATGCGCAGTATCAAAGTTCTTTCTATGCGCAAAACCTTAGTCGAAATGCAGCTTTTACCAACACCACCAGAATTGATGGCTTTGGTGTTGCGAATGCGAGGATTGCCTATCCCATCCCAGAGTTAGGCAAGAAGGGTGAGGTATTTGTAATGGTGGAGAATATTTTCAATCAGCAATATAGCTACCGCCAAGGCTACCCAATGCCAGGAACCTGGGGGTCAGTTGGTTTATCAGCTAGCTTTTGATGTATATCAAGGGATAAAGATTTAAAGTCGCGAAAATAATTAACGTACTTATTTTTTTGGAGAAGTATATGCTCTTGAAGTCACTTAAAGCCTTATTTGTTGCTGCTTTGGCAGTCTTATCTTTATCGGCGCTGGCTGGCCCCAATGATCCTTTATTCATCAATCTCTCGACTAATGACATGCATCGTGCAAGTATGGCTATTAACTTTGGCAAGCATCATTCTGCTAATGGCCATCCTTTGACTATCTTCCTGAACGACAAAGCCGTGATGTTGGGAGTCAAGGCTGGCTCTTCTAAGTTTGCTGATCAGCAACAAGCTTTGTCGGAAGTGATTTCTAGCGGCGCTTTAGTCATCATGTGCCCAATGTGCTTAAAGCAAGCCGGTTTTACTGAGGCTGATTTGATCTCTGGCGTAAAACTGGGAAGCCCTAAAGTAACTGGCGATGCCTTGTTCAAAGACGGCACTAAGACAATGAGCTGGTAATTAGAAATAATTTGATTTCTGAAAATGCATTTCATTAAGCACCGCAAGCTCGTTCACTGGATGGCAGCTTTGGCTATCTTGCTGGGTGCGCTTGCGCCTGCTGTTTCACAGGCTTTATCTTTGGCCAGCAATGGTCAAGGCTTTGTTATTGAGATTTGTACTGCCAGCGGCACCAAAATGACCCAGGTCATTGGGGATGAGGAGTCTTCTTCATCTCCTGCCATGGGCAGCCACTGCCCATACTGCGTAGTCCAGCCAATCTATTTATTACCCAGCATTGGTGCATTTGAGTTTGTGGCTCCACAAAGCTACGTCACTCAATCGCTATCCACTTATCAAGCCCCTCAGATACTGTCTGCATGGGTCAGGCTTCCTTCTAGAGCGCCACCTGCCGAATCCTAAATCATTGAGTTGACATGGCTTTGCTATGTCATTTGGCAAGAATGATTGCCGTTGATTTATGAGGAGGTATTGATGTACGCCATTATTGAGCGCCCTGAAAATGGGGCCACAGCAAAACAGATTATTTCTAAGGTTTCACAGGAAGTGTTGCTGCCAGCTGAGCAGATAGAAGGCCACTATTGTGACAATCGGTTTCCGTCGCGTAAGCCTATAGATCGCTATTCTTGTGTAGAGTTGATTCGCTATATCTGGATTAATCAATCATCGAGAAGAGCATTTGTGGTTAAGCTCCCCAAAGATTTACCTTCTGATAGCGCTTTCATTCAGAGCTTTGATGATTGCTATCTTGGATATGTCCCTCAAAAGCTAGGAAGAGCGCACTTAAAGGATTTGGCCGTCCTGCACAAGAAGATTAATGATATTGAAAAGTACAAACGTCAATTAGGTACGGGTATCTTTGCTTTAATGGGCACTGCCGGCATGAGTGCTTTTTCTAAAAGAGAGCTCAGCAGCTTATTGTCAGATCAAGCGAAATCTCTCAGGCCAGTCTATGCCATGATTGAAGAGCGCTTGGAGGTTTTAAAGGGTGAGTTAGCCAGCAAGAGAGGCATCTTTCAGCGTGGTAACTCTCATAGTTATTACGATAGACTGGCAGCATAAGCAGGCTATTTTTCTAGGTTCGAGTTAAAGTATGGTAATAAGGTTTGGTTGAAGATTGAATTTAAATAGGAGGAGTAAGAATGAAAAGTAATACTTTATTAAAGGCATTGTTGATCGCAGCAATTGGCTTTGGTTTTGGTGGTTTGGCAAATGCGCAAAACGCAAAAGTGGGTAGCGTACAAATTGAAAATGCCTATACCCGTTCTACTGTTCCGGGGCAGCAGGCTGCTGGTGGTTTTATGAAGATTGAAAACAAAGGTGCTGCTGATCAATTGGTATCTGCTAGCTCACCAGTAGCAGGTGAAGTCCAGCTGCACGAAATGGCGATGGATGGTAATGTGATGAAGATGCGTCAGGTAAAAGATATTGCAGTGCCTGCTGGCGGTTCTGTGGAATTAAAGCCAGGCGGCTTGCATCTCATGTTCATGAACATTAAGGCGCCATTGACTGCTGGTGAGACTGTTCCAGTCAAACTCAAATTTGCTAAAGCTGGCGAAGTAGAAGTGAAGATGCCTGTGAATGCGATGGGTAATCCAGGTGCTGGTCATGGTGGAGCGATGAAGCACTAAGATTTGGATTCAGATTCAGTAGTAATGCTGAAGTAATAAAAAAGCCCCTAGTTTTACTTAGGGGCTTTTTCTTTGGGCGAAACGATTTAGATTTCTAAATCCAAATCCGTTACAGCGCCTTTACTAGCACTACTTGCAAGACTTGCGTATTTAGCTAGCAGACCACGGGTATAACGTGGCTTCGGCTGCTTCCAGGCTGCACGACGCTTTGCAATTTCTGCTTCATCTACGTTGAGTTGAATCAGCAGCTGATGCGCATCGATTGTGACGGAGTCACCTTCGTTAATGAGGGCGATTGTGCCGCCGACATACGCTTCAGGCGCTACATGGCCAACTACCATGCCCCATGTGCCACCTGAGAAGCGACCATCGGTAATGAGGCCTACGGACTCGCCTAAACCTTGACCAACCAGGGCAGAAGTGGGGGCAAGCATTTCGCGCATACCAGGACCACCCTTAGGGCCTTCATAGCGGATTACTACGATGTCGCCATCCTTAATCTTTTGCGCCATGATGGCTGCCATCGCATCATCTTCAGAATCAAATACACGAGCTGGGCCGGTAATAGATGGGTTCTTCAAGCCGGTAATCTTCGCAACGCAACCTTCTGGAGAGATATTGCCTTTGAGAATAGCCAAGTGACCTTGCTTGTACAAAGGATTATCTAAAGTACGAATCACTTTCTGATCAGCGCGTGGCACTGATGGAACATCTTTTAATACTTCAGCAATTGTCTTACCAGTGATGGTCATGCAATCGCCATGGAGCAATCCGCCGTCGAGCAAAATCTTCATCACTTGTGGAATACCACCAGCCTGATGTAAATCAGTTGCTAAGTAAGTGCCAGAGGGTTTCATATCCACGATTACAGGAACGCGCTTACGAATACGTTCGAAGTCATCAATAGTCCAATCAATTTCAGCTGCGCTAGTAATGGCCAAGAAATGCAATACCGCATTGGTGGACCCACCAACAGCCATGATGACGCTTACAGCGTTCTCAATAGACTTCTTAGTGATGATGTCGCGTGGACGCAGGTTGTTTTTAACCGCTTCAACCAAGACACGTGCTGACTCGGCTGCGCTTGCAACCTTCTCGGCATCAACGTTAGCCATTGTGGAGGAGTAGGGGAGGCTCATACCCAAAGCTTCAAATGAGGAGCTCATGGTGTTTGCTGTATACATGCCTCCGCAGGAGCCACTGCCTGGACAAGCATGCTGCTCAACGCCTTTTAAATCTTCTTCGCTAAGTCGGCCAGAAGTAAATTCACCAACTGCTTCAAATGCAGAAACAATATTCAGTTCCTTGCCTTTGTAATGACCTGGTTTAATCGTGCCGCCATAAACATAAATACCAGGAACGTTTGTACGGGCTAAAGCCATCATGCCGCCCGGCATATTTTTATCGCAACCGCCAATAACGACTACACCGTCTTGCCACAAACCATTGACACACACTTCAATACTATCAGCAATGACTTCGCGAGATACGAGGGAATACTTCATACCCTCAGTACCCATGCCGATACCATCAGAAACTGTTGGCGTACCAAATACTTGTGCTTTTGCGCCTGCTGCTTCAAGAGCCTCAACCGCAGCATCAGCTAATTTTTGCAAGCCACTATTACAAGGGGTGATAGTGGAGTGACCATTCGCAACGCCAACCATTGGCTTTACGAAATCTTTTTCTTCGTAACCCATTGCGTAATACATTGAACGATTTGGTGCGCGAGCGACCCCTTCGGTGACCATGCGCGAGCGTTCATTTAGGCGTTTCATGCTTATTACTCCAGAAAAGGTTTGTGTCGAAAGGCTCTATTGTGCCGTGAGATGGATTTGAGGGTCCCATGGAGGCAGTGGAGAGTCTAAATGTTGCAATGCAATACAAATATACCAATGAAATCATTGATTTAAGTCTCAATATTAGCTAGATAGCTAATAGCTTCCTGAAAAGCACTGCAGTACATTAGCTCATCTATTACTTTTTCCTTTGAATTCAATGACTAAAGTCGGCCACATATACCTAATTGATGACGATGAATCGATGCGCATTTCTCTCTCAAGAATGATGCGGGAACTAGGCTATTTGGTTGAAGACTATGCCTCTGCAACCCTGTTCTTAGAGAAGTCTGTGCCGGTATCCCCAGCAGTCATTCTCTTGGATATGCAAATGCCAGATATGACAGGTCTTGATTTGCAGGAAAAGCTCCTGAAGTTCGGTCGTAAGACCCCCATCATCTTTGTTAGCGGTCAAAGCCACCCCCATCAAATTGTTCAGGGGCTGAAGAAGGGTGCGGTAGATTTCTTATTTAAGCCATTTAACCTAGAAGAGCTCTTAAAAGCGGTTGCAGATGCAATTGACTTTGATAGTCGCCAGCTCAAGCGTGTTTCTTTAGATGTTGAGGCTAAGAAGGATTACGAAAGCCTGACACCAAGAGAGCGTGAAGTGTGCGGATGGCTCGTTAAAGGCCTTTTAAACAAGGATATTGCCGTAAAACTCGGAACAACCGATGCCACGATTAAGGTTCACAAGGCTAGGGTGATGGACAAAATGCACGCGGATTCAGTGCAGGTTTTAGTGAAGAAGTACCTTGAGTCCAATCTTGAGAGCCACCCTTTAAATAATTAGCTTGGCGGCTAATTACCCTTGCACCGTTTTGGTATTACTATCAATCATGTTACTTCCATATGAGATGGTTACAGCGTAGTGAATAAATTAGACAAACTTCCAGAGATTCGTAAAGAAGCATTTACTAAGGCTAGAGAAAGTCTTGGTTTAAGCCTGAAAGATTTGTCTGGGATGTCATGCTTCTCGGTTCGCCAAATAGAGCAAATTGAGAGTGGTGAAAGTAGCAGTTTCTATGGCGCACAAGTTAAATTCACGGCAGCAAAAAAGGTTGCTGAATTATTAAAAATAAAACCAGAAGAGGCATTTGATTTTTCTGGAGTGGCGCAACCTGTTAACCCGGCCGAAGTAGAAGACAAATTGCAGGAGGAGACAAAAGCCTCTGCAGCAGAAAAAAAAGCAAAGCCTGAAAAAGCTCAAGACTCAAATGAAGTAAAAGAAAAAACAGCAGAAAAAGAAGCTGCGCCAGTAGCGAAAGTTACAGAGTCAAAAACTGAAAAGAGTGATGCTAAGAAAATCACGCCAAACGTTATTGATTACAGCGTGAAGTCAAAAGCATCTGTTGATCCCAAAAAGAAAATCATCCTTTTATTGGCAATTGCAGCAGCAGTGATTTTTTCCGTGGTGAACTTACGTCCGCTATTTTTTCCTGAGCCAGTCAAAGAAGAGGTAGTCATTATTCAAGAAGTTGCGCCAGAGACGCCGCCTGCAAGTGCGCCTGCTGAACCTGCGCCAGCTACCCAACCCGCAACCGCCGTTCCTGCTCCGGCTACTCAGCCAGTAGCGGCAGCCGTATCAGCCGAGTGCCCACCTGCGGATGCTTCTGCTCTCAATTACAAACCAGACGCACCTAAAAAAGCGGGTGACATGGTGTATTTGCAATCTAAGACTGCGCAAACTGTTTGTGTGGTCGATGCTACCGGTAAAACTCAAAACAAAATGCTTGAGCCTGGTGTTGGAGCCAGTATGTATGGCAAGCCACCGTTCAAGGTCTTAACTGGTGGATTAAATCAAGTGGATTTGTATTTCCAAGGTGCGAAGGTGCGTACGGGCAATACGAGTAGCAAGACCATTATTTTGGAGCCAGCTGAAATTGTTCAGCCTGCAGCTCCAGTTCCCTCCACAGACTCTCAATTACGTTGATTCAAATAAAAACAGCGGCTTTTAAGCCGCTGGTTTGGGTAATACGTTTAATCGATCCTTAAACTGCTGCGTTATCGGTTTCACCGGTACGAATACGAATCACTTGTTCAACTGCAGTAACGAAAATCTTTCCGTCACCAATCTTGCCAGTACGAGCAGCTTTAGTAATGGCTTCGATAGCAGCGTCTACGCGGTCATCAGCAACTACAGCTTCTACTTTTACCTTAGGCAAAAAGTCGACAACATATTCAGCGCCACGATAGAGTTCGGTATGACCTTTTTGACGGCCAAAACCTTTGACTTCAGTCACGGTAAGGCCTGTAACGCCTACTTCGGCCAAGGATTCACGGACTTCGTCGAGCTTGAACGGCTTAATGATGGATGTAATTAATTTCATTTATTCCCCCTAATGCAGTAATCATACCTAGAACTTCAATACCTTGCCAAAAAACGGCTATTTTCAGGGAGTCTAGGCTCTAAATTGCGATGTGATTGGGTAGCGCCAATCCCGGCCAAAAGCACGGGTCGTTACACGGACCCCTGGGGGTGCCTGACGACGCTTATATTCATTGAGCTTAATAAGGCGAGTGACCTTTTCAACGCTCTCCGCATCAAAGCCTGCGGCAATAATCTGGGCGATGGATTGGTTTTGTTCCATGTAACGCTCAACGATGCCATCCAATACTTCATAAGAAGGCAGGCTATCTTGATCTTTTTGGTCGGGGCGTAATTCTGCTGAAGGGGCGCGAGTCAAAATGCGCTCTGGAATGATTGGCTTAATACTATTGCGATAGGCGCACAAGCGATACACCAAAGTCTTAGCAATATCTTTAATGACTGCAAAGCCACCGGCCATATCTCCATAGAGAGTGCAGTAGCCAACTGCCATTTCACTTTTGTTACCGGTAGTTAAAACGAGTCGACCAGTTTTATTAGACAGAGCCATGAGCAGGGTGCCCCGCACACGTGCCTGAATATTTTCTTCAGTGGCGTCTACTTTTAAACCTTTAAATTGTTCTGCTAGAGAAGTCTCTAAAGCATCGACTGGTCCACTAATCGGAATCTCATCGTATTGCACGCCTAGGTTCTGTACCATCTCGCGAGCATCGATCCAAGAGATGTCGGCGGTATAGCGTGAAGCCATCATGACTGTACGCACCTTGTCGGCACCTAAAGCGTCTACAGCAATTGCTAGAACCAATGCTGAGTCCACGCCGCCAGATAGTCCAATAATCACGCCAGGGAAGCGATTTTTGGTGACATAGTCACGAACACCCAAGACCAGTGCTTGGTAGGCCTGCGCCTCAACAGACTGGGGCGGGGTAATTAAGCCTTTTTCTAATTCAGCGGATGGAGAGGTTGCAACAATGCCTAAGCCAGTCTCAAACTGGGGCATCGCCATCACAACTTCACCTTTGCTATTTAAAGCAAATGAGCCACCATCAAAAACCAATTCATCTTGTCCGCCAACGGCATTTACATAGACCAGCGGCATTTTGGTTTGGGCGATATGGCCACGCAACACATCAATACGTAGCGCTTCTTTTTTCAAATGATACGGAGATGCATTTGGTACAAGTAATACTTGTGCACCAGCAGCATGCGCCTGTTTAGCTGGACCAGCATGCCAGGCATCTTCACACAGAATTAATCCATAACGAATACCTTCGCATTCAAATACACAGGCTTGATTGCCGGGCACGAAGTAGCGTACCTCATCAAATACTTCATGGTTAGGTAATTCTTGTTTTGCATAGCCTGCAATGACTTTGCCGTTTTGTAAAACGGATGCATAGTTTTGCAAACCTGCGGATGTCTTTTTGGGGTGTCCCACAATAACGGTCAGACCAGAGTGCTGAGCGAGCTCTTTCATTAAGAGTTCAAGCTGCTCTTGCGCCGCTTCAATAAAAGCAGGGCGGAGTAATAGGTCTTCTGGGGGATAGCCGGTGAGCGAGAGCTCCGGGGTTACTACGAGTTTGGCGCCTTGGGAATAGGCATCTAGAGCGGCTTTGTGAATGAGTTGCGCGTTGCCAGCCAAATCACCCAGTAATGGGTTGATCTGGGCTAGGGCAATTTTCTGCGCGCTCACTCCGAATCACAAAGCCTTTGCTAATAATGAATTAAATAAATAAATTAAGCGTGCTCTTTGTTGTAGCGATCGATGCCTTCCAGAATTTCTTGATGAGCCTCTGCAATGCCGCCCCAACCTTTAACTTTGACCCATTTACCTGGCTCGAGATCTTTGTAGTGCTCAAAGAAGTGTTGAATTTGGTTTAAGCGTAATGGGTTGATGTCTTCTGGTTTTTGCCAATGAGTGTAGATAGGCAAAATTTTGTCTTCTGGAACGGCCAACAACTTAGCGTCTTGACCACCTTCATCTTCCATTTGCAACACGCCAATTGCGCGGCAACTCACAACCACACCAGGGATCAATGGAAATGGAGTAATTACGAGAACATCAACTGGGTCGCCATCACCAGCGATGGTTTTGTTGATGTAACCGTAGTTACATGGGTAGTGCATTGCAGTGCCCATAAAACGGTCAACGAAAATTGCGCCAGACTCTTTATCTACTTCATACTTGATTGGATCCGCGTTCATTGGGATTTCAATAATGACGTTAAAGCTCTCAGGGATCTTTTTGCCTGGCTTGACTTTGTCGAGACTCATAAATACTCCGAATAATGATTAGTAAATACCCTGATCCTTTAAAGGGGGCGCAGGGGTGATTCTGTTACATACTGGTAAAGCTTAAAGACCATAGTTTAAAGCTTTCGGGAACCGGGTCTACCTAAGTGCAGGATCTGCAAAACAATAAAGATTAACAAATGATTAACTTTAGGGAGTTCAAGCATGAGTAATGTCACTTTAGGCTTGTATTTTGCCTTGGCGTGCGGTGTTATAGCTGTGATTTACGGTTTTGTAATGCGCGGCTGGATCTTGAAGCAAAGTACGGGCAACGCCAAAATGCAAGAAATTGCCGAGGCGATTCAGCAGGGTGCGGCAGCCTATTTGTCACGCCAATACAAAACGATCGCTGTTGTTGGGGTAATCCTGACTATTTTGATGGCGCTCTTCCTCGATTTTGCGACTGCGATTGGCTTTGTCATCGGCGCGGTTCTTTCAGGCGCATGTGGCTTTATTGGCATGAACGTCTCTGTCCGTGCAAACGTGCGTACCGCAGAGGCTGCTACCAAGGGCATGAACGAAGCGCTCAATGTGGCATTTAAGGGCGGCGCTATTACTGGCATGCTGGTAGTTGGACTTGGCCTCTTAGGTGTTGGCTTGTTCTTTATGTTTTTGGTGTCGATTGGTGCTGGACAAGATCTTTCCTCTGTGTTGCATCCATTGATTGGTTTAGCATTCGGTTCATCTTTGATTTCAATCTTTGCGCGCTTAGGTGGCGGCATCTTTACTAAGGGTGCAGACGTTGGCGCTGACCTAGTTGGTAAAGTAGAAGCCGGTATTCCGGAAGATGATCCACGTAACCCCGCAGTGATCGCTGATAACGTTGGTGACAACGTCGGCGACTGCGCAGGTATGGCGGCAGATTTATTTGAAACTTATGCGGTGACCTTGATTGCAACGATGGTTTTGGGTTCACTCATGGTTACAGGCGCACCGGTTGCTGCGATTATTTATCCATTAGTGCTTGGTGGTGTATCGATCATCGCCTCCATCATTGGTTGTTCATTTGTAAAAGCCACTCCAGGTATGAGAAACGTCATGCCTGCCTTATATAAAGGTCTCATCATTGCAGGCGGCTTATCACTCATCGCTTTTTACTTCGTAACGAACTTCATCATGCCGGATGATGCTTTAGGTATCCCTGGCAGCCAATGGCGTTTGTTTGGCTCAACCGTAGTGGGCTTGTTGCTGACGGCAGGTCTGGTATGGATTACCGAGTACTACACCGGTACCCAGTTCAAGCCCGTACAACATATTGCTGAAGCATCCACTAAGGGTCATGGCACCAACATCATTGCAGGCTTAGGCATTTCAATGAAGTCCACTGCTTATCCAGTGCTATTTGTTTGCGCCGCAATCTTTGCGGCATATTGGTTGGCTGGTTTGTATGGCATTGCGATTGCTGCAACAGCCATGTTGTCGATGGCAGGAATTGTGGTTGCCCTCGATGCATATGGTCCAATTACCGATAACGCTGGCGGCATTGCAGAGATGGCAGGTTTGCCACAATCTGTACGCGACATTACCGATCCATTAGATGCAGTTGGCAACACCACTAAGGCAGTGACCAAAGGCTATGCGATTGGTTCAGCAGGTTTGGCATCACTTGTGCTGTTTGCTGACTACACCCACGCATTAGAGGGAATTGGTCAGCAAGTATCTTTTGACTTGTCCAACCACATGGTGATCATTGGCCTCTTTATCGGCGGCATGATTCCTTACTTGTTCGGTGCGATGGCCATGGAAGCAGTAGGTCGTTGTGCTGGTGCAGTAGTGGAGGAGGTACGTCGTCAGTTCCGCGATATCCCTGGAATCATGGAGGGCACTGCAAAGCCAGAGTACGGCAAGGCTGTAGATATGCTGACTTCTGCTGCCATTAAAGAAATGATTGTGCCTTCACTTCTACCAGTAGTTGCTCCAATCGTGGTTGGTCTCTTGTTAGGACCTGCCGCATTGGGTGGCTTACTCATGGGTACGATCGTTACCGGCTTATTTGTGGCGATCTCGATGTGTACCGGTGGTGGCGCTTGGGACAATGCCAAGAAATATATCGAAGAAGGTAATTTCGGCGGTAAAGGATCTGAAGCGCATAAAGCGGCAGTTACTGGTGACACCGTAGGCGACCCATACAAAGATACTGCGGGTCCTGCTGTTAATCCGCTGATTAAGATCATCAATATCGTGGCACTACTCATCGTGCCATTGTTGCCAGTGGTCTCACGTTAAGCAATCAAGCCGTAACAAACAAAAACGCCTAGCATGCTAGGCGTTTTTTTTATTGGTATCGCCATTTTGATATTGCGGTCATTGGTTTAATTATTATTTAACGCATGCAAAAAATTGAGTTAATTAAAGTGCGCGTGGATCTTGCAAATTCCAAAACCTTTCCAAAGGGTTTTGTCGATATTGAGGCATTAAATCTTGTTACAGAGATGCAAATCTTGGTGCATGAAGGGGAAGATGATCTGGAGTGGGAAATGTTAAATAGAAGTTCTCCGAAGCCTCGTATAGATAAAGTTTCCTCTTAAAGGGCTTGAAATTAGGCTAAGTGCGATATACAATTGCTATATACATATGGAGGGGTCAAATTTTGGCTATTTCAACAGTGTTTACCAACAACCGTACTCAGGCGGTAAGAATGCCTGCAGAAATGCGATTGCCAGAAAATGTGCGCAAGGTTAACGTGCGCTCAAAAGGTCGTGAGCGCATCATTGCACCTATAGAAAATATGTGGGACAACTTCTTCTTGGGTGAAGCGGGTGTAAGTGAAGACTTCATGAACGAAAGAGGCTCCCAGGAGCAAGGCGATAGAGAGTCTCTCTAATGCTTAAGTACCTATTGGACACAAATATTGTTATTTATGTCATAAAGCAAAAACCACTAGAGGCGCTTAAAGTATTCAACAAAAATGCTAATCGTATGGCTATATCAGCAATTACATTGGCAGAGCTAATTTATGGCGCCGAAAAAAGTGCAAACGTAGAAAAAAACCTCAATGTTATTGAAGACTTCATTAGCCACTTAGAAGTTTTGCCCTATGACATAGCTGCAACTCAGCATTATGGGCAAATTAAGGCTTTTCTAGAGCGTGCGGGTCAGCCCATTGGAGTAAATGATATTCATATTGCAGCTCACGCCAGAAGTCACGGCCTAACTCTTGTTACCAACAATATGTCTGAGTTTAAGAGGGTTCCAAACCTTGCTCTTGAAAACTGGGTTTAAGCATTGTTCCTAAAACAAAAACGCCTAGCATTGCTAGGCGTTTTTTTATTAATTTGCTGAACTACAAAGAAACAACTTGGATTCTTATTCCAATGTTTCTAAGTAGCGCTGCGCATCTAATGCAGCCATACAGCCTGTGCCAGCACTAGTAATCGCTTGACGGTAGATGTGGTCTTGTACGTCGCCTGCAGCAAATACGCCAGGGATATTAGTAGCAGTAGCATTGCCTTCAAGTCCTGAGTGGGTCTTGAGGTAGCCATTGTTCATATCGAGCTGACCAACAAAGAGTTCAGTGTTCGGCTTGTGGCCAATGGCGATAAAGGCGCCAGTTACGGCGATGTCTTCAGTGCTGCCATCTTGTTTCTTAATGCGCACACCAGTGACGCCTTTTTCATCGCCAAGCACTTCATCCAGAGTGGCGTTCAATTTCAGCTCCACTTTGCCTTCAGCCACTTTCGCCATTAAGCGATCGTTCAAGATTGGCTCGGCACGGAATTTGTCGCGACGATGAATCACTGTGACTTTCTTAGCAATACCAGTGAGGTAGAGAGCTTCTTCAACAGCAGTGTTACCGCCGCCTACTACGCATACGTCTTGATTGCGATAGAAGAAGCCATCGCAAGTTGCGCAACCAGAAACACCACGACCCATGAATGCTTCTTCACTTGGCAAGCCAATATATTGAGCAGAAGCACCAGTAGAAATAATCAAGGCATCACAGGTGTAAGTTCCAGAATCGCCAACCAAGCGAATCGGCTTTTCTTTGAGAGCTGCCGTATGAATATGATCAAAAATGATTTCAGTATTAAAGCGCTCAGCATGCTTTAAAAAACGCTCCATCAACTCTGGACCTTGAACGCCATCAGCGTCGGCTGGCCAGTTTTCCACGTCGGTAGTGGTCATTAATTGACCGCCTTGAGCCAGCCCAGTAATGAGGGTAGGGTTTAAATTGGCACGGGCAGCATAGACTGCAGCTGTATAGCCGGCGGGGCCAGATCCGAGGATTAGAACTTTGGAGTGTTTTGGGGTATTTGTAGTCATATTCAAATTATAGATTTGCTTGATTACAATCGGTAGAACATGGCAAGAACCGCATACCCGAAGTCCAAGGCTCCTTTGAGCCCCCAGCCCCCTGAGAATGGCGGGCAGGGCAGGATGCCCCGCCTCTTATTAGAGGCCCGCTGGTTCATCTCCCTGGGCCTGTGCCTGGGCTTATTTGCCATTCTGCTGACTTATTCCAAGGCTGATCCAGCCTGGTCCCATGCCAGTTTCGAGGATCCTAGGAACTTGGGCGGTCGTTTTGGCGCTTATTTAGCCGATTTAATGCTGTATATCTTCGGGATTTCAGCCTTTTGGTGGGTAGCTCTCTTTGGGCGCCGCGTTCTCAATGGATGGCGTGAGCTTTGGAGCATTCCTTTGCCGCCAGATCCAGATGCCAAGCCAGACTCCTTATTAATGCGTTGGTTAGGCTTTGGCCTGACGTTAATCTGTAGTATGGGTCTTGAGTCTATTCGGATGCATTCATTGTCCTGGGAGCTTCCTAGGCCGCCTGGTGGCATCTTGGGTGAGCTGATTGGCGATCCCTTGCAAATGTCCCTCGGCTTTACTGGTGCGACCTTGGTTCTGCTATTTGGGCTTTGTGCCGGCTTATCCTTATTTCTGCATTTTTCTTGGTTGGATATCGCTGAAAAAGTAGGGCGCTTCCTAGAGGTGAGTTTTCTGCGTATTCGCGAACGTCGCGATAGCGAGGAAGATCGCAAGTTAGGCGAAGCTGCTGCTGAAGAGCGCGAAGAGTTTGTGGAAGAGTTCCGCGGCCGCGTTGAAGTGGCTGCGCCTGTACAAATTGTTCGAGCTCCGATTGAGATACCAAAGAGTGCGCGTGTAGAGCGTGAGAAGCAACAGCCTTTGTTCGTAGATATTCCTGATTCTGAATTGCCGCCACTCGCATTATTAGATCCCGTTCCTGAAGCAAAAGAAACCATCTCTGCTGATGTACTTGAATTTACTTCCCGCTTAATCGAGCGCAAGTTAGCTGAATTTAATGTTCAGGTAACTGTGATTGCTGCCTATCCTGGTCCAGTAGTTACTCGCTATGAGATTGATCCAGCAATTGGTGTAAAGGGTAGTCAGATTGTGAATTTGTCACGCGACTTGGCCCGCTCACTTGGTGTGGTCAGTATGCGCGTGGTAGAAACCATCCCAGGCAAGACCTGTATGGCTTTGGAATTACCAAATCCAACACGTCAGTCTGTGTACTTGTCAGAGATTCTGACTTCGCAGGTATATAACGACAACCACTCATTACTGACCCTTGCTTTGGGTAAAGATATTTCTGGTAGCCCAATGGTGGCTGACTTAGCAAAGATGCCGCACTGCTTGGTTGCTGGTACTACTGGTGCTGGTAAGTCTGTTGGTATCAATGCCATGATCTTGTCGCTGCTCTTTAAGGCTAAGCCTGATGAAGTACGCTTGATCATGATTGATCCGAAGATGCTCGAGATGGCAATTTACGACAAGATCCCGCATTTGCTCTGCCCGGTAGTAACCGATATGAAGCAGGCTTACAACGCGCTCAACTGGGCTGTTAATGAGATGGAGCGTCGCTACAAACTCATGAGTAAGTTTGGGGTGCGTAACTTAGCCGGCTTTAATAAAAAGATTCTGGAAGCAGAAGAAAAAGGTGAGAAGCTCACCAATCCATTTAGTTTGACTCCGGATGATCCAGAGCCAATCTACAAAGCACCGGTGATAGTCATCGTGATTGATGAGTTGGCTGACTTGATGATGGTCTCTGGTAAGAAGATTGAAGAACTCATCGCACGTATTGCACAAAAGGCACGTGCAGCTGGCATCCATTTAGTTCTTGCTACACAGCGTCCAAGCGTTGATGTGATTACTGGTTTGATTAAAGCCAACGTACCAACGCGTATTTCTTTCCAGGTGAGCTCGAAGATCGATAGCCGTACGATTTTGGATCAGCAGGGCGCGGAAGCATTGCTCGGTATGGGCGACATGCTCTACATGGCGCCAGGTACTGGATTGCCGGTACGTGTGCATGGTGCATTTGTATCTGACGATGAAGTGCATCGCGTAGTCGAGTGGCTCAAAGAGAAGGGTGAGGCCAATTACATCGATGGCGTGCTCGAAGGTGCAGATGAGTCTAATGTGGATGCCTTAACTGGTGAGAGTGGTGGCGAAGCAGATCCTCTTTATGATCAAGCCGTTGCTATCGTCCTAGAAAATAAACGCCCATCAATCTCACTAGTGCAGCGTCATTTGCGCATTGGTTACAACCGCGCCGCTCGCCTTCTTGAAGATATGGAAAAAGCAGGTCTAGTATCCAAGATGGGCAATGGCGGCAATCGCGAGATTTTGCATCGCCCTTCAGAGTAAGTAGCCATGCCTCAATTTCTCATTTCAGCAATTCTGACAATTGCAAGCCTCCTGTTTTCAGGAGCAGCGCTTTCACAAGCAGATAGTGGTGCAGAGCAGTTACGTCAATTTGTGCGCAACTCTAAAACTGCTGAAGGGGATTTTGTGCAACAGCAGTTGCGAGCACCTAAGGCCAACGAACCACAAGACAAAGGTTTGAAAGTCGTACGCCAAACGCAAGGTCACTTTGTGTTTCAACGTCCAGGACGATTTGTTTGGGAAACCCAAAAACCGTATGAGCAAAAACTGATTGCTGACGGTAAGCAATTAATCTTGTGGGACAAGGATTTAAATCAGGCGACATTTCGTCCGGCAGGGCAGGCATTGGCCTCTACGCCTGCAGCCATTCTCTTTGGTGAAACTTCACTCGATCAACACTTTGATTTAATAGAAGGTGAAGAGCGCTTGGGTATGAAGTGGGTGAACTTGACGCCTAAAAAAGACCCTAAGGCTAAAGATAAAAATGACCTGCCCTATACCAAGATTTCGATTGGCATGGTTAATGGCTTGCCTAAAGCTTTGGAGCTAACCGATGGTTTGGGCAGTGTTGTTCTAGTGACTCTGGATAAGATCCAGCTCAACGTTAATTTGCCAGCCAATCGCTTTACCTTCACACCACCAGCTGGAGCTGAAGTCTTACGCTTAAACTAGAGCTAAAACCAAGAACCCTAAACCACAGAGCATCACATGATTGATCCGCAATTACTCCGTAAAGATATCTCCGCAGTTGCTGCGCGCCTAGCTACTCGTAAATTCCAATTGGATGTTGATAAATTCAATGCACTTGAGTCCGAGCGTAAATCCTTACAGACCAGCACTGAAGAATTGCAAGCCAAACGTAATCAATTGTCTAAGGCTATTGGTATGAAAAAAGGCAAGGGCGAGGATGCCTCTGCTGAGATGGCTGAAGTAGCTCAAGTCAATACCGATATGGAAGCTGGTGCAGCCAGATTAAGCACGCTGCAGGCAGAGATTTCCGACTTCTTGATGGGCATCCCGAATTTGCCTGATGAATCTGTACCCACCGGTAAAGATGAAACTGAAAACACAGAGGTAAAGCGTTGGGGTGAAGAGCCCATTTTTGATTTTGAGATTAAAGATCACGTAGATCTTGGCGGTCCATTGGGCCTAGACTTTGAAGTGGCAGCCAAGATTAGCGGCTCACGCTTTGTAGTTCTCAAAGGACCAATCGCTAGATTGCATCGCGCCTTGGCGCAGTTCATGATTGATACGCATGCCACTAAGCATGAGTATCAAGAGGTCTATGCGCCATATATGGTTAATGCCGCTTCTATGCGCGGTACTGGCCAGTTGCCAAAGTTTGAAGAGGACTTATTTAAAGTTCCCCGTCAAATGGGTGGTGAGGATGGCAATGGAGAAGCGAAGACTGAAAACTTCTATCTCATACCAACTGCGGAAGTGCCTGTTACTAATTTAGTGCGCGACGAAATTGTTAACGCTGATAACTTGCCAATGAAATTTGTAGCGCATACACCATGCTTCCGTTCTGAAGCGGGTAGTTATGGTCGTGACGTACGTGGCATGATTCGTCAGCACCAGTTTGACAAAGTAGAGTTGGTGCAAATCACCAAACCAGAAGACTCTATGCAAGCGCTTGAAGATTTAACGGGGCATGCAGAAAGAATCCTGGAGCTTCTTGAGTTGCCATATAGAAAAGTATTGCTCTGCACTGGTGATATGGGTTTTGGTAGCACCAAGACGTATGACTTAGAAGTTTGGGTGCCTTCACAAAAGGCCTATAGAGAAATCAGCTCATGTTCCAGCATGGGCGACTTCCAAGCAAGACGTATGCAAGCAAGATTTAAAGAGGGTCAAGCTAAGCCAGAGTTGGTGCACACCTTAAATGGTTCCGGTCTTGCTGTGGGTAGAGCATTGGTTGCGCTACTAGAGAACAAACAGCAAGTGGATGGCAGTATTGCTATTCCGAAAGCACTGCAACCTTATTTGGGTGGCTTAGAAGTCCTAAAGCCCATTTAATTAAATAGTTAATACTTTCATTTTTAAGCGTATGGCATTTTTCTCGAGTACTTTATCGAGAGTGATGATTGACTTAGCTTTGAAAGCTTTTGCGGTAGCGAGATGAAGTGCATCGCCAGAACGTAATTTGGATGCACTTTCTAATACCAAAAGTCCAGCGGAGTAAAAGACTTTATTTTCTATTGGTAGCAATTCAATGTCATTAGCACATAAAGCTTCAAAAAGCTTCCAAGCATTCTTACTCTCTTTGGAAGTAATCTGACTAGTTCTCTCTTTAATGCTTAAGGCGCTAGCAAATTCAGTAAACGTCCAAGTAGACGAGATCAGTTTTGTATCTTTAGTGTTGTCATACCATTTGTGGATGGCGGAACTTTTTCCTTCGTGGGTGCAAAAACCAACCAATATGCTTGTGTCAACATAGAGCATTAGTAGCGAGCTCCAGAGCGAACCTCATCCATTACTGATGTACCCATTTTCATCGAACCTCTTAATTCCTTGGCCATTTTGGACAGGGTTTTTCGATCAAGCTTTTGAGGTCTGATGACCAATGCTCCGTCGCTTGATAGAGTAGCTTCAACTCTGTCGCCATCTTTCAGTTGAATTTCTTTAATGAATGATGCTGGAATGCGAAGTGCCAAGCTATTGCCCCACTTTGAAATCTGGATATTCATGCACTGGTCCTTGTATAGATATACATTAATGTATATCTATAGTAAAGGATCATTTCTATATTTTCCAGTCAATCGATAAGGCAATACCGGCTGCATGGCTTTATATATCGATAGCTATAATGATTCCTCGGTTCGGAGAGGTGGCAGAGTGGTCGAATGTACCTGACTCGAAATCAGGCGTAGGGTCAAACCTACCGAGGGTTCGAATCCCTCCCTCTCCGCCAGCAAATAGCATCCCCCACCACCTGGCATGCTCAGAAATTCCCTTTGGTATGATCGTTTCATCACCGAATCTGCCAATCCTCCGGCTTAATAGAGACCAGTTCACCCATGAAATTCATAAAAAATACATTTGCTGCATGTCTTATCTTGATTGCTGCCCACGCATTTGCTGATACTGCAAGCGTATATTTCAATGGCGACATACTGACGATGGAGGGTGATACACCCCAATATGTTGAGGCAGTTGTGGTGAAAGGTAAGAAGATTGCCTATGCTGGCAATATGCGAGACGCCATCAGTGAGGCTGGAAGCAATGCCATCATGAATGACTTGAAAGGTCAAACCTTATTGCCGGGCTTTATCGATGCCTGGGGTCACTTTACATTGATTGCGCAGAATACCTTGAGCGTTAATCTGGGTTATTTTTCTTCTAAGCCGCCTCATACAACCCAGGAATTAATAGGTCGATTGAAATCAGAGGCCAGACCATTTAATGGTTGGATTATTGGTTCGGAGTACGCTGATGCTTTTTTGACTGATGGCCCTTTAACGATTGCGCAATTAGATGCAGCGTTTCCTGATCAACCGGTATTTGTGAATAACATTTCAACTCTGACGGGGATTGTCAATACGGCGGGTTTAAAGAAATTGGGAATCACTAAAAATACTAAAGTTACACAAGGCATGCTTCCGGTTGATCCAAAAACTGGAAAACTTACTGGTGAATTAATTGGGGATCCTAATCTAGATACCACAGCAAAGGTATTTGGTAAGTATTCCCGTGACTTAACCATGGAAACGTATCGCAAAGCAGAAAAGATTTATGCCTCTAATGGATACACCACTGCGCAAAGTTATGAAAGTACGATTCAAGACCTTAGCAATATGCGCCAGGCGGTTGATCGCGATGTGATTAGCTTAGATCTGATTGCATTGCCTACGTATGATGTGGTCGATCAATTGCTTGCAACTAATAAAAATTATCCCTTCGGCATCTATACCAAGGGCGATGGTGGTTTTAAAGTGGCTGGAATACTCGTTTCAACAGATGGCGCACCACAATTGCGTTTGGCTTATTTCACTAAGCCTTACATCGATACCACAGGATTCCCAAAAAATTGGCGCGGGATGGCTGTTGCCTCTCAAGATTTAGTGAACAAATACGCAAAGCTCGCCTACGAAAAAAATATTCAGTACTTCGGATATTCCAATGGTGATGCTGGTATTAATATGACGCTTACTGGAATTGCCAAGGCAATACAACAAACAGGCGTTACTGAAGATCGTAGATCCGTTATTTCACATTCTTTCTTTGTTCGCGATGATCAACTGGATCAATATAAGGCTCAAAAAATTCTTCCCCAATTTATGCCTAACCACATTTGGATGTACGGCGATATATACAGAAAGATCCTAGGGGATGAGAGAGCTAGCAATATGGTGCCACTCAATTTAGTCAAAACAAAAGGTATGCAATTTGGCCTTCATAATGACACGCCATCATCAGGTCCAAGCGCTTTGTTTACCATTTGGACGGCTGTAAATCGCAAGGCTTATGGAGGCGGTACTTTAGGTCCTGATCAGCGTATTGATCCATACACGGCACTACGTGGTTTTACTTCTGTTACTGCATATCAGTACAAAGAAGAAGCGACGAAGGGCAGTCTCACGCCTGGAAAGCTAGCCGACATGGTGCAGCTTGATCGCAATCCATTAAAAGTAGATCCCATGGAAATCAAGGATATTCAGGTGGTGAAGACCGTCAAGAATGGAAAAGATTTATATGTTCGACAGTAGTTGTTATATGTTTGACAGTAGTTGCCCAAAAAGCCACCCTCGGGTGGCTTTAATTTTATAAGAGCAGAGTGGAATTGCGCAGGCAGCATGCTTGACTCATAGCAAGCTCAAGATCATGAGTGATTTGGTTACCTATGGGCTGTTAGCACAAACTATTCGCAAACAATGGCGAGAGAATTACACTTCATCTCCCATAAGTATTTCTATACTTTACAGCTGAAATATGACACCTTTGTGTGAGTTTCATGACATTTCATGGGCTGAAATGAGCTCAATTTGTGCCATTTAACAGAAGGGCACCGTCCTAATCGGGTAAGTGGATTTACGGTTTAGGTTGATTCATATTCTGCCTTAGCAAAATAGGGGTAAAACTGAAGGGCTGCTCAGACTTTGGGTCTACCTGAATTTCGACTGCTTGCACCTGCTCGGCACCCATAATCTGCAAGCGTAGAACATTCTCGAGTATCTGTTTTTGATTAATTGTTTTCAATGGTTGATCAAGAATAAGTCGATGACTGTCACCATGAATTAAAAGGATGGGTTTTTTGAATTCTTGTGCATTCTTACTGAGAGAATGTAATGTGTCGCGATAACCGCTATCTGCATTGATTGCCTGTGCTGCCGTATAAAACATATCGGCCTGATAACTAAAGATAATTCCGAGGTATCCTTTGCTCGAAGCAAGTGCAAAAGCATTTTCTATCCACTCTAAATTAGCTCGGTTGCGCTCCTCATATTCTGCTTTTGATCGCTCATCAGCCTCGAAGTTATTGTTGGATCCAGGAATATGTATGCTCACAAATAAAAATTGATTCTTTATCCAATAGGCGTTTTCAACAAACTTCTGATAGCGAGAATTGGTATCCGATTGTCTAGTGAGGCTAATCTTTTGTTTACCAAAACTCTTTTGGGAATTGAAGAATTCGCTTCTAAGAGTATTCAATCGCTCAATTGGATCGTAAGAACCAGCAAGCGGTCTATGGCAATCAGTCCATTCGTTATCCCCAACGCTGTAGATCAATGGTGAAATAAATTGATTAAAGTAGCTCTTTACCTTTTGATTGTATTCATCACTACAAGGGGTGGATCCTGATTTCGTGTCACCAATAAAGATACTAAAACTCGGTTTTTTCTGGTTGATTTCAGAAATTAGTCGCTCGTAACGAAGATAGTCATCTGGGAGTCTATAGGGCATATCACCCAGAGCTATGAACTTAAATGACTCAGATGGTTGAGCTAAAGCTCCAAAAGAGCAAATTAAGAGAATGCTGAAGGTGACTGTCTTAATAAGGCGCATTTTTATTTATACAAAGTTGGAGTCCTGTCTAACTCCTTAATTTCAAGCTGCCCAAATATATAAGATTCAGAGCTGACCTCTGTCCAACCAAGATCATGAAATACATCTACATAATTCTTAGAGTATTTTTTATTACTTTGGTAGAAGATGTCTGTTAACTCATCTTGCTCATCCTCGTTAACCGTATCCGAAAAGTAAATCACTTTCTCGCCCCCGTAAGTTTTGCTAATTTTTGCGCCGGGTATGTCTTCAATGCAAATACCGATATTCGGATCATAGCTTTTGACAAAGCTAGGCTTGGTACTTGTGAGAACGGAGCCTAGTTTCCACACCATTCCGCACTTGATCTCTTTATTAGCCTGTTGAAAGATTTGGCGCTCTACTAGGGAGCCCATTTCTAGGGGAATGATTTGATAGTGCATAGATCGCTCCAATGAAAAAAGCTAGGTGATAGGCCTCAGTTTCCACCATGTTTATGACAATTTCACATATAGGCTACTGATGCTCAAAATCTCCAGGTAAGCCCAACTTCACTTCTGCTTGCGCCAGCCTGTTGCACTGCAAAAGTTTCACCATAATTCATGCCGGTGCGCATATAAGATACGCCTAAATCAAGGCTGTCAGTCAAAGAGTAAATGCCGGCAACTAGGGCGTAGTAACTTAAATTTTGAGAGTTGGTAGGTGGATTGGTGGTTGCTCCTAGATCAAGTGCTAATTTGAGGTTTTGATAAACCGACCATACCGGCGCGATGGAAAGCAGAAATATATTGGTGCGGATATTGTCTGCTGTATGCCCAATGCTGTAGTTTGTGTTGTAAGGAGCACGCATATAGGATGCATTGACGTGGACTTCGATCTCATCCCAATATTTGGAGGCTATGAAATTAACGCCATAATTGAGCGCTGCCAAGCCAAGACCGTTAACTTGCTGTTGTGTGCTTGCCGGTAAAACAATAGTCGGTTTGATAGCTAAGGCATACCGATTCTCAGTATCCTCGTGAAAGCGCCACTTGCTGGCAAATACATAGTTCGCAAATCGAGAATAGTTACCGCTAGGCTGGTTGTAATAGGTGGTCGAAAAAGAGGCTTCAACAGTTTCACTCAGGCCTCTGGTGTATGTAAATGGAAAGGCTCTCGCATCGGCATTGCCAGCATATTCTTCACCTGGCGTAATAATGTCAGCAGACTGAGGCCCATCAGATCGATTGATGAAGAAAAAGTACTGCTCAATCTGATTGCCGCCAGCCTTAACTGTGCCAGCGTCATCTGTGTTTAATGGCTCAAAAGCGAGCGCGAGTGTGGGCAGCAGTAATAAACCCAGCAGAAATGATTTCATTGAGTAAGACATCTGACTATGAAAACGAAACAATCTGTTTAGCCAATTCATATGACAAATTGATGTCATACCTCATATAAAGATCGATTTCATTTGTCATACAATTTGCGCATGCAAACTGACGCAACTCTAAATCTCTTCCCAATTGCTGGAGTGGTATTTGCATGGGCTATGCCCAAAACTGGTAATGGCTATGAGATTCCATTATTTGAAATTGCGCAATCCATTGAAGACCCAGACATATCGATTTGGCTTCACTTAAATCTATCTAACTCCCAGGTACAACGTTGGCTTGAAAAAACGAGCTTGGTGCCAGAGCGTGTGACAGAGATGATTGAAGAAGGCGTGAACTTGAGCCGTATGGAGCGCATTGAGAAGCTAGATGATTGCCTGGTGATGGTGATGAATGACTTTCATCAAGAGTTTGGGGAGGAGCAAGTAGATGGAAGTTTAGGCACTCTTTGGGCCATTATTACGCCTAAGCTAATGATTTCTTTACGAAATAACCCCTTAAGAACCACCGATAAACTGCGTTATGACCTTAGAAGCGGTCACATTAATCCAAGCTCAGCCATTGAGTTGTTTCATGAATTATTGGACCTGCGAGCTGAACAGTTGAGAACGCTATTGGTTCATTTGTCAGGAGATATGGATATTCTTGAGGAAAACTTACTCAAGGGTAAAGAATTTCCTGAGCATGAAAGTTTGGGCAGGATTCGAATACAGTGCAGCCGTTTACGAAGACATTTTTCTCCAGAGCTCATTGCCTTGCATCGACTCTTAAAACGACTGCCATATTGGTTTTCGGACGAGAATAAAAGTCGACTTACAGATGACTTGGATTTACTTTCCTATCTAGTACAGGACATATCCAGTCTTTACGACCGCGCTAAGGTCCTACAAGATGAGCAGGCGGCACACGTGGCCGAATTCAATGCTAAAAACTTGCAGGTCTTATCTGTAATGACTGTCATTTTCTTGCCAATGACTCTCATATCTGGAATTATGGGTATGAATATGGAGGACCTCCCTGGATTGAGGGGATCCTTTTATGAAGTCATGATTGTGATGTCCATCGCGGGTGGTGCAGTCTATGGTGCGCTTAAGCTCAAGCGAATTATCTAAAGCGTCCTCAGTGCTAAAGACCCACAAAATAATGGGTTTTTTCTAGACGGTTAAATTTCATAAACTACTGATTTTATTAAGTATTTATACTTTTTTGACGAAATGTCATCAAAGCGTCATACACAGTCCGTATCTTCCATCTATTGCATTGTTTTGTAATTCCCTAAATAAGGACTGTTCAAATGAAATTATTCTTGAAAAAAGCGCTCGTTATTGGCGCGATTTCGCTTGCTCCAACTGCATTTGCTGTTGATATGACAGGTGCTGGTGCAACATTCCCATACCCAATTTATGCAAAGTGGGCAGAAGCGTTCAAAGCTAAAACTGGTTCTAACTTGAATTATCAGTCTATTGGTTCATCTGGTGGCATCAAGCAAATCAAAGCAAAAACTGTTGATTTCGGTGCAACTGACAATCCAGTGAAATTTGATGATTTAGAAAAAGACGGCATGGTTCAATTCCCAGCAATTATTGGTGGTGTTGTTCCAGTAATTAACGTAGAAGGTGTAAAGCCATACGAACTCAAGTTATCCCCAGACACTTTGTCTGATATTTTCCAGGGCGTTATCACTAATTGGAACGACAAACGTATTGTCTTGAATAATCCTGGGATGAAAATGCCTGACTTGGCAATCACCGTAGTTCATCGTGCTGATGGCTCTGGTACAACCGCTATTTTCACAAACTACTTAGCTAAAGTAAGTCAGAACTGGAAAGATGCTGTTGGTGAAGGTGCTGCAGTTAAGTGGCCTGCCGCTTCTTCTGTTGGCGGCAAGGGTAACGAAGGTGTTGCTGCCAACGTATCACGTGTTAAGGGTGCAATTGGTTACGTTGAGTATGCCTATGCCAAGAAAAACAAAATGACTAGCGTTTCTTTGAAGAATAAAGATGGTCAATTTGTTCAACCTGACGATGTTACTTTCGCGGCTGCAGCTGCTGGTACTGACTGGTCAAAGATCCCAGGTATGGGTACATTTATTACCAATGCTTCTGGTGCTAAGTCTTGGCCAATCACTGGTGCATCTTTCATCTTGCTTTACAAGAATCCTGAGAACAAGGCTAATGCAGCTGAAGTAATCAAATTCTTTGACTTTGCATTTAAAGATGGCAAGAAAATGGCTGAAGAGTTGGATTACGTTCCAATGCCAGATGTCACTACGGACTACATCCGTAAGAATGTGTTCACAAAAGTTGTAACTAAGTAATATTTGGAACTGATTTTTTTGGTTTCTCACACAACAGCTCCACCGAGGGTGGGGCTGTTTTTAATTTAATTAAGCTCAAATATGATTGAATCATCTCAGTCGCACTCTGCACCAACGCCACAGGCCCTCAGGATTGCTAAGTTACAGCGAATTCAAGACTTTTTATTTCACGGGATTACACAATTTTTTGCACTGTCAGTGCTGATTGCTCTGGTAGGCATCATCATTTCCCTGATTATTAATGCTTGGCCAGCTTTAGACAAATTTGGTATTGGATTCTTTTTTACAAAAGAGTGGGATATTGTTAATGGTGAATTTGGTGGATTAATTGCAATTTATGGCACCTTAGTCACTTCATTGATAGCTTTATTGATTGCAGTTCCGCTGAGTTTTGGCATTGCAGTTTTCTTAACTGAGCTATGCCCAGGCCCATTACGCAGACCACTGGGTACTGCAGTTGAGCTACTCGCTGCCGTGCCATCGATTATTTATGGAATGTTCGGCCTGTTTATATTCGCACCACTTTTCGGGGACTATATTCAGCCAGCTTTGGCGGCCACTCTTGGCCAGATTCCTGGATTGGGAATTTTATTCTCAGGCGCATTTAACGGTATTGGTATCTTGTGTGCCGGTTTGATTCTAGCCATGATGATTCTGCCGTTTATTGCGTCGGTAATGCGTGATGTATTTGAAATCGTTCCTCCAGTTCTGAAGGAGTCGGCTTACGGAATTGGCTGTACCACTTGGGAAGTCGTAAAAAATGTTGTGCTTCCATACACCAAGGCTGGTGTCATTGGTGGCGTGATGTTGGGATTAGGTAGGGCGCTCGGAGAAACAATGGCCGTTACATTTGTGATTGGTAATGCCCATCGTCTTTCAGCATCTTTGTTTGCCCCTGGAAATTCAATTGCATCGACATTGGCAAACGAGTTTGGAGAGGCTGAACTTGGCCCACATTACTCCTCTTTATTTGCTCTCGGTCTCGCTCTATTCATGATTACATTCGTAGTTTTAGCGATTGCTAAGTGGATGTTAATGAATATGGAGAAAAAGCAAGGACTTAAAACATGAACGGCATTTCAAATATCAATCCCGCAATTTTTGCTAGACGTAAGCGTGCCAATAAGATTGGCCTAGTGCTCTCTACTGGAGCTATGGCTCTTGGCATGATTTTCTTGTTATGGATATTGAGCGTTCTATTTATTAAGGGATTCTCATCAATTAACTTAGGTGTATTTCTGAACAGCACACCCGCTCCGGGCTCAGAGGGTGGCGGCTTAGCCAACGCCATCGTTGGCAGTCTCATGATTGTGGCGAGTTGCACCTTAATTAGTACGCCGATTGGGGTACTAGCTGGCTTGTATCTTTCTGAGTATGGCGATAGAAGTAAAGTTGCTTCTATTACACGCTTTGTTACGGACATCATGCTTTCTGCCCCTTCAATTGTGATCGGTCTGTTCGTATATGCAATTGTGGTGGCTCAGGTCCGTCACTTCTCAGGTTGGGCAGGTACTATTGCCTTGGCGCTAATTGCAATCCCTGTAGTGGTTCGAACTACTGAGAATATGTTGCGCTTAGTGCCGGGTAGTTTGCGTGAAGCTGCTTATGCTCTTGGGACACCAAAGTGGAAAGTGGCATTTATGATCACCTTACGCGCTGCTCAAAGTGGCGTAATCACTGGCATCCTGCTTGCATTAGCAAGGGTTAGTGGTGAAACGGCACCTTTATTGTTTACAGCGCTAAACAACCAATTTTTCTCGACCAATATGAATGCACCAATGGCGAATTTGCCGGTGGTCATTTTCCAATTTGCGATGAGCCCATATGACAATTGGGTTGATTTAGCATGGGCAGCAGCGTTGTTAATTACATTTGCTGTTCTTGGTCTAAATATTTTGGCGCGAGTGGTATTCCGTGAGAAGGTACAAGCATGATGAGCAATATGAACACAATGTTTGACTTAAATAAGATCGATAGTCAAGGGGGTAGAGTGGATACAACAAATCAACAACCAGCACAGGCAGCTATTAACGCGCTTGAAGTCAGAAACTTAAACTTTTACTACGGCACGTTCCAAGGTCTAAAAGACATCAATCTAGATATTGAGCAGGGCAAAGTGACCGCCTTTATTGGCCCCTCTGGTTGTGGCAAATCTACTTTATTGCGCACCTTAAATCGTATGTACGATCTGTATCCAGGTCAGCGTGCTGAAGGTGAGATTAACTTCTATGGTCAGAACATTCTTGAGCCAGGCCAGGACTTGAACTTACTGCGTTCCCGTATTGGTATGGTTTTCCAAAAGCCAACGCCATTTCCAATGTCGATTTATGAAAATATCGCTTTTGGTGTGCGTCTTTATGAAAAGCTTTCTCGCTCTGAAATGGACGAGCGCGTTGAGTGGGCATTGAACAAGGCGGCATTATGGAACGAGGCTAAAGATAAGCTCAATCAAAGTGGCTTATCTCTCTCCGGCGGTCAACAGCAACGTCTGTGTATTGCCCGAGGCGTTGCAGTCAAGCCATCCGTGATTTTGTTGGATGAGCCTACTTCTGCGTTGGATCCTATTTCAACTGGCAAAATCGAAGAATTGATTAATGAGCTGAAGCATGAGTACACCATTGCAATCGTGACTCACAATATGCAACAAGCTGCTCGCGTATCCGATTACACTGCTTATATGTACTTAGGTAGCCTCATTGAGTACGGCAAGACAGACGAAATATTTATTAAGCCTAAGCGCAAAGAAACAGAAGACTACATTACCGGCCGCTTCGGTTAATTGGAGACATTAAATGCCAGATAAACACCTATCATCACAATTTGACGCCGACTTAAATTCACTCTCAAGCCGCTTGCTTGAGATGGGTGGATTGGTCGAGTCTCAAATCTCCACAGCAATGCGTGCTTTTACTTCAATGGACCTTGACACTTGCAATGTGGTCATTGAGAACGAAAAGCTAGTTAATGATCTAGAAATTCAAATTGACTTAGCGTGCACCGAACTGATTGCACGTCGTCAGCCAACAGCTCGTGATCTGCGTTTAGTAATGGCTGTTTCAAAGGCGATTACCAATCTTGAGCGTGCGGGTGACGAGGCTGAGAGGGTAGCAAAAAGAACGAAAAGACTGATTGAGTCTAATGTTCCTTACAAGATTAACGTGGCAGAGATTCGCTTGTCTGGTCAGATGGCCATTACCTTATTGCGTCGTAGCTTGGATGCATTTGCTCGCCTAGATACGGTTGCTGCTGCTGAAGTAGTAGCTGAAGATCGTCAGATTGATGAGGAATTCAGGGGCTTTGTACGTAAATTGATTTCTTATATGTCTGAAGATCCGCATACCATCAGTACAGGCTTAGATATGCTGACGATTGCTAAGGCGATTGAGCGTATTGGTGATCATGCCAAGAACATTGCCGAGTTTGTGATCTATATTGCAAAGGGCTCTGATGTCCGTCACATACCGCATGAAGATTTAGTGCGTGAAGCTAATAAGCAATAAATAACCAGCAATCAGATATGACGCATCGCATCCTAATCGTTGAAGATGAGCCATCAATTGCTGAATTAATCGCAATCAATCTGACTCACGCTGGTTTTGAGGTTGAGAAAGTCATGCAGACGGATTTAGCGCTAGCGATTATGAAGGATCGCTTGCCGAGCCTGCTGATTTTGGACTGGATGCTCCCTGGTAAATCCGGCGTTCAATTTGCCAAAGAGCTTAGGTCTCAAGAGCGAACTAGGGGTCTGCCTATCTTAATGCTCACCGCTAAAAGTGAAGAGGTTGATAAAGTCTTGGGCTTAGATTCTGGGGCGGATGATTATGTGACTAAGCCTTTCTCGCCTAAAGAGTTGGTAGCGAGGGTGAAAGCCTTATTGCGTAGACAGTCCCCAATTGAAGATACTGGCCCTTTGAGTATTGGCCCCATTAAATTGGATCCAAGCTCTCATCGTGTACTGGCTATTTGGCCGGATATTGACCCTAAGCCTATTCCATTAGGGCCAACCGAATACAGGCTATTACAGTTTTTCATGGCCAACCCCGAGCGTGTGCATTCTCGCGCTAGCTTATTAGACAATGTTTGGGGCAATGAGGTGTACATCGAAGAGCGCACAGTAGACGTTCATATAAAGCGCCTTAGAGCCGCTTTAGCTCCGGTAGATTGCGACCGATATATTGAAACAGTTCGTGGCAGCGGATACCGTATCACTAAGACGCCTACAGAGTCGTAAAATTACTACTTTTTGCATTTCTTAAAGATCGGCTTACAGATCGACTAAGATTGCAGCATGATTTCCGCATTAACCCGGTTCGCCTTTCTAGTTTGCCTCGCCCTCATAGCGGCTTTTATTGCCCTAGAATTTTGGGGGGCTCAATGGGCTATTCCGCTGGGAATATTCATACTCTCCGTTCCATTGGTTTACTCATACATCAATTTAGCAAACCTCAGAAAATACATCCTCAACGATTCTCTAGAATCGATGTCGCTACCAAGTGGATATTGGGAAGAAGTTTTTTTCAGGCTACAGCGCTTGATTAAAAATCAGAAACAAAAACTCCTGACGATTGAGCGCCAACATCATCACTTTATAGAAGCTTTTCAGGCATCACCTAACGGCATTGTGATGTTGGATGAAAACGATCAAATTGAGTGGTGCAATAGCATTGCTGAGAGTTTTTTCGGGCTCACTTATAAACGTGATGTCATGCAGCGTATTAATTTTTTAATACGTAGACCAGAGTTTATTCAATACATCACCAAAAGAAATTTTGATGAGCCCTTGCTGATGGAGAGAATGGGCCCTAGTAGTAGCATCAGCTTAATGTTGCAGGCCTTTCCATTTGGGCAAAAGCGTCATTTGCTATTAGTTCAAAACGTCACTGATCTGCAAAAAGCGGATGCCATGCGTCGCGACTTTGTGGCTAACGTCTCACATGAGATGAGAACACCTATTACGGTTTTGATGGGTTTTTTGGAAACTGTACAGACCTTAGATCTTAAAAAAGAACAGCAAGATCAGTATTTTGAAATGAT